>DATDJF010000201.1:0-7591 GCA_036520715.1 Burkholderiaceae bacterium | reverse complement strand
ACTGCTCGACCGGCATCAGCGCACGGCCGAGCAGGATGGTCGCCGCGACCATGATGCCGGCCGAGGCGTCGGCGCCGACGACGAGCCAGGCGCCGACGGCCAGCAGCGCCACCTGCAGCGCCTGGCGTGCGATGCGTGCGGTGGCCGCCAGCAAGGTCGAGCGCCGGGCGAGCTCGGCCTGCGCGTCGCGCGCGCTCTGGTGCTGGCGCGACCAGCCTGACACGGCGGCGGCCGCCATGCCCATGCCGGCGATCACCTCGGCATGGCGCAACAGCGAATGCGATCGCCGCGATGTCGCGCGCTGCCGCTGCTGCAGCGTGTGCGTACGCTCGCGCGTCAGCCGCTCGGTCAGCACGGCCAGCAGCACGAGGCCGCTTGCGCCCAGTGTGGCGGCCACGCCCAGCAGGGGGTGCATCAATGTGATCACCAGCAGGTGCAGCGGCAGCCAGGGGGCGTCGAACAAAGCCAGCACGCCGCTGCTGCCGAGGAAGTTGCGCAGCTGCGCCACGTCGCGCAGCGCCTCGGGCTCGCTGCTGCGCTCGGGCCCGGCGGCACGCTGCAGCGCGCGTGCGAGCGCGGCCGGGGCCAGCAGGCCATCGACGCTCTCGGCCGCCTGCGCCAGCGCCCGTGCGCGCACCAGGTCCATGAACCAGGCCAGCGCCAACGCCAGCAGCACCAGCAGGCTCAGCATCGCCAGCGTCTCGAGGCTGCGGCTGACGAACACGCGGTCGAACACCTGCACCATGAACAGCGTCGGCATCAGCAGCGCCAGGTTCAGCACCAGGCTCGCGAACGCGGCCAGCATCACGAAAGGCTTCAGACGCGCGACGAACAACCAACCCATGACAGGCTCCTCCCGAATGGGGTGTCGCAGTGCGCCGGGTCGGCACTGCCACTTCACGAACGATCTGCGCGACCTACGATGTCGGCTTCGATCCGGACGCATCGGTGAAACGACACCGCATCGGCAAGGCGGACAGCGACAACCCATGTCCGGGTTGGCCGACGATTTGCGTGTCGCTACTGAGTCGCCTCGCCCAGCGTGTTTGTGCGCTGGTCCACCGAGGGAGAGGTCAGTGCTGTCGCAACGGCTGCGGCTTCGGGCACGACACGAGATTGGAAGCTTCCAATTGCGTCAGACAAAGAAAAAGGCCTTGCATCGCTGCAAGGCCTCTGCTTCACGAATCTCCTTGGCTCCCCGACCTGGGCTCGAACCAGGGACCTACGGATTGACAGCCCGCGAACTTGAGACTCTCTGGGACATCGTGGGACTCCGGATGCGAGGGTGAGTCAGGCACTTAGCTGAAATGTTCAGTGATGGGCTACAAGTCACGCGACGGCTGCAGCCCAAGGCAGCATGCGCTGGAGTTCCAATGTCTACGGTGCCTTGCGCTTGAGCACGAGCTTCAGCGACGAACCACCGCTCAAGTCGAGCCCGGTGCCGGCGAACCCGATCTTTCCGCCGCCCCTGATCTGGCACTGCACCTCCACCGAGTCGACGCTGAAGGCGCCCGCCTTCTCTGCGGCACTTGCCAGCATGCGGTTCACGCCCGCGAGAAAGTCGCTCATGCTGGCGGCGAGGTGTCGACGCACGTCCCCCCGGCGCGCAAGCCGCGCAGTGACTCGATCCGGCGTCGCGTGAAGGCTGCCGCTTCACCGCCTTCACACGCGGCGCGCTCGCGCCTTGGCTGCCGGCCGAGCGCTGCGCGTGAACACCTGGCGGCCGCTGGCGGCGCGGTTGAGGTGGCGAGCGATGTTGTCGCACACGAGGTCGCACAGCGCGTACACCGATTCGTCGGCGATGCGGTAGTACACGCTGGTGCCGCGGCTCTCGCGCGCCACGAGGCCCTGCCGTGTGAGGAACGCGAGATGGCGCGAGATGTTGGCCGACGTGTAGCCGCACAGCTGCGCCAGTTCGCCGACGCTGCGCTCGCCGCTGCGCAGCAGGTTGAGGATCTGCAGGCGCGTCGGCTCCGACAGCGCCTGGAAGTACGCGGCCACCTGTTCGAGCGCCTCCGGGGGTAGACCTTGCATGCGCGGACACGAGGGGGTTGTCGGATCGACATGATGCCCCATCGCCGCCTGATGCGATTGACTAAGCAGGCATTTGACTATTTAGCTACTTAGTTGATAATACACGCAGGCACAGAAGTTGACCATGCACACACCGGCGCAGGCCCTCATCAGACGCGATACCCATCGAGGCATCGTTGTGGTCGCGCTGCTCGCCTTCGCGGTGGCTAGCGCGGGCGGTGCTCCCGCCGCGCCGCCGACGCTGCCCACCGCCCCTGTCATCTCGAGTGGTGGCGCCGATGTGAGCGGCTTCGACGGCGTCGTGCAGGCGATACGCCAGACCGCGGTCGCAGCGCAGGTTGCGGGGGCCGTCGTCGCACTGGACGTGAAGGCCGGTGACACGGTGAAGGCTGGCCAAGTGCTGTTGCGGCTCGATGCCCGCGCGGCCGAGCAGACCGCCGCTGCCGGCGCGGCGCAGGTGCTGGCCGCGCGCGCCACCCAGGAAGCCGCCACCAGGGACTTCGAGCGTCAGCAGCAGTTGTTCCAACAGAACTACATCAGCAAAGCCGCGCTCGACCGCGCCGAGGCCCAGTACAAGGCGTCGCAGGCCGAAGCGGCCGCGCAGCTGGCAAGCGCCGGCGCCGCACGCACGCAGTCGGGCTTCTACGTGGTGAAGGCGCCCTATGACGGCGTCGTGTCCGACGTGGCCGTGGTGCTCGGCGACATGGCGATGCCGGGCCGCGCGCTGCTCACGGTGTACGACCCGCGCAGCCTGCGCATCAGCGTGGCGGTGCCGCAGACGGTGGCGGCGCGATTAAAGCCGGGAGCGGCGATGCAGGTCGAACTGCCCGGCGCGACCGCCGGGCGTATCACACCGGTGAAGACGCAGTTGCTGCCGACGGTGGATCCTGCAACGCACACGCTCGAGCTCCGTCTCGATCTGCCCGCGGGAATGACCGGTGCGACGCCCGGCATGTTCGCTCGCGCCTGGCTGCCGGTGGTCAGCAGCTCCGGCGCGCGCCTCTACGTGCCGGCGCGGGCCGTGGTGCGACGCGCCGAGCTGACCGCGGTCTACGTGCTCGGCAGCGACGGCCGCGCTTTGCTGCGCCAGGTGCGGTTGGGGCCGGTCAGTGGCGACCACATCGAAGTGCTGACAGGTCTTTCGGCGGCCGAGCGGGTCGTGCTCGATCCGCAGGCCGCGGCCCGCCTCGACTGAAGGCTCATGCAATGAACTCACGCCTGGGCATCTCCGGCCGCATCGCCGCCTGGTTCCAACAAGCGCAGATCACGCCGCTGCTGGCGCTGGTGGCGCTGCTGCTGGGTGCTTTCGCCGTGCTCGTCACGCCGCGCGAGGAGGAGCCGCAGATCAACGTGACGATGGCCAACGTGCTGATCCCGTTTCCGGGCGCGTCGGTGCGCGACGTGGAGCAGATGGTCGCCACGCCGGCCGAGCAGGTGCTGTCGCAGATCGCCGACATCGAGCACGTGATGTCGGTCTCGCAACCCGGGTTGGCCGTGATCACCGTGCAGTTCAAGGTCGGCGTGCCACGCACCGAGGCGCTGGTGCGGCTGTACGACACCGTGCAGGCTAACGCCGATTGGCTGCCGGCGGGCCTGGGCGTCGGTGCGCCGCTGATCAAGCCGAAGGGCATCGACGACGTGCCGATCGTCACGCTGACGCTGTTCGCGCGCGACGGGACGAGCGGCCCGTTCGATCTGGAACGCGTGGCGCACAGCGTCGAGGCCGATCTGAAACGCGTGGCGGGCACGCGCGAGGTCGTGACCGTCGGCGGCCCGGGTCGCGCGGTCTTGGTCGAGATCGATCCGGCGCGCCTGGCCGGCGCCGGCACGACGGTGGGCGACGTGCGCCAGGCGTTGCAGTCGGCGAACCTCGGACTGCCGGTGGGCGAACTGCTCAGCGGCAACCGCGCCGTGGCGCTCGAAGCGGGTCCGTTCCTGCGCGACGCGCGCGAGGTCGGCGAGCTGGTAGTCGGCACGCATGGCGGCCGTCCGGTGTTCCTGCAGGAGGTCGCGAGCGTGCGCGATGGCGCGCCGCCGGCGCAGCGCTATGTGTGGCACGGCATCGTGAAAGGCGCGCAGGCCGAGGAGTTTCCGGCCGTCACGATCGCGGTGACCAAGAAGCCCGGCGAGAACGCGATCGACGTCGCCGACGCGGTGATGCGCCGCGTCGAAGCGCTGCGCAACACGCTGATCCCGCAAGGCGTGGGTGTCGCCGAAACGCGCAACTACGGCGCCACCGCGAACGACAAGGCGAGCAAGCTGATCCAGAAGCTGCTGTTCGCCACCGCGTCGGTGGTGGCACTTGTCTTTCTGGCGCTCGGGCGGCGCGAGGCCGCGATCGTCGGCGCCGCGGTGATCCTCACGCTCACCGTCACGCTGTTCGCGTCGTGGGCCTGGGGCTTCACGCTCAACCGTGTGTCGCTGTTCGCGCTGATCTTCTCGATCGGCATCCTGGTCGACGACGCGATCGTCGTGGTCGAGAACATCCACCGGCACCAGGCATTGTTTCCCGACAAGCGGCTGGTCGAGCTGATTCCGGGCGCGGTCGACGAGGTCGGCGGCCCCACCATCCTGGCCACGCTGACGGTGATCGCCGCGCTGCTGCCGATGGCGTTCGTCTCCGGACTGATGGGCCCCTACATGAGCCCGATCCCCATCAACGCGAGCATGGGCATGTTGCTGTCGCTGGCGATCGCGTTCGTCGTCACGCCGTGGCTGGCGCGCCTGTGGATGAAGCATGCACCGGGCGCGCACGCCGACGCCGAGCCCACCGGCTTGGCCGCCAGGATGGGGCCGCTGTTCGAGCGCCTGTTTCGCCCGCTGCTCGACGAGCGCCGCGGTGCACGCAACCGCACGCTGCTCGGTGCCGCCGTCGCCACGCTGATCGTGGTGTCGATGGCGCTGCCCGCGCTCGGCCTGGTGGTGCTGAAGATGCTGCCCTTCGACAACAAGTCGGAGTTCCAGGTCGTCGTCGACATGCCGGCCGGCACGCCGTTGGAGCAGACGGCCGCGGTGCTGCGCGAGCTCGGTGCTCATCTCGCGCGCCAGCCCGAGGTCACCGACTACCAGGCCTACGCCGGCATCGCCGCGCCGATCAACTTCAACGGCCTGGTGCGCCAGTACTACCTGCGCTCGGGCGGCGAGGTCGGCGACCTGCAGGTGAACCTGGTCGACAAGCACGAGCGCAGCGAACAGAGTCACGCCATCGCCACGCGGCTGCGCCCCGAGTTGCAGCGCATCGGCCGGCGCTTCGGCGCCAACGTCAAGGTGGTCGAAGTGCCGCCCGGCCCGCCGGTGCTGTCGCCGATCGTCGCCGAGGTCTACGGGCCCGAGGCCGAAGGGCGCCGCCAGGTTGCCAAGGCGGTGCGCGCGCTGTTCGAGCAGACGCCGGGCTTCGTCGACGTCGACGACAGCAGCATCGCGGCCGCACCGAAGAAAGTGCTGCTGGTCGACCGCCGCAAGGCGGCGATGCTCGGCGTGCCGCAAAACGCGATCGTCAGCACGCTGCGCGCCGGCCTGGCTGGCGAGGCCGCGGCCTATCTGCACGACGCCAGCAAGTACCCGGCGCCGGCGTTGCTGCAGCTGCCGGCCGCGTCGCAGGGCGATCTCGACACGCTGCTGCAGCTAACGGTGCGCGGCGCCGCCGGGCAGCTGGTGCCGATCCGCGAACTGGTCACGGTGAGCGACACGCTGCGCGAGCAGCCGCTGCACCACAAGGACCTGCTGCCGGTGAACTACGTCGTCGCCGACATGGCCGGCGCGCTCGACAGCCCGCTGTACGGCATGTTCGCCGTGCGCAGCGCGCTGCGCGACATCGCCACCCCCGACGGCGGCAAGCTCGGCGAAACCTTCATCCGCCAGCCCGCCGATGCCTGGCGCGGTTACGCGGTGAAGTGGGACGGCGAGTGGCAGGTCACCTACGAGACCTTCCGCGACATGGGCGCGGCGTATGCGGTGGGGTTGATCCTGATCTACCTGCTAGTCGTCGCGCAGTTCGGCTCGTACGTGACGCCGCTGATCATCATGGCGCCGATCCCGCTGACGATCGTCGGCGTGATGCCGGGCCATGCGCTGCTCGGCGCGCAGTTCACCGCCACCAGCATGATCGGCATGATCGCGCTGGCCGGGATCATCGTGCGCAACTCGATCCTGCTGGTCGACTTCATCCAGCTGCAGGTCGAGCAGGGCGTCGCACTCAAAGAGGCCGTGGTGCATTCGGCCGCCACGCGCGCGCAGCCGATCGTGCTGACCGGCCTGGCCGCGATGCTCGGCGCCTTCTTCATCCTCGACGACCCGATCTTCAACGGCCTGGCGATCTCGTTGATCTTCGGCATCCTGATCAGCACCGTGCTGACGCTGGTCGTCATCCCGCTGCTTTATTTCGTCGCCTATCGCCGGGCGCCGGCGCCCACCCCTTCCGTTTCGAACCTTCAAGGAGAACCCGCATGACTTCGTGGCAAATCGTTCGCCTGTTCGCAGGCACCGTCATCCTGCTGTCGCTCGCGTTGGGCGTGCCGGGCAGCCCGCTCTACGTGAACGCGTGGTGGCTGGCGCTCACCGCTTTCGTCGGCGCCAACCTGCTGCAAAGTGCCGTCACTCGCTGGTGCCCGCTGGAGATCATCCTGCGCAGGTTCGGCGTGCAGGCCGGCTGCTGATCGGAGGCCCTACGATGCAGCTCGTCTGCCCATCCTGCGGCCGCAAGAACCACGTGCCCGATCAACGCCTCGGTGACGGGCCGTCGTGCGGGAGTTGTGGCGCGGCGCTGATGGATGCGCAGCCGGTCGCGCTCGACGACGGTTCGTTCGGCGCGTTCATCGAAGGCACCGACTTGCCGGTGCTGGTGGACTACTGGGCCGACTGGTGCGGCCCCTGCCAGGCGATGGCGCCGCAGTTCGCGGCGGCCGCGCAGCAGCTACCCGGCGTGCGCTTCGCCAAGGTCGACACCGAGCGCTCGCCGCAGACCAGCGCGCGGCACCGGATCCGCAGCATCCCGACGATGGTGCTGTTTCATCGCGGCCAAGAGGTGGCGCGCCGCAGCGGCGCGCTGCCGACGGTCGCAATCGTCACCTGGGTACAAAGTCAGTTGCGCTGAGGCGCCGAATAGACGTCAACCTCCTGCGGTTTCAACGCGGATGTCTGCTCGTCCGACCGGCAACCGACCGCTCCGGGTCGATAGGCGACAGTATCGAATGTCCGCTCGCAGTTTGGCTTGTGCAAGGCCGTTTGCCACCATCGCGTCAGCACTGCACGGCTCCAACTGATCGTCGCATCCTCAGTGTGAAGGTCGAGCGTGTACATGCTCCGTCCGCAGCACCCCAAACCCACCATCGCGTCAGCGCGCTGCGCCCCGCACGTGCAGGCGCCAATGGTGCGTCAGTGCCTGGCCACGACGGAGCGTTGATTCGGCTCGATGTGCGGGAGAAGGAAGGCCCCTCAGCCATCCGGATCGAAGGGCTGTTCCCCACGAACTGCGCTTCAGCTTGGGGACGGCTTGTTGCGGCCACTTCAGGAGACATCGGCCGCGCCCGGCAGCGGAAGGGCGATCTACTACGATGCG
>DATDJF010000200.1:0-8103 GCA_036520715.1 Burkholderiaceae bacterium | reverse complement strand
CGTCGTCGACAACGCAGGCGACGTGACCACCGAGACCGGCACCTCGCTCACCGAGATCGACACGGTGCGTGCCAGCGTCAGCCGCACGCTGGGGGCCAACCTCGAGAAGCTGGTGCTGAGCGGCAGCGCGGCGATCAACGGCACCGGCAATGCACTGGCCAACACGCTGACCGGCAACGCCGCGGCCAACGTGCTCGACGGCGCAGCGGGTGCAGACACCCTGGTCGGCGCCGCCGGCAACGACACCTACGTCGTCGACAACGCGGGCGACGTGACCACCGAGACCGGCACCTCGGCCACCGAGATCGACACGGTGCGCGCCAGCGTCAGCCGCACGCTCGGTGCCAACCTCGAGAAGCTGGTGCTGACCGGTGGCGCGGCGATCAACGGCACCGGCAACGCGCTGGCCAACACGCTGACCGGCAACGGCGCCGCCAACGTGCTCAACGGCAGCTCCGGCAACGACACGCTCGACGGTGGCAGCGGTGCCGACGTGCTGATCGGAGGCGCCGGTGCCGACATCTTTCGCTTCACCAGCGCACTGAACGCCAGCAGCAACGTCGACCAGGTTCAGGGCTTCGTCGCCGCCGACGACACGATCCAGCTCAGCCACACGGTGTTCGGCGCGATCGCCAACGGGGCGCTCGCCGCCGGCGCATTCCGCGCCGGCACCGCGGCAGGCGACGCGACGGACCGCATCGTCTACAACGGCACCACCGGCCAGTTGTTCTACGACGCCGATGGCTCGGGCAGCGTCGCTCAGATGCTGTTCGCCACCGTGGCGCCAGGCACGGCACTCAGCGCAGCGGACTTCTTCATCGTCTAGTTCGAGCCGAGCCGCCGATCGGGGCGGCGCACTCGAGAGCCAGCCAGCTAGGGATGGCGGCGGCGGCACCGGCGCGCTACAAGCGTGCACTCGACGGCCATGGCAGGGCGTGCATGCCCGATGCCAGCCGCCGCCACTTGCCGGAGCGCGCCATGGCCGTTCACAAAGTCATCGAAGTCACCGGCGCCGCCTGAGCACTGCGAATCAGTCGAGCGCGATCACCTCGTCCGCGGGCCCGGGCCGGCAGCCCTCGCCGAAGCTGCTCCAACCGCGGCGGATCACCACCCGCTGCTCGTCGTGGCACAGCTCGATGCGCCGCGCCGCCGGCACCTGCGCCTGCACGAAGGCCTCGATCGAGGTCGGCAGGCTGGTGCGCAAGCGCAGCGCGTAGCGATCGGACTCGGGGTGGTCGTCGTAATGGATCCAGGGCACGAAGTGGCCTGCGAACATCAGCAGGTGCGAACCCACCTCCACCGGCTGCGGCTCGTAGCGCTGCTCCATCAGCCAGCCCTGCGCGTGGCGCCGCAGCGCGTCGCTGTCGTCCAGGTTGCCCCACGCCGTGGCCAGCAGCTCGGCGACCCACTGGTTGCAGTTCTGGTAGCGCAGGCTGAACGGGTAGGCGTTGGCGCTGTACTCGGCCGCCAGCAGCCGCAGCGCGCGCGCATTGTCGAGCGCGGTGCGCTCCAGCGGCGCGGCGAGCTCGCGCGGCAACCAGACGATCGACACGTAGCCCACCGACGGGTTGTCGGTGCCGAGCACGAAGCCGGCCAGTCCCTGGTCGTACAGGCGCGGCCGCCCTTCGTCGCACGCGAAGTAGAGCTGCCGTACCGACCAGCGCGCGTTGCTGCTCGCCTTGAGGCTGACGCCGGCGTGCGAGTAGCGCAGGTTGAAGCGGGCGAGGTCGATGCCCGAGCGCGCGATCAGCGCGACGTCCTGGCCGCTGGCCTCGAGCTCGCGCCGGATGACGGCGGCGAACTGCAGCAGGCGGTCTTGCTGGCGCGCGTTCGGCGGGGTCGGCCGGTCGCAGTATTGCGGCGAGCCCGATGCCGCGTGCGCGACGGCGGTGGCCGCACCGAACCAGGCGGCCAGCAGCCAGGCGCGGCCCACGCTGCGAGCGCTCAGAGCGTGACGGGCCGCGGCTCGAGCTCGCGCTGCCAATCGTCGAACAGCACCAGGAAGAACGGCACCTGCGCGGCGCGCCCATCGGTGCGCGCGAACTGCACGCCATAGTCGCGATTGCGCACGTTCACGATGTCGCCGGCGGTGATGCCGCGCGGCTCGAGCGCCCGGCGCGGCAACCTGAGCGTCAACTCGCGCGCTCCATTGGCCGCCGCCGTGGCCTGCAGCGTCAACTGCAGCATGTCGGGGCGATCGGCCAGCTCGGCGACCTCGATCACGCGGTAGTCGCCGTCGGCCGTCTGCGTCCCGGTCGAGCTCTTGCTCGAATTGGCGAACGAGTCCGACACGCTGCCGGACGACGCCGAGCCGGCGCTGGACGCCGACGAGCCCGCGCTGGCGGCCGACGAGGCCAGGCTCTCGGCCAGGCCCGGCGTGGCCGATGCGGCGAACAGCAGGGCCACCAGGCCCAGCCGCATGGAGGTGGGGTTCATCGAAGCTCCTCGGGGTGTGCCCAGGGCACGGAGTGACGCGGCAGCATAGCGCGCCTGCGGCACCTTAGCCGCCCAGCAACTGCCCGCCGTCGACCGCGATCGTCTGCCCGGTCACCCAGCGCGCATGCGGCGACGCCAGAAACAGCGCCACCTCCGCAATCTCCTCCGGGGTGCCGAGGCGGCCGAACGGAATGCCCATGAGCACGCGGTCGTACAGCGGATCGTTGGCCTTCTTGCGCTGGTCCCACACGCCGCCCGCAAACTCGATCGAGCCCGGCGCGATGCAGTTCACGCGGATGCGCCGGGCCGCCAGCATCGCAGCCTGGCTCGCGGTGTAGCTGATCATCGCCGCCTTCACCGCGGCATAGGCCGGCGTTCGCGTCGACGCACGATAGCCGGCGATCGACGAGATGTGGATGATCGACGCGCCCTCGCCGCTCTTTTCCAGCAGCGGCAGCGCGGCGTGCGAGGCGCGCACCATCGCCATCACGTCGACCGCCAGGCCGGCAGCCCAGCCGGCCTCGTCGTCGCCCATGCCGAAGCCCGATGCGTTGTTGACCAGCACGTCGATGCCGCCGAGCGCCTCGCCGGCCTGCGCGACGTAGCTCGCCACCGAGGCCGCGTCGGCGAGGTCGCAGGGTGCGGCGTGCGCGGCGTGGCCGTGCCCGGCGATCTCCGCGCGGGCCGCCTCCAAGGTGTCGCGGCCGCGCGCGCAGATCGACACGGCGGCGCCGGCGGCCGCAAAGCCGAGCGCGATCGAGCGACCGATGCCGCGGCTGCCGCCGCAGACGACGACGCGCCGGCTGGTGAAATCGAATGACATGGCGGCTCCGGGTTGGTTCCTGCTGGAAAGTGTGGAGCGATTCTGCGCGACCTGCGTGCCAGAATGAATTCGACCCGCCGGCCTGTGCCCCGCACGCAGGCCCTCCAGCCACTCAGGAGATGAACATGCCCCCACGCTCACTGCGTTCGCTGCCCCCCGAGGGGGCCCAGCCTCCTAGAGGCGGCTCGTCGGAGGCTGTCATGAAAGCCCTCAAGCCCGCGCTCGCCGCGCTGCTCGGCCTGGCCCTGTCGATGGGCGCCAGCGCGCAGAACATCTCCATCGCCACCGGCGGCACCGGCGGCGTGTACTACCCGCTGGGCGGCGGCATCGCCGCGGCGCTGTCGAAGTTCGTGCCCGGCATGCAGGCCACCGCCGAGGTCACCGGCGGCTCGGTCGACAACCTCAAGCTGATCGGCAGCGGCAAGCCCTACATCGCGCTGTCGATGGTCGATGCGGCGCTCGACGCCTCGCGCGGCGAAGACAAGTTCAAGGGCAACAAGGTGCCGGTCAAGACGCTGATGATCCTGTACCCCAACCGCATGCACGTGGTCAGCGTCGAAGGCCGCGGCATCAACAAGATGTCGGATCTCAAGGGCAAGCGCGTGTCCACCGGGTCGCCTGGCAGCGCCACCGAGGTGATGGCGTTTCGCGTCATCGAGGCCGCCGGCCTCGACAAGGACAGCGACCTGAAACGCGAGCGGCTGGGCGTGGCCGAATCGGTCAACGCCGTCAAGGACGGCAAGATCGACGCCTTCTTCTGGGTGGGCGGCCTGCCCACCGCGGCGGTGACCGACCTCGCCAACACGCCGGGCACCAAGCTCAAGATGATCGACCACGCCGACACGGTGACGGCGATGAACAAGAAGTACGGCAACCTGTACGTCGAGGACGCGATCCCCAAGGACGTCTACAAGGGCATGGACGCCGACAACAAGCAGGCCACGGTGATGAACATCCTGGTCGCGCACGAGTCGATGGACGACAAGACCGCCTACAACATCGTCCAGACCATCTTCGACAAGCGCACCGACCTGATCGCCGTGCACAAGGAGGCCGAGAACTTCAAGCTCGAGAACCAGAAGGCGGCCGCCTCGCCGATCCCGTTCCACCCGGGCGCGGTGAAGTACTTCGCCGAAAAGGGCATCAAGCTCAACTGAGCACCGGGTCTTGAGCGTTCCTTCGTCCGGGCAGTCAGGGGCGCCCGGCGCAGTGCCGGTTGCCGTCAGCGACGAGGCGCTGCACAAGGCCGAGCAGTACATCGAGGCCGAGGAAGGTGCGGCCAACAAGCTGAAAGGCTGGTTGGCCCCCTTCGTGGTGGCGCTGGCTTTCGTGATGTCGGCCTTCCACCTGTACACCGCGTACGCCATCGTGCCGACGCAGACGCTGCGGCCGATCCACGTGGCGTTCGTGTTGTGCCTGACCTTCCTGATGTTCCCGCTGGCCAGGCGGTATCGCCACCGCGTGATGTGGTGGGACTGGCTCGCCGTGGCGCTGTCGATCGCGGTGGTGGCCTACCTGATCCACGGCGGCGACGACTTCACCGACCGCAACACCTCGCCCGCGCCATGGGACATCGCGCTGGGCATCGCGCTGATCGTGCTGGTGCTCGAGGCGATGCGGCGCACCACCGGCTGGGTGATGCCGATCATCACCTCGGCGTTCATCGCCTACGCGCTGCTGGGCCCCTACCTGCCCGCGCCGTGGACGCACAAGGGCTACGAGGTCGGCCGCCTGGTCGGCGTGATGTACATGACGCTCGAGGGCATCTACGGCGTCGCGGTCGACGTGTCGTCGTCGCTGATCATCCTGTTCACCATCTTCGGCGCCTTCCTGCAGCACTCGGGTGCGGGCAAGTTCTACATCGACTTCTCGTTCTCAGCGATGGGCGGCAAGCCCACCGGCGCGGGGCGTACCGTGGTGCTGGCGTCGTTCCTGCTCGGCGGACCTTCGGGCTCGGGCGTGGCCACCACCGTCACGCTGGGCGCCGTCGCGTACCCGATGCTGCAGAAGGTCGGCTACGAGCGCAACGCCGCCGGCGGCTTGCTCGCAGCCGGCGGACTCGGCGCGATCATCTCGCCGCCGGTGCTGGGTGCGGCGGCCTTCCTGATCGCCGAGTTCCTGAAGATCTCCTACCTCAACGTGCTGTTGATGGCGGTGATCCCGACGCTGCTGTTCTACCTGGCGCTGTTCCTGATGGTCGAGCTCGACGCGCGCAAGTACGGCATGCGCAACGTCGACTTCGGCAAGCTGGAGTCGGTGTGGTCGCTGTCGCGCAAGTACTGGTTCCACTTCCTGTCGCTGGTGTCGATCGTCGTCTTCATGATGCTCGGCTACTCGCCGGTGCTCTCCGTGTTCTGGGCCACGGTGGTGTCGTTCGCCACCAGCTTCCTGCGCCGCGACACGGCGTTGTTCTCGTACGACCTGTTCCAGGGCAAGGGGTCGTGGACCCAGCACCTGTTTCAGTCGCCGTTCGTCAAGGCGATGCAAGGCGGCTCGATCAGCGTGCTCAACGTCGCCGCCACCTGCGCCGGCGCCGGCATCATCGTCGGCGTCGTCACGCTCACCGGCCTGGGCCTGAAGTTCAGCTCGATCGTCATCGACTACGCCGGCGGCTCGCTGCTGCTCACCGCCATCTTCACGTCGCTGGTGGTGTGGATCGTGGGCCTGGCGGTGCCGGTGACCGCGAGCTACATCATCTGCGCGGTGATCGCAGCACCGGCGCTGATCAAGCTCGGCGTGCCCGACTTCGCGGCCCACATGTTCATCTTCTACTACGCGGTGTTGTCCGAGGTGTCGCCGCCCACCGCGCTGTCGCCGTTCGCCGCCGCCGCGATCACCGGCGGCGACCCGTACAAGACCACGTTGCAGTGCTGGAAGTACACGGTGCCGGTGTTCCTGGTGCCGTTCATGTTCGTGCTCGATCCGAGCGGCCAGGGCTTGTTGCTGATGGGCTCGGCCAAGGCGCTCGCCGCCACCAGCTGGTGGTCGATCGCCGAGGTCACGCTCACCGCGGCGGTCGGCATCGCGGCACTGGCCGCCGGCTTCCAGGGTTGGGCGTTGAATAAGACGACGACGCTCGAGCGCGGGATGCTGCTGATCGCCGGCTTCGCACTGGTCTACCCGGCCGCGCTCGCCGACGTCATCGGGTTCGGGCTGGTGATCGCGGTGCTGGCGATGCAGGTGGTGCGCAAGCGCGCCACCGGCCAGCAGGCCTGACGTCGCGCGCCAGGCGCCGGCGCAGCTACTTCGCGCGCGTGGCGGCGCGTTCGCCCGCCACCGTCGTGGCCTTCACCAGCGCCAGCGAGGCATCGTCGGGCGCCTGCGGCGCGTGCGCGACGGGCCCTCCGCTGGCGGCGCCGAAGTCGAACGCCAGCCTCGGTTGCCGCCACGGGCCCTGCACCTGCATCGGCACACTGACGCCGGCCAGGCTCGCCAGTTCGTGCGCGCCGCGGCCCACGGTGGCCTGCAGCCGCAGATCGAGCATGCCGGAGTCGAGCAGCAGCTCGCCCTCGCCGGTGGTGCGGATCGCCGCCGCGTTCAGTTCCAGCATCTGGCCATTGGCGCGTCGCTCGCGCAACTCGAAGCGCGCCTTCATGTCGCTGAACGGCGTCCTGGCGGCGGCGTTGAACTCGCGCTGCTGCGCGGGCGTGCGTTTGCCCAGTTCGGTGCGACCTTCGAGCAACGCCGCGCGCAGGTCGACGCCGGACACCGCGCCGCCGCGCAGCGACAGGTGCAGCGATCCGGCGAGCGCGCTGCGCAGGCCGCCCACGCTGGTGCCATCGCTGGCCAGGTCCCAGGTGAGCGCGCCGCGGCCCTCGAGCCACGGCGCACGCGTGACGTCGGCCATCAGGCTGCGCAGGTCCACCTCGTTCAGGCTGCCTTTGGCGCTCACGCGCGGCGCCGCGGCCGACGCATCGACGCGCAGCGCGGCCTCGAGCTGCGCCCCGTACGCCTGCGCGGTAATCGGGTCGATGCCGAGCGTGGATTTGTCGAGTTCGAAGCGCGCCGACGCGGCACTCGCCTGCAGCCCGCCGACCTTGAGCAGGCCCACGCGCACGCGGCCCTGCACGTCGGCGTCGCGCAGCACGCCCCAGTCCAGCGGCGTGGCGTCGTCGCGCCAGCGAGCGAGCCACGCGTCCGACAGCAGAGCGTCCGCGTCGAGCCGCGCCAGCTCGGCATCGACCCGCCAACGCGGGCTGGTCGCATAGTCGGTCAGTGCGAGCTCGGCCTTGAAATCGCTGCCCGCAAGCTGGCCCGTCCACGCCGCTTGCGCGCTGTGCTGCTGCAGGTCGATGTCGAGCCTGCCTTTGAGCTGCGCGCCGAGGTCGCTGGCCAGCGCGGGGTGGTTGAGCTGCGCCGTCACGTCGAGCGCGCCGAGCGTGATGCGCGGACCGCCGTCGAGCACCAGCGTCAGCGGGCTGCTGCCTTGCACGCGCAACTGCGAGTCGGCGCGCTTGAGCGTGAGCTGCACCTGCGTCGTGGTGTCGCGCAGGGCGCGCTCGGCCCACTCGAAACGCGGCATCTTGAGCGATAGCAGCGTGGTGCGGTCCGGGTGCGCCACGCTGCTGTCGATGCCCAGCGCGGCGCCGTTCAGGCGGTACTCGCTCCACTTGAGCTCGGGGGCCGACACCACGGTGTTGAAGACGGTCAGGCCCGACTTGTGCATCGACGAGACGACCACGTTCTCGGCGGCGAACGAGCGCTCCCGCACGAGGGCCGTGACGTCGCCCTTCACACGCAATGCCAGGTTGTCGATGCCCAGCGAGCGGCCTTCGAGCAAGCCGTCGATGCGCGCCAGTTCGATGCGGCCGGTCGCGGCGTCGAACAGCAGGCGGCCTTTGAGG
>DATDJF010000199.1:0-12857 GCA_036520715.1 Burkholderiaceae bacterium | reverse complement strand
GACCCTGCCGAATGCGGGCGATCCAACAGAGCCGACAGCGCCGCACCGCGCGTCGCGCGGCTGGTGGTGGTTGGCCGCAGTGCTCGGCGGCGGCAGCCTGCTGGCTGCCGGGCTCGACCCGCGGCAGCTCGATTGGCAGCCCAGCCTGGCGCTGACGCAGCCGTGGCGTTGCTGGAGCGCCGCCTGGGTGCATTGGAGCGACGGCCACCGCTGGGCCAACCTCGTGGGCACGCTGCTGGTGGCGGCGCTGGGGTGGCGCGCGTGCTGCGACCGCTTCGACAGCACGGCCTGGTTCATCGCCTGGCCGCTGACGCATCTGGGCCTGCTGTCGCAGCCGGCCCTCGCGCACTACGGCGGCTTGTCGGGCGTGCTGCACGCAGGGGTGGTGGTGGCCGCCATCTCGCTGTTGCAGCGTGAGCGCGGCATCCGGCGGGCGCTGGGCGCTGCGCTCCTGCTTGGCGTGGCACTGAAGATCGGTCTCGAGCAGCCCTGGCAGGGTGCCTTGCAACGCTTGCCGGGCTGGGACATCGCCATTGCCCCAGGCGCCCACCTCAGCGGTGCGCTCGCGGGAGCTGTCTGCGCACTGGCCGCCGCGCTGTGGCGTCGCCACCCCGACGCGCCGCGCCACGCCAGCGACGGGTTCCAGCCATGACCGAGCGCAGAGCGCGCCTCGATGGCTTGGCGGTGGTTGCGCTGCTGGCGTGCTGCGCCGTCTGGGGGTTGGGTCAGGTGGCCAGCAAGACCACGCTGGCGGAGGTGCCGCCCTTGCTGCAGGCCGCCGTGCGGTCGATCGGTGCAGCGGGCCTGGTGGCGCTGTGGGCCCGTTGGCGCGGCATCCCGTTGCTGGCACGCGACGGCAGCGGCGCCGCGGGCCTGGCTGCCGGCTTGCTGTTCGCGATCGAGTTCGGCTGCATCTTCACCGGGCTGAAGTTCACCAGCGCCTCGCGCATGGTGGTGTTCGTCTACCTCGCGCCGTTCGTGGTGGCGCTGGGCATGCCGCTGATCGCTCGCGGCGAACGGCTCGACCTCGTGCAAGGCGTCGGCTTGGTCGCGGCCTTTGCCGGCGTGGCGTGGGCGTTCGCCGAGGGCTTCCAGCAGCCCTCGGTGGGCGACCTGCAATGGCTCGGCGATGCGCTCGGCGTCGCGGGCGCTGTGTTCTGGGGCGCCACGACGCTTCTGATCCGCGCCACCAGCCTGTCGCAAGCGGCCCCGGAGAAGACCCTTTTCTATCAGCTCGCGGTCTCCGGTGTGGCGTTGGGGCTCGCCTCGTGTTTGAGCGATGAGACCTGGCCGCAGGGCCTGAGTTGGGGGCCGGGCGGCTGGCTGGTGTTTCAAATTGTGGTGGTGTGCTTCGCGAGCTACCTGATGTGGTTCTGGCTGGTGCGTCACTATCCGGCCACCCAACTGTCCGCGTTCACGCTGTTGACGCCGGTGTTCGGTCTGCTGGCCGGCGTGGCTTTGATGGCCGACCCGCTGACGACGCGGCTGGTCACCGCGTTGGTCGCTGTCTCGGCGGGCATCGTCTTGGTCCACCACGGCAAGGCGGTCTCGCGAGTGCTGCCGACGCGCCGGCCCAAGCACGACGGACCGGCGTGATGGGCATACCGCTGAAAAGGTATTGCAATTCTCGTGAGACGCGGCCGCACCGCGCGTATACCGTAGACGCGTGTTGTGGAGCGCATCGCGTCTGAAAATGGAACCTCGCGCCAGCGCAACGGAACTCTGACCACGCCATCGAATCACAAGGTCACTTGAGCATCCGCCACGATGGCGTTTGCGTACGTGAGCAAAGTGTCCGCGAGCGAGCGGGCGCCGATGCGCATGATGTGTTTATTGCTGTGCAGCCTGTCGGACGAGCCGACGGAAATCCCGGAGCGCTTCTCCTCCTCCTCCCTCCCTCCCTCCTTCGCTCGGGGGCGCTGCACGGCAACTTTCTTCCCCGGCGCCGCAGACCTTGCGGCGCCGTTGTTTTTGGCCGGCTAGCGCAGCCAGCCCTTGCGCCGGAAGTAGATGAACGGCGCCACCACCGAGGCGGCCATCAGCGCCAGCGCGAGCGGGTAGCCCCAGGCCACGTGCAACTCGGGCATGTATTGAAAGTTCATGCCGTAGATGCTGGCAATCAGCGTCGGGGGCAGCAGCGCGACGCTGGCCACCGAGAAGATCTTGATGATCTTGTTCTGATTGATGTTGATGAAGCCGACCGTCGCGTCCATCAGGAAGTTGATCTTGTCGAACAGGAACGCGGTGTGCGAGTCGAGCGAGTCGATGTCGCGCAGGATTTGCCGCGCCTCTTCGAACTGCTCGGCGTTGAGCATGCGGCTGCGCATCATGAAGCTGAGCGCGCGCCGGGTATCCATCACGTTGCGGCGGATGCGGCCGTTCAAGTCTTCCTCACGCGCGATCGCGGCCAGCGCCGCGGCCGCCGCCTTGTCGTCGACCTCCTGCTTGAGCACGCCGTTGCCCACCGCTTCCAGGTTGTCGTAGATGCCCTCCAGGGCGTCGGCCGAGTATTCGGCATCGGCGTCGAACAGCTTGAGCAGCACGTCCTTCGCATCTTCGATCAGCGCCGGAATGCGCCGTGCGCGCATGCGCAGCAGCCGAAACACCGGCAAGTCCTCCGCATGCACCGAGTGCAGCACGCCGTCCTTGAGGATGAACGCCACGCGCACGTTGCGCGACAGGTTCTCGTCGTCGATCAGGAAGTCCGAGCGGATGTGCAACTCGCCGTTGTCCTCCTCGTAGAAGCGGGCGGACTCCTCGAGGTCGTCGTCGACGATGTCCTCCGGCAGCGCGAGCCCGAAACGCTCGGCGATCCAGCGCTTTTCCTCCTCGCTGGGCGCCTCCAGGTCGACCCAGATCGGACGCACGGCCGCCAACGCCTGCGCGCTGTCGATCTCCTCCTGCACCAGCCGGCCGTTGACAAGTGTGAAGACGTTGAGCATGCAGTGAACTCCAACGCCCGAACGACGACGTCAACCTCGGACGTGGGCGGCTTCGGCCCGATCGGACCTCCACCTGCAAGGGACCCGCGCCACCGCTCGGTCAGCGGCCGGTGCGAACGGCTTCGCGCAGAGGCGGCCCTGGCCGTCCGCGCTGATTTGCAAGGCGCGCGATTATGGCACCGCGTGCCGGGCGCTCGCGCACCGCACGGCCAGCACCGATGGCCGCCAACAAACCGAAGCATCCTACAACGCGATACGGGGTTGTGGGGGCGCATGAAGCGGCGCACACTGGTTCGAAGCCACTGGGCGATGGGCGCACGGAACACGACGAGCCCTTCGTCGATGTTGGACGTCGCCGCGGTGGCCTGATCGCTCGACTTGGGAAAGGAAGTTCCGATGAATTTGACGATCAGCGGGCATCACCTCGAGGTGACGCCTGCATTGCGCGAGTACGTGCTCACAAAACTGGATCGGGTGACGCGGCACTTCGATCAGGTGGTCGACATCACCGTGCTGCTGTCGATCGAGAAGCTGCGAGAAAAGGAGCGTCGCCAGAAGGCTGAAGTCACATTGCACGTCAAGGGACGCGACATCTTCGTCGAGCAATCGCACGAAGACCTGTACGCCGCCATCGACCAGTTGATGGACAAGCTCGATCGCCAGGTGTGTCGCCACAAGGACAAGGTGCAGGATCACCACCACCCGGCCCCCAAACGGATCGCTGCCTGACTCCAGGCTGACAAGTCCATGCAGCGAAACGGCCCTTCGGGGCCGTTTCCATTGGGGCTGTTCTCTATTTCGACCCCGACGCAACACCCCGCAAGCGCAGGATCTGTCCACCGTGCGGTGCAGCAATGCGTTTCTATAATTCACTGATCTGTCATGGGACTCCCGCGGCCGCAAGCAGCATCTGGCCGGACCGCGGGTGCGGAACCGATGAATCGTCTCGCTGCCATCCTGCCCGCCGGCAATGTGCTGGTGAACGTGGAGGCCACCAGCAAGAAGCGCGCTTTCGAGCACGCCGGGTTGCTGTTCGAAAACCTGCACGCGATCGCGCGCGCGACCATCACCGACAACCTGTTTGCACGCGAGCGCCTCGGCTCGACGGGTCTCGGCCATGGCGTGGCCATACCGCACGGCCGCATCAAGGGGCTGAAGAGCCCGCTGGCAGCTGTGCTGCGCCTGCAGCAGCCGATCGCCTTCGACGCGCCCGACGATGAGCCGGTGAACCTGCTGATCTTCCTGCTGGTCCCGGAGGCCGCCACGCAACGCCATCTGGAGATCCTGTCGGAAATCGCCGAGATGCTGTCGGATCGGTCGTTGCGCGAGCAACTGCAAAACGAGCCCGATGCCGCCACGCTGCACCGGTTGATCCACGACTGGCACCCGGCCAACACGCTGGCCTGACGGCGGCGACGCCGGCGACAACGGCACTCGATGAAGCCCACTTCAGTCAGTGCCGAGGCGTTGTTCGAGGCGCAGCGCGAGGTGCTGCATTGGGAGTGGGTCGCCGGACACGCCCATCCCGAACGCCGTTTCGACGACGCCGCCGTGCGCGACGCGCAGTCAGCCGCCGATCTGGTGGGCTACCTCAACTACATCCACCCGTATCGCGTGCAGATCGTCGGCCACCGCGAGGTGGCTTACCTGGCGGCGGTGACCCCCGAAGACCAGGAGCGCCGCATCTCGCGCATCGTGACGCTGGAGCCGCCGGTGATCATCACCGCCGACGGCGTGGCGCCGCCGCCGCGGCTGGTGGCGATGTGCGACCGTGCGGAGATCCCGCTGTTCGTCACCGGCGAGTCGGCCGGCCAGGTGATCGACGTGGTGCGCAGCTACCTGGCGCAGCACTTCGCCGAGCGCACCACCCGCCACGGCGTGTTCATGGACATCCTCGGCCTGGGCGTGCTGCTCACCGGCGAATCGGGCCTCGGCAAGAGCGAGCTCGGGCTGGAGCTCATTTCACGCGGCCACGGGCTGGTGGCAGACGACGCGGTGGATCTGTACAAGGTGTCGCAGTCGTCGCTCGAGGGGCGCTGCCCGGAACTGCTGGCCAACCTGCTCGAGGTGCGCGGCATCGGGCTGCTCGACATCAAGGCGATCTTTGGCGAGACCGCGGTGCGGCGCAAGATGCGCCTGAAGCTGATGGTGCACCTGGTGCGCAAGGAAACCATGGAGCGCGACTTCGAACGCCTGCCTTACGAACCGCTGTACGACGACATCCTCGGCATCCCGGTGCGCAAGGTGATCATCGCGGTGGACGCCGGGCGCAACCTCGCCGTGCTGGTGGAAGCCGCGGTGCGCAACACCATCCTGCAGTTGCGCGGCATCGACACCTACCAGGAGTTCATCGCCCGCCACCAGAAGGCGATGGAACAGAACCCCGGCTGAGCGCCTCGGCGCGGCCTACTTGCCCGGCCGGTGCGGGCAGTTCTTCTTGGTGCACACGGCGTACAGCGACAACGCGTGGTCGTGCAGTTCGAAGCCGCGCGTCTGTGCCACCGCCCGCTGGCGCTGCTCGATCTGCGCGTCGTAGAACTCCTCGACCCGGCCGCAGGTCACGCACACGAGGTGGTCGTGGTGCTGTCCCTCGTTCAGCTCGAACACCGACTTGCCCGACTCGAAGTGGCTGCGCTTGAGCAGCCCCGCCTGCTCGAACTGCATCAGCACCCGGTACACCGTAGCCAGGCCGATGTCGGCATCCTCGTGAAGCAACGCCTTGTAGACGTCCTCGGCCGTCATGTGCCGCACCGTCGATTTCTGGAAGACCTCGAGGATCTTGATGCGCGGCAGCGTCGCCTTCAGACCACTGCTCTTGAGTTCGTCGACCTGGCTCATGGCGCGAGGGTGCCGCGGGGGCGCGGCGAAGCGGACCGATAGAATCTGCACATCATAGCCAGGGCGCGGCGCGCGGGCGCGGCGAACCCCTTTCACACATGCCAGGCCATTCACCGTTTCGAACCGGCGCGCGCGGCGCCTGCGCCGCGCTGGTCGGCCTCGTCCTCGGCGGCTGCTCCGCGGTGTCGTCGGACGGCAGCCTGCTCGGCATCGTCACGCCCTACCGCATCGACATCGTCCAGGGCAACGTCGTCACCAAGGAGCAGCTCGCCCTGATCAAGCCGGGCATGACACGCGTGCAGGTGCGCGACATGCTGGGCTCGCCGCTGTTGACCGACCCGTTCCACGTCGACCGCTGGGATTACGTCTTCACGATCGCGCGGCCGGGTACACCACCGCAGCGGCGCAACCTGGTGGTCCGGTTCGAAGGCGACAGGCTGCTCGGCATCGAGGCGCCCGAGCTGCCATCGGAGCGCGAGTTCGTCGCGCTGATCAGCCGCACCTCGGCCAGTGGCAGGGAGGTCGTGCTGGAGCTGACGCCCGAGCAGCGATCGGCGTTGCCGCTGCCGCCCAAGGTGGCCGCCACGGCACCCGAGCCCGCGCTGGGCCCGGTGCGGGCCTATCCTCCACTGGAGCCCAATTGACGAAGGCGGCAACGCTGGCCGTCGCCGTGGCTGGCGCATCCGGCCGCATGGGGCGCACGCTTATCGAAGCGGTGATCGGCGCCGACGACTGCCGTCTCGGCGGCGCGCTCGACGTGCCCGGCAGCCCGGCGCTGGGACAGGACGCCGCCGGATTCCTTGGCACCGACAGCGGCATCCGGGTGACCAGCGATCTGCGCCAGGGCATCGCCGGTGCGCAGGTGCTGATCGACTTCACGCGGCCGGAAGGCACGATGGCGCACTTGGCCGTGTGCCGCGAGCTCGGCGTGTCGGCCGTCGTCGGCACCACCGGGCTGTCGCCCGCACAGAAGGACGAGATCGCGCGCATCGCCCAGCAGATTGCGATCGTGATGGCGCCCAACATGAGCGCTGGCGTCAACGTGGTGTTCAAGCTGCTCGACATGGCCGCGCGGGCGCTGAGCGAGGGCTACGACATCGAGATCGTCGAAGCGCACCACCGCCACAAGGTCGATGCGCCCAGCGGCACCGCGTTGCAGATGGGCGAGGTGGTGGCGCGGGCGCTGGGTCGCGACCTGGCGTCGTGCGCCGTCTACGGCCGCCAGGGCGTCACCGGCGAGCGTGATGCCTCGACGATCGGCTTCTCGTCGCTGCGCGGCGGCGACATCGTCGGCGACCACACGGTGCTGTTCGCCGGCACCGGTGAGCGCATCGAGATCACGCACCGTTCGGCCAGCCGCGCCACCTACGCGCAGGGCAGCCTGCGCGCGGCACGTTTTTTGGCCGGCAAGCGCCACGGCTTGTTCGACATGCAAGACGTGCTGGGTCTGAAATGAAGCCCCCAAGCTCGCTGACGCTCGCGGCCCCCGTGGCTCCGGAGGAGCCACTTCGTGGCCCCAGGGGCGCCCAGCGGCTTCGGGCGGCCGGGCGCCACTGAGATGCTCGGGCTGCAGCAATTCTGGCAACAGACCGACGGCGTCGGGCGCGCCGTGGCGATGCTGCTGCTGGCGATGTCGATCAGCGGCTGGGTCGTGATCCTGTGGAAGGCCTGGGTGCTGCAGCGGGCGCGCCGCGACATCTCGCGCGCCGTGCCGGCCTTCTGGGCGGCCGAAACCATCGACAACGCGCGCAGCCGCCTGCAGGCACTCGACCGCGAGCAGGTGCTGGCGCCGCTGCTGGCCGCCGCCACCGCGCGGCCGGCCGCCGGCACGCTGGAGACCTCGGGCGTGCTCGACTCGCAGCTCACGCGCCGCTTGCGCGACGCCCTGCATGGCGGGCTGGCGCATCTGCAGTTTGGCCAGACCTTGCTGGCGTCGATCGGCAGCACAGCGCCGTTCATCGGGCTGTTCGGCACCGTCTGGGGCATCTACCACGCGCTCGTCAGCATTTCGGCCGCCGGCTCGATCACCATCGAAAAAGTGGCCGGCCCGGTGGGTGAGGCGCTGATCATGACGGCCGCCGGCCTGGCGGTGGCGATCCCGGCCGTGCTCGCCTACAACCTGTACGGCAAGTGGGTCGCCGCCTGCGAGGCCGAGCTCGAAGGCTTCGCGCACGATCTGCGCGAGATGGCCATCGACGCCGGTAGGTCGCCCGCCTGACATGGCATTCGGCCGCCTCGAACGTTCGGGCTCGGCGCAGCCGATGAGCGACATCAACATGACGCCGCTGATCGACGTGATGCTGGTGCTGCTGGTGATCTTCATGATCACCGCACCGCTGATGACTTCGAGCCTGAAGCTCGATCTGCCAAAGGCCGAAGGCGCCAAGCCCACCGACGCGGCGTTGTTCGTCACGCTGGCCATCGACCCGCAGGGGCGTTTCTTCTGGGGCGACGAGCCGGTATCGATCGACACGCTGCGGCTGCGCGTGCGCGAAGCCGCGGTGCGCAACCCCGCCACCGAGGTGCAATTGCGTGCCGACAAGAGCGTGACCTATGGCCGCGTCGCCGAGTTGATCGGCGTGGTGCAGGACGGCGGCCTGTCGCGCGTGGGCTTCGTCACCGAGTCGAAGGCCGAACCGGCCCGCTGAACCTCGGGCGGGGCAGCGAACCTGCCCTCCTACAATCCGCGGCCATGAATGAGCGTTACGTTCCCGCCGAGGTCGAGGCCGCCGCGCGTGCGCACTGGGAAACGCGCGACGCCTACCGCGTGCATGAAGACCCCAGGAAGAAGAAGTTCTACGCCTGCTCGATGCTGCCGTACCCCAGCGGCCGCCTGCACATGGGGCATGTGCGCAACTACACCATCAACGACATGCTGGCGCGCCACAAGCGCATGCAGGGCTTCAACGTGTTGATGCCGATGGGTTGGGACGCCTTCGGCCTGCCGGCCGAGAACGCGGCGATGAAGAGCAAGGTCGCACCCGCGACGTGGACCTACGACAACATCCGCATGATGAAGGCGCAGTGCAAGGCACTGGGCCTGGCGATCGACTGGTCGCGCGAGCTCGCCACCTGCGATCCGGCGTACTACAAGTGGAACCAGTGGTTCTTCCTGAAGATGCTCGAGCAGGGCGTCGCCTACCGCAAGACGCAGGTCGTCAACTGGGATCCGGTGGACCAGACCGTGCTCGCCAACGAGCAGGTGATCGACGGCCACGGCTGGCGCTCGGGTGCGCCGGTGGAAAAACGCGAGATCCCGGGCTACTACCTCAACATCACGCGTTACACCGAGGAGCTGCTCGACTGCACGCTCCACGGCCTGCCCGGCTGGTCTGACCGGGTGCGCCTGATCCAGGAAAACTGGATCGGCAAGAGCCTGGGCGTCAACTTCGGCTTTCCGTACACGATCGACGGCGAGTCCAAGCTGCTGCGCGTGTACACCACACGCGCCGACACCATCATGGGGGTGAGCTTCGTCGCCATCGCCGCCGAGCATCCGTTGGCCGCGCAGCTGGCGCGCGACCGGCCCGATCTCGAGCCCTTCATCGACCAGTGCAGAAAAGGCTCGGTGATGGAAGCCGACATGGCGACGATGGACAAGGCGGGCATGCCCACCGGCTTCTTCGTCACCCACCCGCTCAGCGGCGCCCAGGTCGAAGTCTGGATCGGCAACTACGTGCTGATGGCGTACGGCGAGGGCGCGGTGATGGGCGTGCCGGCGCACGACGAGCGCGACTTCGTCTTCGCCCGCAAGTACGGCCTGCCGATTCCGCAGGTCATCGCGGTGGCGGGCGAGACCTTCTCCACCGACTCTTGGCAGCCCTGGTATGCCGACAAGCAGCGCGGCGTGTGCGTCAACTCGGGCCGCTACGACGGCCTGGCCCACGAGGCGGCGGTCGATGCGATCGCCTCCGACCTCAAGGCCAAAGGCCTGGGCGACAAGCAGGTGCAATACCGCCTGCGCGACTGGGGCATCAGTCGCCAGCGCTACTGGGGCACGCCGATCCCGATCATCCATTGCGACGGCTGCGGCGTCGTGCCGGTGCCGGAAAAGGACCTGCCGGTCGTGCTGCCCGAGCACCTGGTGCCCGACGGCAGTGGCAACCCACTCAACCGATACGAGCCGTTCCTCCACTGCTCGTGCCCGAAGTGCGGCAAGCCGGCGCGCCGCGAGACCGACACGATGGACACCTTCGTCGACAGCGCGTGGTACTACATGCGCTACTGCTCGCCGGGCGCCAGCACGATGGTCGATGCGCGCAACGACTACTGGATGCCGATGGACCAGTACATCGGCGGCATCGAGCACGCGGTGCTGCACCTGCTGTACGCACGCTTCTGGACCAAGGTGATGCGCGACATGAACCTGCTCGCGTTCGACGAGCCGTTCCTGCGCCTGATGAACCAGGGCATCTTGCTCAACCACATCTTCTTCACCCGCAGCGACAAGGGCGGCAAGGACTACGTGCCGCCGACCGAGGTGAAGCCCACGCTCGACGAACACGGCCACATCGTCGGCGGCAGCACCGCCGACGGCACGGTGGTCGAGTACGGCGGCGTCGGCAAGATGGGCAAGACCGAACGCAACGGCGTCGACCCGCAGGACCTGATCGACCAGTACGGCGCCGACACGGCGCGCCTGTTCGTCATGTTCGTCGGCGGCCCCGAAGACTCATCGGTGTGGTCCGACACCGGTGTCGCCGGCTCGGCGCGCTTTCTGGATCGGCTGTGGCAGTTTGCCGCCCGGCAAGGCGACGCGGTGCGCCGCGCGCCCGACGACGTGGCCAACCTCGGCGCCGCCGCCAAGGGATTGCGCCGCGAGGTCCACACACTGCTCAAGCAGGTGAGCTACGACTACGAGCGCATGAAGTACAACACCGTCGCCTCGGGGACGATGAAACTGCTCAACGCGCTCGAGGACTTCAAGCCCGACTCCGGCTCGGCCGGCGATGCCGCGGCGCTGCGCGAGGGCCTGTCGGTGCTGTTGCGGGTGCTGTACCCGGCGTGCCCCCACATCACGCAGGTGCTGTGGCAGGAGTTCGGGTACGCCGCGACGCTGGGTGAGCTGCTCGACGCGCCGATGCCGGCGGTCGACGAGTCCGCGCTGGTGCGAGACGAGATCGAACTCGTGCTGCAGATTGCCGGCAAGACACGCGGCAGCATTCGCGTCGCCGCGCACGCCGACAAGGCGGCGATCGAGCGCACCGCGCTGGCCAGCCCCGAGTACGCCAAGTTCGGCGAAGGCAAGGCCGCCAGGAAGGTGGTGATCGTGCCCGGCCGTCTGGTCAACGTGGTCGTCTGAGGGCGCCATCGAACGATGTCAGACCGGCGCGCACTGACCGCATCGCTGCTCGGCAGCGGCTTGCTGGCCGCGTGCGGGTTTCAGTTGCGCGGCAGCACCGACTTGCCGTTCTCGCGCATCGCGCTCGAAGGCTTCGCGCCGCGGTCGCCGCTGGCCGAGGAGCTGCGCCGCACGCTGGCGCAAAGCGCCGAGGTGGTGGCCACGCCAGCCCAGGCGCAGGTGGTGCTGCATGCCCTGGCCGACCGGCGCGAGCGCGGCGTCGTCGCGACCACCACCGCCTCGCAGGTGCGCGAGCTGCAGCTTCGCGTGCGGCTGGAGTTTCGCCTCACCACGCCCGGCGGGCGCGAGCTGATCCCGGCCACCGAGCTGCTGATGACGCGCGACATGAGCTACAGCGAGACGGTGGCGCTGGCCAAGGAGTACGAGGAGGTGCAACTGCTGCGCTCGATGCAGTCCGACATCGTGGGCCAGGTGATGCGCCGCCTGGCCCATGTGAAGGGCCTGACGGGCTGAGGATCGGCTCGCATGCAGCTACGCCCCGACCAACTCGCCGCCACACTCGCCCGTGGCCTGCAGCCGCTGTACACGGTGCATGGCGACGAGCCGCTGCTGGCCCAGGAAGCGGGTGACCTGATCCGCCAGGCGGCCCGCGAGGCCGGCTACAGCGAGCGCAAGGTCTTCAGCGTCAGCGGCGCACATTTCGATTGGTCGGGCTTGCTCGGTGCTTCGCTGGCGATGAGCCTGTTCGCCGAGCGTCAGCTGATCGAGATCCGCATCCCGGGCGGCAAGCCGGGCAAGGACGGCTCCGAGGCGCTGCAGCGCTACTGCGAGACGCTGTCGGACGACGTGATCACGCTGATCCACCTGCCGCGGCTCGACCGCCAGCAGCTCGGCAGCGCCTGGTTCGGCGCGCTGGACGGCGCCGGCGTCACCGTGCGCGTCGAGGCGGTGCCACGCCAGGCGCTGCCGCAGTGGCTCGCCCGCCGCCTCGCCGCGCAGGGCCAGCGCGTGCAGGACGGCGATGTCGGCGCGCAGACACTGGCGTTTTTTGCCGATCGGGTCGAGGGCAATCTGCTGGCGGCGCATCAGGAGCTGCAGAAGATCGCGCTGCTGTATCCGCCGGGCGTGCTGAGCTTCGAGCAGATCGAGGCGGCGGTGCTCAACGTGGCGCGCTACGACGTGTTCAAGCTCACCGAGGCGGTGCTGGCGGGCCAGACCGCACGTGTGCTGCGCATGCTCGACGGCCTGCACGCGGAGGGCGAGGCGCCGGTGCTGGTGCACTGGACACTGGCCGAGGACATTCGTGCGCTCAAGCGCGTGAAGGATGCTGTCGCTCAAGGCAAGCCGATGCCGATGGCGCTGCGCGAGGCGCGCGTGTGGGGCGCCAAGGAGCGCTTGTTCGAGCGCCTGGTGCCGCTGCTGTCGGACCACACGCTGGCCCATTGGCTGGAGGCTGCCAGCGTGTGCGACGGCCTGATCAAGGGCCTCAAGCATCCGCACTGGCCGCTGGACGCCTGGGACGGCCTGAAGCGGCTGGCGCTGATGGTCACGCAGCACACTGCAGCGCCCAAGCCCACGCAGCCGCTGCGTCTGGCCCTGCAGGCTTCGTTCTGACACGCGGGCAAGCCTCGCGATGGCGCGGCTGTCGCGGCGATCGGCGGCGGGTAGCGCGTCAGTAGCCGCGCGTGCGGTCCACCAGGTGGGCGATGGGCTGCCCGTCGAGCAACGCCTGCACGTTGGCGGCCACCAGCGACGCGGCGCTGCGCGGGTCGCTC
>DATDJF010000198.1:0-2129 GCA_036520715.1 Burkholderiaceae bacterium | reverse complement strand
CAGTAGTCGCCCAGGCTTTCGCTCGTGAAGGCACCGAGGAAGATCGCGCCGGCGTGTCTGAGCAGCGGCTCCCAGCGTTGCGGGTCCTTGGAGCTGATCTCGAGGTGCTCGGGCGCGATGCGGTTGCTGATCGCGCAGGCCTCTTCCATGCTGCGCGTCAGGATCAGCGCGCCGCGCCCTTCGAGAGAGGCGCGGATGACCGCATGCCGCGGCATGCCGGGCAGCAGCCGTTCGATGGCCTCGTGCACCGCGGCGATGTAGGCGGCATCGGGGCACAGCAGGATGCTCTGCGCGAGCTCGTCGTGCTCGGCCTGGCTGAACAGGTCCATCGCCACCCAGTCCGGCGGCGTGCTGCCGTCGGCCAGCACCAGGACCTCGCTGGGGCCGGCGATCATGTCGATGCCGACCTGGCCGAAGACATGCTTCTTGGCGCTGGCCACATAGGCGTTGCCCGGGCCGGTGATCTTGTCGACGCGCGGAATGGTCGCGGTGCCGTAGGCCAGCGCGGCCACGGCCTGCGCGCCGCCCACCGTGAACACGCGGTGCGCGCCGGCCAGGAAGGCGGCGGCCAGCACCAGCGGATTCTTCACGCCCTGGGGCGTGGGCACGGCCATGACGATCTCGCCCACGCCGGCCACCATCGCCGGGATGGCGTTCATCAGCACGCTCGACGGATAGGCGGCCTTGCCACCCGGCACGTAGATGCCGACGCGGTCCAGCGGCGTGACCTTCTGGCCGAGCAGCGTGCCGTCCGCGTCGCGGTAGCTCCAGCTGCGCGCACAGGCTTCGAGCTGGCGCTCGTGAAAGGCGCGCACCCGCTGCGCTGCGGCGTCGAGCGCGGCGCGCTGCGCGGCCGGGATCGATTCGAAGGCGGCACGCAACTCGTCGCGACCCAGTTCCAGCGCCGCCACGGACGCTGCCTGCATGCCGTCGAAACGCGCCGTGTACTCCAGCACCGCCGCATCGCCGCGTGACTTGACGTCGGCCAGGATCCCGGCCACGCGCTGCTCGATCGCCAGGTCGGTCTCGGCGGACCAGTGCAGCAACTCCTGGAACGCGGCCTCGAAGGCCGCGTCGGCGGTGCTCAACTGGCGCAACTGCAGCTTCATCGCTGGTCGGGCAAGGCGGCGGCCAACGCATCGATCAGCGCGCGCATCGGCTCACGCTTGAGCTTCAGCGCCGCCTGGTTGACCACCAGCCGCGCCGAGATGTCCATGATGCGCTCCACCTCCACCAGGTGGTTGGCCTGGAGCGTGGCGCCGGTGGAGACCATGTCGACGATCGCATCGGCCAGGCCGGTCAGCGGCGCCAGTTCCATCGAGCCGTAGAGCTTGATCAGGTCCACATGCACGCCCTTGTCGGCGAAGTGCTGGCGCGCGGTGAGCGTGTACTTGGTGGCCACGCGCAGGCGCGAGCCCTGGCGCACGGCAGCGGCGTAGTCGAAGTCGTCGCGCACCGCCACGCTCATGCGGCACCGGGCGATGCGCAGGTCGAGCGGCTGGTACAGGCCTTCGCCGCCATGTTCGATGAGCACATCCTTGCCAGCCACGCCCAGGTCGGCGCCGCCGTACTGCACGTAGGTAGGCACGTCGCTGGCGCGCACCAGCACCACGCGCAGGTCATCGCGGCTGGTGCCGATGATCAGCTTGCGGCTCTTGTCAGGGTCCTCCGCCATGCGGATGCCGGCGGCTTCGAGCAGCGGCAGCGTCTCGTCGAAGATACGGCCCTTGGACAGCGCCAAAGTAATCATTTGATGCGCTCGATGTCGGCACCGATGCGGCGCAGCTTGGCTTCCATGCGGTCGTAGCCGCGGTCCAGGTGGTAGATGCGGTCGACCACGGTGTCGCCCTCGGCCACCAGGCCGGCAATCACCAGGCTGGCCGAGGCGCGCAGGTCGGTGGCCATCACCGTGGCGCCGGACAGCCGCGGCACGCCGTGCACCACGGCCGTGTGGCCGTCGACCTCGATGCTTGCGCCCAGGCGCAGCATCTCGTTGACGTGCATGAAGCGGTTCTCGAAGATGGTTTCGGTGACACGCGCCGTGCCCTCGGCGATGCAGTTCACGGCCATGAACTGCGCCTGCATGTCTGTCGGGAACAGCGGGTACTCGCTGGTGCGGATGCTCACCG
>DATDJF010000197.1:0-14838 GCA_036520715.1 Burkholderiaceae bacterium | reverse complement strand
GCTGGTCACCGAGTTGTCCAAGGTGCGCGACGACGTCACGCGGCGCGGCCAGAGGCCGCCGCAGACGCTGTACGTGCTCGACGAGCCGACGGTGGGCCTGCACATGGCCGACGTCGAGCGCCTGATCCGCGTGCTGCACCGGCTGGTCGACGGCGGCCACAGCGTGCTAGTGATCGAACACGACCTCGACGTCGTGGCCGAGGCCGACTGGGTGATCGACCTCGGGCCCGAGGGCGGCGCGGCGGGCGGCCGCGTGGTGGCTGCGTGCACGCCCGAAGCGCTGGTGGCGCGCGACACGCACACCGGGCGAGCGCTGGCGCCGGTGCTGCGGCGTGGCGTGGCCGAGCGCGAGGCGGTGGCCGGCCCGACTTGAGCTTGGGCTGGCCCGCGCGGCGCTACATCACGCGCCGGTCGAGCGTGTTGTGGTCGCCGTCGATCAGGGCGTCGCTGACTTCCGGATGGCGCACCATCAGCTCCATCGCCCGGGTCTGCAGCGTGATCGCGTCGTCGTGGTCGCCGCAGCAGTCGAGCACGTCGCTGGCGCGCAGCAGCACCTTGATCTCCCAATGGGCGTCGGACGCATGCGTCGCCACGCGAGCGGCCTCGAACGCCGTGTCGCGCGCGAGGTCGCGCGCATTACGCGCCTGGCGATCGCCGTCCTCGCTGCCGCTCACGTCGTCGGCGGCCGCGCACGACAGCTCGGCCAGCTCGCACAACAACTCGACGCGCTGATCGACACCACCCAGCGCATGGGACCAGCGCAGGGCCTGATGCATGAAGTCCATCGCGTGCGCGTAGGCCGACAACGAACGATAACAACGTGCGATGCCTGCCAGGGCCTCGCTCATCGCGGCCGGTTGGCGGTCGACCTCGGCCTCGTCGAGGCGACGCACCGCGAGATCGAGCGCGGCGCGCTCGGGGCCGTCCGCCATCGCCGGCTCGGCGGCGGGCGGGTCGGGCAACGCGGGCGTGCCCTCGTCGTGCGTGGCGATCAATTGCGTCTCCCCTCGATGAGGCCCGCGCGGCGGGCAGCAATGCCGGGATGCTAGGGCGACGCCTCGTGGCGGGGCGAACCCTGTTCACGGGGTTGTGTTGCGGCGGCACCTCGAACAAGGGGTTCGCTGCAACAGCGCAGCCTCGGCAGCGCCCGGGCGACGGCTGGCCCCCGCGTTTTCTGCAATGGGCCGGCCGCGGGCCGTCGGTGACAATCGCGCCGTCTCATTCCTGGAGGCTGCCATGCCCTTGTTCGCCACCCGCGCGGCGCGCGCGTTGACATGCCTGGTGCTGCCGATGGCCGGGCTCGCGCCCGCGCACGCGCAGACCACGCTGGCGCTGTCTTCGTGGGTGCCGCCCACGCATGCGCTGACCACCACGCAAGTCGAGTGGTGCGCGATGCTCGAGCAAAAGGTGCCGGGCAAGATCAAGTGCAACGCGCTGCCACGCGCCGTGGCGGCACCGCCGGGCACCTTCGACGCCGTGCGCAACGGGCTGGCCGACATCTCGTTCGCGGTGCACGGCTACACGCCGAGCCGCTTCGTGACGCCGCAACTGGCCGAGTTCCCGTTCCTCGGCAACTCGTCGGAGACGGTGTCGGTGGCGTTTCAGCGCATCTATGCCAAGAACCCGGCGATCGCCGAAGAGCACAAGGGCGTCAAGGTGCTGGCAGCGTTCACGCACGGCCCGGGCATCGTGTTCAACACCAAGCGTCCGATCACCAAGGTTGAAGACCTGTCGGGCCTGAAGTTCCGCGTCGGCGGCGGCATGGTCAACGAGATCGCCAAGACACTCGGCATGAACGTCACGCTCAAGCCGGCGCCCGAGAGCTACGAGCTGCTGTCCACCGGAGTGATGGACGGCACCCTGTTCCCCGCCGAGTCCGCGGAGAGCTTCAAGATCGAGAAGATCATCCGCTACGCCACCTTGTTTCCAGGCGGCCTGTACAACACCAGCTTCGTGTTCGTGATGAACCAGGCCAAGTACGACTCGTTGCCGCCCGACGTGAAGAAGGCGATCGACGAGATGTCGGGCGAGTTCCTGTCGCGCATGGCCGGTCGCGCGTGGGACAAGGCCGATCGCCGCGGCACCGCGCTGATGCAGGCCAGCGGCGTGGAGTTCACCAAGGCCGATGCCGCGTTCGTCAACGCGGTGAAGGCCAAGACCGCTGCCCTCGAAGACAACTGGATCAAGGCCGCCGAGGCGCGTGGCTTGAAGGACGCCAAGAAGGTGCTCGCCGACTTCCGCGCCGAAATCTCCAGGCTCGAGAAGTGACCGCGTGATGAGCGGGCGGCCGCCAGGGCCTCGTTACGGCGACGAGGCGTTGCGCCGCCGGCTCGAGTGGCTGTGCGGCACGCTGGCCGCGGTGGCGCTGTTCGCCATCATGATGCTGACGCTGGTCGACGTCAGCGGCCGCAAGGCGATCAGCCAATCGGTGCCCGGTTCGCTCGAGATGACCGAGCTGTTGATGGTGGTGGTCATCTTCGCCGGCCTGCCGCTGGTCAGCCTGGCCGGCGAGCACGTGGTGTTCGATTCGCTCGATCCCTGGCTGCCGGCACGCGTGCGCCGCGTGCAGGGTCTGTTGGTCGACCTGTGTTGTGTGCTCGGCCTGCTCGGCATCGCGTGGGTGATGTGGAACATGGCCGGCCAGCGCGCCGGCGACGGCGAGACCACGGCGCAACTGAAGCTGCCGATCGCACCGTTCGTCTACGGCATGAGTGTGCTGTGCGCGGTGACGGCGCTGGTGCACGTGATGCTGATGCTCAGGCCGGTGGCGCATCACCACGTGGGCGTGGAATCCGAAGGCGCATGAGCGCCGCACGGCCGCTCCGAAGGGTAAGTGCCGCGGCTCCAAGCCCGCCTGCGCGGGCTTGGACGGCACGAACGCCCGGCGCGTCTCGCGACGGGCGCTCGCTCCCCCTCGGGGGGAGGGCGCGTAGCGCCAAGGGGGCAGCATGATCGAGGCGCTGCTCGGGTTCGGTGGCGTGTTCGTGCTCGCGCTGCTGCGCCTGCCGCTGGCCTTCGCGATGGGTGTGGTAGGTTGCCTCGGCCTCGGGCTGATGCGCGGCTGGGACGCCACCGCCGCTGCCGCGGGGCAGGTGGTGTACGAGACCGGATTCGCCTACACGCTGAGCGTGGTGCCGCTGTTCATCCTGATGGGCAACTTCGTCGCGCGCGCCGGTTTGGCGCACGAGTTGTTCCGCCTCGCCTACTCGTTGATCGGCCATGTGCGCGGTGGCCTGGCCCACGCCACGATCCTGGCCTGCGCCGGCTTCGGCGCCATCTGCGGCTCGTCGATCGCCACCGCGGCCACGATGAGCAAGGTGGCCTATCCGTCGATGAAGAAGCTCGGTTATGCCGACTACCTGGCCACCGGCGTCATCGCCGCCGGCGGCACGCTGGGCATCATGATCCCGCCGTCGACGATCCTGGTCATCTACGGCATCGTCACCGAAACGCACATCGGCAAGTTGTTCGCTGCCGGTGTGCTGCCCGGCCTGTTGTGTGCCTCGCTGATGATGGGCGCAGTGGCCATCGTCACCGGGCGCGATCCGCAGGCCGGGCCGGCCGGCGAGCGCAGCACCTGGCGCGAGCGCCTGACGGCGCTGCGCAACATCTGGGGCGTGGCCCTGCTGGTGGTGGTGGTGCTGGGCGGCATCTACGGCGGCGTGTTCACCGCCACCGAGGGCGCCGGCATCGGCGCGTCGGGTGCGTTCTTCTTCGCGCTGGCACGCCGCGCGTTGACCTGGCGCATGCTGCGCGAGGTGCTGGTGGAGAGCGCACGCACGACGGCGATGCTGTTCACCATCCTGATCGCCGCGATGATGTTCTCGGGGTTCATCAACTACACGTCGATGCCGGGCGATCTGAAGAACTGGATCACCCACATGGGCCTGCCACCGCTGGCGGTGGTGGGCGCGATGATGGTGATTTACGTGATCCTGGGCACCATCATGGAAGAGTTGTCGATGGTGCTGCTGACGATTCCGGTGTTCTTTCCGATCGTCGTCCAGCTCGGCTTCGATCCCGTGTGGTTCGGCGTGCTGATCGTGCTGGTGGTGCAGATCGGCCTGATCTCGCCGCCGGTGGGCATGAACCTGTTCGTGCTGAACTCGTTGCTCAAGGCGGTGGCGTTGCGCCAGATCTTTCGCGGCGTCTGGGTCTTCGTGGCCGCGTTGTGCATCGGCCTGGTGGTGGTGCTGGAGTTTCAGCCCTTGGCGCTGTGGCTGCCCAGCTTCATGAAGTAGCGCGTGCCGCGACCTGCCTTGTAGATCCGCCAACCCAGCAGCACGCCGAGGATCGCCGCGTAGACGGCGACTTCGCCGAAGTTGCGTTTGCCCGCGCGCATCCAGAAAAAGTGCAGGATCGCCAGCAGCGCGATGGCGTAGACGAGGCGATGCAGCCGCTGCCAGCGCGCAGCACCGAGCCACTTGATGGCGCGGTCGAACGACGTGGCCGCCAGCGGCAGCAGCAGCAAGGAGGCGGCCGTGCCCACCAGGATGAACGGCCGCTTGGCGACGTCGCGCACGATGTCGGGCCACACCAGGCCCATGTCGAACACGGCGTACGCCGAAAAATGCAGCGTGGCGTAGAAGGCGGTGAACAGGCCCAGCATGCGGCGCCACCGTGCCAGCGCCGCCAGCCCCGTCCACTGCCGCAGCGGCGTGATCGCCAGCGTCAGGCACAGGAAGCGCAGCGTCCAGTCGCCGAGCGAGCGGATCAGCGTTTCGGCCGGGTTGGCGCCCAGCGTGTGGTTGACCACGCCCGCGACCAGCAGCGCCAAAGGCAGCAGCGCGGCCACGAAAAGCGCCGGCTTGGTGGCAGGGTGCCGGACGATGGCTTGGACAACGGCGCGTGTCACGTCGCTCAGAACCACTTCTGAAGGTCCATGCCCGCGTACAGCGAGGCGACCTGGGCCTCGTAGCCGTTGAACATCAGCGTCGGCCGCTTCTTGGCGAACAGGTCGCCTTCACCGATGCGGCGCTCGGTGGCCTGGCTCCAGCGCGGGTGGTCGACCTTCGGGTTCACGTTGGAATAGAAGCCGTACTCCTGCGGCGCCGACAGCGACCAGCTCGTCACGGGCTGCTGCTCGACGAAGCGGATCTTGACGATCGACTTGCCGCTCTTGAAGCCGTACTTCCAGGGCACCACCAGGCGCAGCGGCGCGCCGTTCTGATTGGGCAGCACGCGGCCGTACATGCCGAACGCCAGCAGCGTCAGCGGCTGCATCGCCTCGTCGAGGCGCAGGCCCTCGACGTAGGGCCAATCGAGCACCGATGACCTGAGGCCGGGCATTTGCGCGCGGTCGGCCAGCGTCACGAACTGCAGGTACTTGGCGTTGCCGGTGGGCTCGACCTTGCGGATCAGTTCCATCAGCGAGTAGCCGACCCACGGAATGACCATCGACCAGCCCTCGACGCAGCGCAATCGGTAGACGCGTTCTTCCATCGGCGCCAGCTTGAGCAGGTCGTCGATGCCGAAGGTCGCCGGTTTCTTGACCTCGCCTTCGATGCTCACGGTCCACGGCCGTGTCTTCAGCGTGTGGGCGTGCTGGGCGGGGTCGCTCTTGTCGGTGCCGAACTCGTAGTAGTTGTTGTAGCTGGTGGCATCGGCCTGCGGCGTGGCCTTTTCCATCGTGAAGGCACCCGGCACGGCGCTGCGCACGGCGGGCAGCGCCGCGCCTGCCGCCGCGGCATTGCCCTGCGGCCAGGCCAGCCGCGGGCCGAGCGCAGCCAGCGCACCCGCGGCGGCGAGCCAGCGGCGCCGTGCGTGGAACACGGACTGCGGGGTGATCTCCGATGACAACGGGTGGACGAAGCCACGGTTCCTGGGCAGCAGCATGGCGGTTCCTGAGGTTCTGCAGTGGGTCGGGCCAGAGGGTGCCAACCTTACGGCAGTTCAAGAGGCGACCACACTCGCGCCGTCATCCGAAGCGACTCGGATCCCGTGTCAGTCGAGCGTGTCGCCGAACTGCGTGTCGTCGATGACGTTGCCGAAGCCCACGGTGTCGCCGAACAGGCGCAGCGAGTGCTGGGTGCGGCGTTCGCGGAAGCTCTTGCGCGAGAACAGCTTGGCCTGCGCCTCGGGCGGCAGGTCGGTGATGTTGATCAGGTTCTTGGCCACCAGCGTGTCGATCACGTCCTCGAGGACCCGCACGAAATCGGCATCGAGGCGGGCGAAGCCCTCGGTACCGCCGCCGGGCGATGGGCCGCCGCCCACGAAGGCACGTACGTCGGCGTGCTCCTCCGGCAGATATTCCGAGGTGCCCGCCTCGGCGTGCCGGTGCAGGCTGACCACCTCGCCTTGCGCATTGCGACGGACATAAGGCATGCCGGCAATATAGTGCGCGCGCTGCCGCGTTTGCGCTGAATTTCGCCGCTGCCAGCGGCGCGATCATGAAAAATGGCCCGGGTCAGACCTCGGCTCGACAGGATCGTCGCCGGCCGGCCGTCGGCCGACGCAGCTCAGTGCAGGCCGGCGATGTAGTCGGCGACCGCCTTGATTTCGCGGTCGCTCAGGCGCGCGGCGATCGCTGCCATCGGCGGGCTGTTGGCGCGCTGGCCGGAGCGAAAGCCGTTGAGCTGTGCTTCAGTGTAGTCGGCGTGCTGGCCGCCGATGCGCGGGTACTGCGACGGGATGCCGGCACCCGTGGGGCTGTGGCAGCCGGCGCAGGCCGGCACCTGCTTGTCGGCGATGCCGCCGCGGTAGATCTTCTGGCCCAGCGCGTACAACTCCTTGTTCTTGGCGAAGCCGGGCTTGGTCTGCTTGCCGGCGTAAAAGGCCGACACATCGCGCATGTCGCTGTCGGACAGCGTGCTGGCAAAGCCCTTCATCACCGGGTTGCTGCGCTTGCCGGACTTGAACTCGCCCAACTGCTTGGCCAGGTACTCCGGGTGCTGGCCGGCGATGATCGGATTGGCCGGGCTACCCCGTGAACCGTCGGCCGTGTGGCAGGCGGCGCACACCTGAGTCGACAGGGTCTGCCCCTTGGCGAGATCGGGCTTGGCCGGCACGTTGGAGTCGGCAGCGCCGACAGGCAACGCTAACCAGACGGTCAACAACAGGGCAATGGGCGACTTCATGCGGTCAACCTTGTAGAGCGTGGGCGGCGAATAAAGCGGCGAATTTTACAATGACCCATGACACCGCCCGATTCGCTCAGCGGCCCGGCCGCCCAGGCTGCACTGGCCTGGGCGCATTCGGCGCGTTTTCTCGTCACTGCGAGCCGGCTGCACGAGCTGCCCGAGCCGGGCTTGCCCGAGATCGCCTTCGTCGGCCGCAGCAATGCGGGCAAGTCGACCGCTATCAACGCGCTTGCGCGGCATAAGCGCCTCGCCTTCGCATCGAAGACGCCAGGTCGCACGCAGCACATCAACTTGTTCAACGTCGGACCGGTGGACGCACCCGATGCGATATGGGTCGACTTGCCGGGATATGGTTATGCCGCCGTCGAGCGCGCGTCCAAGCAGCGCTGGCAGGCCGCGGTGGCCGACTACCTGACGCAACGACTCAGCCTGGCCGGCCTGGTGATGCTGGTCGACTCGCGCCATGGCTTCACCGCACTGGACCGCCAGTTGCTCGGTTATGTGTGGCCGCGCGTGGCCACTGGTGACGTCAAGCTGCTGGCGCTGCTGACCAAGGCCGACAAGATCAACCGGCGCGACGCCCAGCGGTCGCTGACCACAGCGCAACGGGTGCTTGCCGAGGTGGCGACCGAACATTCCGACATCGGCGTGACGCTGTTTTCAGCGCTGTCGGGTCAGGGCATCGACGACGTGGCGCTCGCGCTTCGTTCGTGGACCACCGGTCCTTCGGCGTAGCGCGTGCCCGTTTATCCGAACAATGTCGGGCCGGGGTCGCGGGTCACGTGACCGACGCGCCCGGTGGCGTCTGCCACCAGCGAGCGCGGCGCGAAGACCCTGGCCAGGCCAACGGCTGCCAACCGTTCGATGGCCACGCCGCGCACGGCCCAGTGCCTGGCCTCGTTGGCGTCGAGCAGCAGCAGCGGGCCGGCACCGGGCGCACGCCACAAGACCAGGGCACGGCGCCACTGCCCACGCAGGAAGATCGACAGCCACGAACCGGCTCGCCACATGCCTGCCATGCCGCCGGGTTCGGGCTCGGCGTCGTCGCCACGGCGCAGCGGCGCCGGCTGACTATCGCCACTGCCGGCGTCCAGCGCCTGTGGCAAGCCAGGCGATGGGTCGCTGCCTGCTTCCCGCACGCGAGCACCCAGCAGCGTGATGTCGGCGCCAGCCGCCGAGACGGCCCGCGCAAACCGCTGCCGCTCGAGCACCGCCAGGCGGCTGGCTGCCGATTGAAATGGCCGCGGGTCGGCGCTGTGCTGGGCGACCAACTGTTCGACCAGGCCTTGCGCGAACGCGACGTTGGCTTGAGGGTCGCCGACCCCGCGGGTCTGCATCAGAAACCCGAGATGGTCCATGAAGCGCCACACGGGGTGCCCGGCGTCGGCCAGCAGGCTCGCATCGAGCAGTGTCTGCCGCAGCACCGCGGGGTACAGGCGCGACAGCAGCGGCAGGCTCTCGCGCGGCAGGCGGCGGTCGCCGAGGATCGCGTCGTACAACTGCGACAGCCGCTCGACGGTGGGCTGCTCGCGCTGCAGGTTCGACGAGCGCGCCGACGTCGCATCGGATGCGGCAGCGTGGCGCGGCATCGCCAGCCCCTGCTCGACTCGATGCAGCAGGTCCGCGACCGCACCGGGCAGTGCCTGGTTGTCGAGTTCGTCGGCGGCACCGCGGCCGAGCGAGCGACGCGCGCGCATCGCATCGGTCAGTTCGGTGACCACACCTTCGTTGACCACCGTGCGGTGCGAGGCCGGCGTGACGCCGAGGTTGCGCAGTTGCAAGCAGGCGGCAGCGCAGTTGTCGTGAATCGCGCGGATCAGCGGCTGCGTGGCGCAGCGCAGCAGGTCGATGTGGAGTTCGCGTGCGATCGGCAGGCTGCGTGCTGCCGCCAGCACGGCACGCACCCACACCTCCGGGCGCAGCGGGTTGGTGTCGCGGGCGGTGTTGACGTCGCCCACCAGCGCCGAGGTGTAGGTGCGCAACTCACGCAACGGCTCCTCGAGCTCGCTGTTGCTGCGCTCGACGATGCGCGCGACTTCGATGTCGGCGGTGATTTCGTCGTCGTCCACCAGCGACAGCTCGAGCTTGCCGCTCTTGCGCGGCGCCGCGCTCGCGGGATCCGCCTTGCCCAGCGCCTGTTCATGAAGCGACGACACGGCACGCCGCACGAAGTCGTCGCGGTGGGCGTGCAGCACGCGCAGCGCGTCGGCCGCGCTGGCCGACCGCATCGTGGGCGCCCGGCCGCGCCACTGCACCAGCACGGCGTCGACCACCGCGGCGAACGCCGGCTCGGACAGCCGCAGCTCCTGGTCGACGAACTCCGCAAGCGTGGGTCGGTGAGGCATCGTGATCGCGTTTGCTGGTTCGCATTATCCGGCGCACGCGCACAAACAAAACGGCCCGCAGGCGTTGCTGCCTGCGGGCCGTGTGCCACATGCCCCCTTTTGTCGGGGGCATGCGACGGGCCGATCACATATCCATGCCCATGCCGCCCATGCCGCCGCCGCCCGGCATCGGGGACGCCGTCTCGTCCTTCGGCGCCTCGGCGACCATCGCTTCGGTGGTCAGCATCAGGCTGGCCACAGACGCCGCGTTTTGCAGCGCGGTGCGGGTGACCTTGGTCGGGTCGAGGATGCCCATCTCGATCATGTCGCCATAGCCGCCGGTCTGGGCGTTGTAGCCGAAGTTGCCCTTGCCTTCGAGCACCTTGTTGATCACCACGCTCGGCTCGTCACCGGCGTTGGCAACGATCTCGCGCAGCGGCTGCTCGATGGCGCGCAGCACGATCTTGACGCCGGCTTCCTGATCGGGGTTGTCGCCCTTGATCTTCTCGCCGATGGCCTGGCGCGCGCGCAGGTAGGCGACGCCGCCACCAGCGACGATGCCTTCCTCGACGGCGGCACGGGTGGCGTGCAGCGCGTCTTCGACGCGGGCCTTCTTTTCCTTCATCTCGACCTCGGTGGCGGCACCGACCTTGATGACCGCCACGCCGCCGGCCAGCTTGGCCACACGTTCCTGCAGCTTCTCGCGGTCGTAGTCGCTGGTGGCTTCTTCGATTTGCACGCGGATCTGCTTGACGCGTGCCTCGATGTCGGCCGCCTTGCCGGCACCGTCGATGATGGTGGTGTTCTCCTTGGCCACTTCGACGCGCTTGGCCTGGCCGAGGTCGGCCAGCTGCACCTTCTCGAGGGTGAGGCCGACTTCGTCGGAGATCACCTTGCCGCCGGTGAGGATGGCGATGTCTTCGAGCATGGCCTTGCGGCGGTCGCCGAAGCCCGGCGCCTTGACGGCCGAGACCTTGAGAATGCCTCGGATGGTGTTGACCACCAGCGTGGCCAGCGCCTCGCCTTCCACTTCCTCGGCCACGATCAGCAGCGGCTTGCCCGCCTTGGCCACCTGCTCCAGCGTGGGCAGCAGGTCGCGAATGTTGCTGATCTTCTTGTCGTACAGCAGCACGTACGGGCTGTCGAGCAAGGAGGCCTGCTTGTCGGGGTTGTTGATGAAGTAGGGCGACAGGTAGCCGCGGTCGAACTGCATGCCTTCGACGATGTCGAGCTCGTTGTCGAGCGACTTGCCGTCTTCGACGGTGATGACGCCTTCCTTGCCGACCTTGTCCATCGCGTCGGCAATGATCTTGCCGATCGAGTCGTCGGCGTTGGCGGAGATGGCACCGACCTGGCTGATCTCCTTGCTGGTCGTGGTGGCCTTGCTGGCCTTCTTGAGCTGCTCGACCAGCGCCGTGACGGCCTTGTCGATGCCGCGTTTCAGGTCCATCGGGTTCATGCCGGCGGCCACGTACTTCATGCCCTCGCGCACGATCGACTGCGCCAGCACGGTCGCGGTGGTGGTGCCGTCACCGGCGTTGTCGCTGGTCTTGGAGGCGACCTCCTTGACCATTTGCGCGCCCATGTTCTGGAGCTTGTCCTTGAGCTCGATCTCCTTGGCCACCGAGACACCGTCCTTGGTGACGGTGGGTGCGCCGAAGCTGCGCTCGAGCACCACGTTGCGGCCCTTGGGGCCCAGCGTGACCTTGACCGCGTTGGCCAGGATGTTCACGCCCTCGACCATGCGTTGACGGGCGTCGGCGCCGAATACGACGTCTTTTGCTGCCATGTGTGTTTCTCCGAAAAATTCAGGGGATAGGTTCAGCCGCGGCGAAGGCTTCTTGTCTTCGGCCGGGCCTACGGCCCTTAGCTTGGCTGCGCCAAGTTAGCCTGCGACGAAAAGTGATCGCCGGTGGCGATCACTTCTTCTCGACGACGGCGAAGAGATCCTCTTCGCGCATCACCAGCAGTTCGTCGCCGTCGACCTTGACGGTCTGGCCGCTGTACTTGCCGAACAGCACGCGGTCGCCAACCTTGACGTTGGGCACCACGAAGTCGCCCTTGTCGTTGCGCTTGCCGGGGCCCACCGCGAGCACCTCGCCCTGGTCGGGCTTTTCGGCGGCGTTGTCGGGAATCACGATGCCCGACGCGGTCTTGGTTTCCTGTTCCAGGCGCTTGACGACCACACGGTCGTGCAACGGACGAAGTTTCATTGCATCTCCTTCGAGGGTTCGGAATAGATCTGACTAGGCGCTCAACATGAGTGAGCGCACATTTACCAGGGGTGGAAGACCACCGAAATCGGCAGCCGGCCCGCTGTTAGCACTCAGCACCCGAGAGTGCTAGCAGACGGATTATAGGTACGAACCCCTCGGCTTCAACCCCCGGGTGGCCGCGACTCCGGCGACGCCGGCCCCGCGCCATCGATGTCTTCGGGTTGTGGGTCGGCCGTCACGCGAAACGATTCGCTGGCCCAGGCACCCAGGTCGATGCTTCGGCAGCGCTCGCTGCAAAACGGCCGCCAGCGATTGGCGGGCGCAAAGACGGTGCGACGTGCGCACGTCGGGCAGGGCACCTGCAGCGCCTTTGCGGACGAGCTCATTTCAGGCGCACAGCGACAACTCGAAGGAAGCGTCCTCGTTGCTGGGCCGCAAGCGACCATCGGCTTCGGCACGCATCAACCGCACCGACACCATGAGCCGGTGACCGCTGATCTCGGGCACCAACTGCAGCGTCGGGTCCAGCCGCACGCGCAGCAACTGATAGGTCTTGCCGGGCGCGAGACCCTGCTGGAACTGACCGCCCGTGGCCATCACCTTCTGCCGCACACCCGAATCGCGCAGCAGTTGCAGCAGCGCTTGCAAGGCTTGCGCCAGCGGCATCATCGTCGACACCCACTGATTCAGATCGGCGCGTCGCGACGCGGCATCACGATGTTGCCAGGCGTAGTAGGCGGGCAGGTCGAACTCGCAGGTGCCGCCTGGGATGCTGATGCGGCTGCGCACGCTCATCAGCCATTCGTTGGCGGTCAGCGCATGCCCGGCCTTGCCGGGGAGCTGGTTGAGCGCATCGAACGACTGCTCGATGCGCTGGACCACCTCGTCGAGCGCTTGCTGCGCGACCTGGGGCTTGCCCCGGAGCGCGATCAATTGCTGCTTGTGGCGCTCGAGCTCCTTGAGCAGATCGGACTTGAGGTCGGCACGCGAGGCGACGTCCATGATCTCGAACAGCGTCACCAGTGCGAAGTGGTGGTCGATCGCACTGTCGCGAACCATCAACTGCCCGATCCGATCGAACAACTGCTCCAGGCGCAACATCGTGCGCACGCTCTCCTGGAACGGGTACTCGTAGAGAATCAAGTCCGTCGGCTCCCACGGCATCGACCATGCAGGAGCGCGATTGTTTCACAGCGCCCTACCCAGGCATCTCGCCTACCCAGAGAGCCCACAGCGTGTGCACGGCGGCCTGCAGCTCGTCGAGCGACTGCCCGTCGTTGTGAATGATGGCATCAGCGATGGCCCGGCGCAGAGGCCGTGGCGCCTGTTGCGCGATGACGCGGCGCACTTGTTGTTCCTGCCAGCCGGCGCGTCGCATCACGCGACCGACTTGGGTTTGCTCGCTGCAGTCGACCACCACGATCCTGTCGCAGCGACTGCGCCAATGCGATGACTCGGCCATCAGCGGCACGTCGAACACGATCACGCGGTGGGGTGAACGCGCGGCTTGCGCCATGGCCTCGGTGCCGATCAGCGGATGCAGGATGGCTTCCAGGCGTCGTTTCGCCGAGGGATCGGTGAAGACCAGTTCGCGCATCCGCTGGCGATCGAGGCCGCCGCGGCCGTCGACGAGCGGCTCACCGAATTCGGTGCGCACCGCGGGCATCGCTGCACCGCCGGCCTCGGTCAGTGACCGGGCGATCGCGTCGGTATCGACCAGCGTCGCGCCCAGAGCCACCCAGCAGGCGGCCACGGTGCTCTTGCCGCTGCCGATGCCGCCGGTCAGGCCGACGTGACGCACGGCGCGCTCAAAGGCCGTACAAGCCGCGCACGGCGTCGCCGAAGAACAACGCGGCTAGCCCACCGCCGGCCAGATAAGGGCCGAATGGAATCGGAACTTCGCGCCGGTGTCCGCGAAAGAGGATGAGTGAAATGCCAACCGCTGCGCCTACTGCGGAAGACATGAGCACCACGGCCGGCAGCAACTTCCAACCCAACAGGGCACCCAGACCGGCGAGCATCTTGAAATCGCCCTCGGCCATGCCCTGAACGCCGCGCAGACGTTGGTAGAGAAAGGAGACCAGCCAGAGGCTGAAGTAGCCGAGCATGGCGCCGATGACGGCATCGTTGAGCGGCACCTGCGTCCAACCCGCGGTCGAACCGAGCAGCCCAAGGCCGATCAAGGGCAGGGTAAGGGAATCGGGTAGCAGCGTGGTGTCGAAGTCGATGAGTGCCATCGCGATGAGCAACGCGACAGCCGTACACCACAGCAAAGTGCCGGCGTGAGCGCCGAACGTAACGCCGCACGCGGCAAACAGGGCGGCCGTGGCGACTTCGACAAGCGGATAGCGAGCCGATATTCGCGCCTTGCACGCCGAGCACCGGCCACGCAAGGCGATCCAGCTCAACAAGGGGATGTTCTCGTACCAGCGCAGCACGTGACCGCAAGAAGAACAGCGCGAGCGCGGTCGGGCGAGGCCCAGTGGTGCAAGCCGGCCCAGGCTCTCAGTGATTGCGCGGGCCGCCGCAGCGAAGGCCGCATCGGGATGCGGCTGCCCACCGAAGACGGGCCGCCAAGCCAGGAGGTCTGCGAGCTGGAACTCCGCCGTGTCGCGCCACCACTCGCGCCACAAGATCTGCGGCAGGCGGTAGATGACGACGTTGAGAAAACTGCCGATTGCCAGGCCGAACAGGGCCAGCGTCGCCGGGTGCAGCAGCCAGTCCGGCAACCCGCTGGCCATGCGTCAGACAACTTGGCCGAGCTTGAAGATGGGCAGGTACATCGACACCACGATGCCACCGATCAGCACACCGAGGATCACGATGATGAACGGCTCCATCAGGCTGGACAGGCCCTTGACCATTTCATCCACTTCCTGCTCGTAGAACTCGGCAGCCTTGCCCAGCATGTGGTCGAGCGCGCCGGACTCTTCGCCGATCGAGGCCATCTGCAGCACCATCGAAGGAAAGACGCCGGTCGATTGCATCGACGTGGTCAGCGCCGAGCCGGTGGACACATCCTTCTGGATTTGTTCGGTGGCCTCCACGAACACAGCGTTGCCCGATGCGCCGCCGACGGAATCGAGCGCCTCGACCAGCGGAACGCCGGCAGCAAACATCGTCGACAAGGTGCGCGTCCAGCGCGCGATCACCGACTTGTAGATCAGGTCGCCGAAGATCGGAATGCGCAGAAGCAACCGGTCCATCGCCTTCTGCATC
>DATDJF010000196.1:0-18501 GCA_036520715.1 Burkholderiaceae bacterium | reverse complement strand
AAGACCACGGGTCGATCGCCGGCCACACCGGCCTGGCGCAAGGCCTCTTCTGCGATCATCGGATGCAGGATGGATTCGAGCCGCAGTTTGGCGGACGGATCGCCGAAGACGAACGCACGCATTCGGCTGCGGTCCATCGCGCCGTCGGCAGCGATGATGTCCGCCCCGAACTCGTTCGAAAGCCGCGGCAACGCGGCACCGCCCGGGGCCGTCAGTGCATGCGCAATCGCGTCCGTGTCCACCAGCACCGCGCCACAGCCCACCAGCATCGCGGCAACCGTGCTCTTGCCGCTGCCGATGCCGCCAGTCAGGCCGATGCGCAATGCGTTCAAAGTGTCGGAAACCACAGCTGCGTCAACTGCTGGCCGAAGAACATCGCGGCCATGCCGCCGCCCACCAGATACGGGCCGAACGGAATCGGCACTTCGCGCTTGTGGCCGCCAAAGGCGATCAGGCCGATGCCAACCGCCGCGCCGACCGCCGATGCCAGCAGCACGATCGACGGCAGCAGTTGCCAGCCGAGCAACGCGCCCAGGCCGGCCAGCAGCTTGAAGTCGCCTTCGCCCATGCCTTCCACGCCGCGCAGCTTCTTGTAGCTGAAAGCCAGCAGCCAGAGCGCCCCATAACCGGTAAACGCGCCCCAGGCGGCGGCTTCGAGCGTGGTGCCTGTCCAGCCCAGGCCGGCGCCGAGCAGGCCCAGGCCGATCAACGGCAGGGTCAGATCGTCCGGCAAGTAAGTGGTGTCCAGGTCGATCAAGGCCATCGCCACCATCAGCGCCACCGCGGCGCACCACAGCAAGGTCGCCGGCTGGGCACCGAACTTCCAGCCGCAGGCCGCGAACAGACACGCGGTGAACAACTCCACCAGCGGATAGCGCTTGGAAATGGCCGTGCCGCAGGCCGAGCAGCGGCCCTTCAGCCGCAACCAGCCGATCAGGGGCAGGTTCTCGTGCCAGCGCAGCACATGGCCGCAACTCGGGCAACGCGAGCGCGGCCGCGACAGGCTGAGCGGGGATTTCGCATCGAGCGCATCGCCGATGGCCTTGGCCGACTGGGAAAACGCAGCCGGCGGCGCGCCCTTGCGCCCGCTGACGCGCTGCCATGCGGCCGCATCGCCCAACTGGTTCTCGGCCATGTCGAGCCACCAATCGCGCTCGAGCATCATCGGCAGCCGGTGCGCGACCACATTCAGGAAGCTGCCCACACACAGCCCCAGGATGGCCAGAGCCAGCGGAGAGAACCAGATTTCCGACGCCGCCGCCATTCAGGCGCTCAGACCACGGAACCCAGCTTGAAGATCGGCAGGTACATCGAGACCACGATGCCGCCGATCAACACTCCGAGGATGACGATGATGAACGGCTCCATCAGGCTGGACAGGCCCTTGACCATTTCATCCACTTCCTGCTCATAGAACTCGGCGGCCTTGCCCAGCATGTGGTCGAGCGCGCCGGACTCCTCGCCGATCGAGGCCATTTGCAGCACCATCGACGGAAAGACACCGGTCGATTGCATCGAAGTGGTCAGCGCCGAGCCGGTGGACACATCCTTCTGGATTTGTTCGGTGGCCTCCACGAATACCGCGTTGCCCGATGCGCCGCCGACGGAATCAAGCGCCTCGACCAGCGGAACACCGGCAGCGAACATCGTCGACAGGGTGCGCGTCCAGCGCGCGATCACCGACTTGTAGATCAGGTCGCCGAAGATCGGAATGCGCAGCAGCAAGCGGTCCATCGCCTTCTGCATCTTCTCCGAGCGTTTCCAGGACTGGAAGAAGAAGTAGCCGCCACCACCCAGGAACCCGAAGATCGCCCACCACCACTTGACGAAGAACTCGCTCATCGCGATGACCATCAGCGTGGGGGCCGGCAGATCGGCACCGAACGACTTGAACACGTCCTTGAACGCCGGAATCACGAAGATCATGATCACGGTCAGCACCACGAACGCAACGACGATGACGGCGATCGGGTACATCAGCGCCGACTTGATCTTGCGCTTGATCTCCAGCGTCTTTTCCTGGTAGATGGCCAGGCGGTCGAGCAGCGCCTCCAGAATGCCGCCCGCCTCGCCGGCCTCGACCAGGTTGCAATAGAGGGCGTCGAAATACATCGGGTGCTTGCGAAACGATGCCGAGAGGCTGGTGCCGGTCTCGACGTCGGCGCGGATGTCAGTCAGCAGCCGTGTCAGCTTGGGGTTGGGGCTGCCGCGGGCGACGATGTCGAAGGCCTGCAACAGAGGCACCCCGGCCTTCATCATCGTCGCCAGCTGGCGCGTGAAGACGGCGATATCCTTTTGCTTGACCGAGCGGCCACCGCTCATGCGGCGCTTCTTGACCCGCGTCACGAGGATGCCCTGGCGCCGCAGGCTGGCAGACACCATCGCCTCGCCACCGGCGCGCATCTCGCCGCGCATGACCTTGCCGTTCTTGTCGCGGCCTTCCCATTCGTAGACCGTTTCCTTGACGTTCTTGATGCCGCGTGCGGCCAGCGCTGTTGCCATGATTCCTCCGGCGGCCCTGGTGCTCGACCAGCTCAGCCGCAAGCTTGCATTCGAACTACTCGTTGGTGACCGCGATCACTTCTTCCAGCGTGGTGGCGCCAGCGCGGACCTTGACCAGACCGGACTGGCGCAGATCGCGCACGCCGTCCTTCAAGGCCTGCGCCGCGATGTCCATCGCCGTGCCCTCGGAAAGAATGATGCGCTGGATCGCGTCGGAAATGGGCATCACCTGGTAAATGCCGACGCGGCCCTTGTAGCCGTTGTTGCAGGCCGAGCAGCCCACGGCGCGATATGGCTTCCACGAACCATCGAGCTCTTCGGGCTTGTAGCCTGCCTTGAGCATCGATTCGCGAGGGTAGTCCGCCGGCTGCTTGCAGTTCTCGCACAGGCGACGGGCCAGCCGCTGTGCCGTGATCAGCAACACGCTGGCCGCGATGTTGAACGGCGCCACGCCCATGTTCAGCATCCGGGTCAACGTGGTCGGCGCATCGTTGGTGTGCAGCGTCGACATCACCAAGTGGCCGGTCTGGGCCGCCTTGATCGCGATGTCGGCGGTCTCGAGGTCGCGGATCTCGCCGACCATGATGACGTCCGGATCCTGGCGCAGAAACGCCTTGAGCGCCGTCGCGAAATTCAACCCCGCCTTGTCGTTGACGTTGACCTGGTTGATACCGGGCAAGTTGATTTCGGCCGGATCCTCCACCGTGGAGATGTTGACCCCCGGTTGGTTGAGGATGTTCAGGCAGGTGTACAGCGACACGGTCTTGCCCGAGCCCGTCGGACCGGTCACCAGGATCATGCCGTACGGCCGTTGGATCGAGGTGGTCAGCCGGTCGCGTTCGATCTTCTCGTAACCCAACGCCTCGATGCCCAGCTTGGCGCTCGAAGGATCCAGGATCCGGATGACGATCTTTTCGCCGAACAACGTCGGCAGTGTCGAAACCCGGAAATCGATGGCCCGATTGCCGAACTTCAGTTTCATCCGGCCGTCTTGCGGCACCCGCTTCTCGGCGATGTCGAGGCGGCTGATGACCTTGATGCGTGATGCCAACTTGTCCTTGATGGCAATCGGCGGCTGGGTGATCTCGCGCAATTCACCGTCGACCCGGAAGCGCACGCGGTAGTTGTATTCGTAAGGTTCGAAATGCAGGTCCGACGCGCGGGCGTTGATGGCGTCGATCAGCATCTTCTGCAGGAATCGCACCACCGGTGCGTCTTCGACTTCCTGCGCGACGTCGGCCTGTTCCTGCGCGGTGCCGTCGTCCTCGGCAACGTCGAAATCGAATTCGCCCGCCGCCATCGACTCCAGCGTCTCGGTGGCGCTGGTGCCCTGCTTTTCGAGCAGCTTGCCGAGCTTGTCGTATTCGACGATCACCCACTCGGGCGACAGCTGGGTGGCGAACTTGATGCGTTCGACCGCTTCCTGATCGGTGGGATCGGCGCCGCCGATGAACAGGCGGCTGCCACGGCGGCCCAGTACCACGATCTGGTACTGCACAGCCAGCTTGCTGTCGACCAGATTGCGCGGCAGCTTTTCGCCATCGATCGCGTTGAGGTCGAGCAGCGGCAGCGCGAGGGTGCCGGACAGCGTATGGGCCAAATCGCTGGCCGACACCGAGCCGGCAGAAATCACCGCCGACACGAAGCTGATGCGACGTTCTTTGGCGCTCTTGACCAGCTCCTCGGCGTTTTTGACGCCAAGTCGGCCGGCATGGACCAACACCCGAGCCACGCCTGACAACGTGGACTGCGGTGAATCGACAAGGGTATCCACAGACGTGGTGAAGCCGCGTTTTGAGGGGGTCGAAGGATCATCGCTGATCCCTGCAACACTGTAAACGGCAGCTATGAAGGGAGCAGGCACTTCTTCACGGCACGTCGCCGCAGCGCGTGGTGGCTGCCTTGGGCCCGAGCTCCGATGGATGCTGGTCGGGGTGAGAGGATTCGAACCTCCGGCCTCTACGTCCCGAACGTAGCGCTCTACCAGGCTAAGCTACACCCCGTTGCAACGCGCATCTGCCGCGTTCACCGGCCGCCGAAGTGTCCGCTAGGACGAACGTTCGACGGACCGAACGCACAATTCTAACAAAGCGTCCTTGGCAGGGCCCGACGGGAGGTTCTCGAGGCAGGCGTGCGCCTTGCGCGCTTCGGCACGCGCCGCTTCACGCGTGGCCTCGAGTGCGCCGGTGCGACGCACGATGCCGGCGATGTCACGCAGCCGCTCGACCTCTCCGTTCACGATGGCGCGACGCAGCAGCGCGCGCTCCTCGGCACTGCCCCGGGCCATGGCCATCAGCAGGGGGAGTGTCGGCTTGCCCTCGCGAAGGTCGTCGCCGACGTTCTTGCCCAGTTGATTGGGGTCGCCTTCGTAGTCGAGCAGATCGTCGACCAACTGAAAAGCCGTTCCCAGCGAGCGGCCGTAGTCCGCGCAGGATTCCTCCAGGTCTGCAGGCGCCTGCGCGATCACGGCACCGAGGCGTGCGCTGGCCTCGAACAGCTTGGCTGTCTTGTAGCGAATGACGCGCAGGTAGTCGTCCACCGAGGTGTCGGGGTCGTGCATGTTGATCAACTGCAGGACCTCACCCTCGGCAATCACGTTGGTGGCATCGGCCAGCACTTCCAGCACGCGCATCGAGCCGACCGATACCATCATCTGAAACGCTCGCGAGTACAGGAAGTCCCCCACCAGCACGCTGGCCGCGTTGCCAAACAGCGCGTTGGCGGTCGGACGACCCCGGCGCATCGACGACTCATCGACCACGTCGTCGTGCAGCAGCGTGGCGGTGTGGATGAACTCGACGATGGCTGCCAGTTCGAATCGGGACGATCCCGCGTGACCCAGGGCCCGGGCGAACAGCAGCACGAGCCGCGGTCGAATTCGCTTGCCGCCTGCACCGACGATGTAGCTGCCGATCTGGTCGATCAGCGTCACATCCGAACTCAGGCGTTGACGAATGACTCGGTCGACCTCGGCCATATCGGCCGCAACCAGGTCAAGGCCGTTGCTCTGAACGATGCTGGAGTCAGGCACTGCAGTGGTTCCGGATGGACACACGATTATAGAAAGGCACCCCATTCGAGCCTGCCGTTTAGCCGGCCCAGCCCGATCGGCGTACCACCGGGGCGGATCCCGCTGCCCTCTTTACGCTATACTCCGCCGCTTCGCTTGGCCCCCGTTGGCGGGGCCGGCTGCAGGCGTGAGGCACGGATGTACGCGGTCATCAAGACCGGTGGCAAACAATACAAGGTTGCCGTCGGTGAAATAGTCAAGGTGGAGCAGATCGCTGCCGACGTTGGGCAGGAGGTCGTGATCGACCAGGTGCTGGCCGTCGGCGACGGCGCAGAGCTGAAGGTCGGCACGCCGGTGATCAATGGCGCCACGGTCAAGGCGACGGTGGTCTCGCATGGCCTGCATCCGAAGGTTCGCATCTTCAAGATGCGCCGGCGCAAGCACTACCAGCGCCACGCCGGCCATCGGCAGTCGTACACCGAACTGCAAATCGGCTCGGTGAACGCCTGAGCCGTCGCACCAGGAACCATTCCCATGGCACAGAAAAAGGGCGGCGGCTCGACCCGAAACGGCCGTGATTCACAACCCAAGATGCTGGGTGTGAAGGCGTATGGCGGCCAGGTCGTCTCGGCCGGTTCGGTGATCGTGCGTCAGCGCGGCACCAAGTTCCATGCCGGCACCAACGTCGGTACCGGCAAGGACCATACGCTGTTCGCGCTGGTCGACGGCCGCGTCGGCTTCGCGATCAAGGGTTCCTTGCGGCGCCAAACCGTGACGGTTGAGCCGGCTTAAGGCGCTCACGGGTGCCGAAGCGGCGAACACAAGCCTCGGCATGCCGGGGCTTTTTTGTTTGACTGCGACAACCATGAAGTTCATCGACGAAGCGGTGATCGACATCGCGGCCGGCAACGGCGGCGCGGGTTGCGCCAGCTTTCGCCGTGAAAAGTCCGTTCCGTTTGGTGGCCCCGACGGTGGCAACGGCGGGCGCGGCGGCTGCGTCATCGCACTGGCCGATTCCAACCTCAACACACTGGTCGATTTTCGCTACGCCAGGCGACACGAGGCCGGGCATGGCGAGTCGGGGCGGGGCGCGGACCAGTTCGGCGCCGCCGGGTCGGACGTGGTGTTGCGCATGCCGGTGGGAACGATCGTCACCGACCTGCAGACGCAGCAAGTGATTGCCGAACTGATGCAGCCGGAGCAACGTGTCGTGCTGGCTCGCGGCGGCGACGGCGGTTTCGGCAATCTGCACTTCAAGAGCAGCACCAACCGCTCGCCGCGCAAGAAGACACCGGGCTGGCCTGGCGAGCAACGCAAGCTTCAACTCGAACTTCGAGTGCTCGCCGATGTCGGCTTGCTCGGCATGCCCAACGCCGGCAAGTCGACGCTGATCGCGGCGATTTCGAATGCGCGACCCAAGATCGCCGACTACCCGTTCACCACGCTGCATCCCAACCTCGGAGTGGTGCGCGCGGGTCCGAGCCGCAGCTTCGTGGTGGCAGACATCCCGGGACTGATCGAAGGGGCCGCAGAAGGCGCGGGTCTCGGCCATCACTTCCTGCGGCATCTGCAGCGCACGCGGCTGCTGTGGCACGTGATCGATGTAGCGCCGCTGGACGAGTCGGTCGATCCGGTCTCTCAGGCGCGGGCGGTATTGAGTGAGCTGCGCAAGTACGACGAGACGCTGCATCGCAAGCCGCGTTGGCTGGTGCTGAACAAGATCGACTTGATCCCAGGCGAACAGCGCGAATCGCTGGCGCGCGACATCTGCCGTCGTTTGCGTTGGAAGGGCCCCGTGTTCGTCGTCTCGGCGGTGGCGCGCGAAGGCCTCAAGCCGCTGATCGAGGCTACCTGGCACGAGCTGTCGCCATCGCGCGCGCCGAGCGGCGAGGACGATGACGTGCGGTTTCGAGACAACCCGGTCGCGGCACCATGAACGAACCGCTGCGCGCCGCGCGCCGCATCGTCGTCAAGGTGGGCTCAAGCCTCGTCACCAACGAAGGACGAGGCGTCGACCCCGAGGCGATCGGCAATTGGTGTCGCCAGTTGGCCGTGCTGGCGCGCGAAGGACGCGAACTCGTGATGGTATCGAGCGGTGCCATCGTCGAGGGCATGAAGCGGCTGGGCATGGCGGTTCGGCCGAGCGCGCTGCATGAACTGCAGGCCGCCGCGGCGGTAGGCCAGATGGGCCTGGCCCAGATGTACGAGAGCAAGCTGTCGGAACATGGCTTGCGCAGTGCGCAGGTGCTGCTCACGCACGCCGACCTGGCCGACCGCGAGCGCTACCTCAACGCACGCTCGACGTTGCTGGCCTTGCTCGCGTTGAAGGCCGTGCCGGTGATCAACGAGAACGACACCGTGGTCACCGACGAGATCAAGTTCGGCGACAACGACACGCTCGGCGCGCTGGTGGCCAACCTGATCGAAGCCGATGTGCTGGTGATCCTCACCGATCAGGCGGGTTTGTATTCGAGCGATCCGCGCAACGATCCGGCCGCGCGGCTGATCGCCCTGGCCGACGCCGGCGACGCCGACCTGGAGCGCATGGCCGGCGGTGCCGCATCATCGCTGTCGCGTGGCGGCATGATCGCCAAGGTGCTGGCCGCCAAGCGCGCCGCCCGCAGCGGTGCCGACACGGTGATCGCTTGGGGGCGCGAACCGGATGTGTTGCTGCGCCTGGCGCATGGCGAATCGATCGGCACGTTGCTGCGCGCCCGCACCGCGAAGATCGCCGCGCGCAAGCAATGGATGGCCGATCACTTGCAGTTGCGCGGCGCAGTCACCATCGATGCCGGCGCCAGCGCCAAGCTGCTGGGCCAGGGCAAGAGCTTGTTGCCGGTGGGCGTGGTGGCCGTGGAGGGCGAATTCGCGCGCGGCGAAGTCATCGCGGTGCGCGGGCCCGACGGCGTGGAAATCGCTCGCGGCCTCGCCAACTACGCGGCGGGCGAATCGCGCCTGATCGCGCGCCGCCCTTCGTCGCAGATCGAAGCGGTGCTCGGGTTCTCCAATGGTCCGGAGTTGATCCACCGCGACAACATGGTGCGAACCTAGGGTGCCTCTTCGCCTGGTGAGCCCAAACCCGGCGCTGCCGCGGGCAAATCGGCGGGCGAACTGGGCGCGTTGTCGCGCGGCCGTCCGCGGATGCCGGCGCGCAGATAGCGCGTGTGGTGCGCGGCGCGCGGCAGGAAGCGCGACAGCTCGGTGAGCGCGAGCTCGTACACCTCGCGCTTGAAGTCGATCACCATGTCGAGCGGCACCCAGTAGTCGTTCCAGCGCCAGGCGTCGAACTCGGGGTGGTCGCTGGCGCGCAGGTCGAGGTCGCTGTCGCGACCGACCAGCATCAGCAGATACCAGATCTGCTTTTGCCCGCGGTAGTGGCCGCGCGCGTCCTTGCGGATGTAGTGGTCCGGAACCTCGTAGCGCAGCCAGTCGCGCGTGCGCGCGAGGATGCGCACGTGCTCGGGCTTGAGCCCGACCTCTTCGTGCAGCTCGCGAAACATCGCCTGCTCGGGCGACTCGCCGTACTTGATGCCCCCTTGCGGGAACTGCCACGAGTGGGTGCGCAACCGTTTGCCCCAGAAAACCTGGTTGCGCGCGTTGAGCAGGACGATGCCGACGTTGGGCCTGAAGCCCTCCCGGTCGAGCATAATCGAACCCCGATTCTTGAACTGAAATCATTATCACATCGGCGGCACCAGAGGCATGAACCTCGCTTTCCCGCATGCGCGGGAATCCGCCGGCCTCGTGCCATGAAAGCCAGCCGCTTCTTCGTCGCCACGCTCAAGGAGGCTCCGGCCGACGCCGAGATCGTGAGCCATCGGCTGATGTTGCGCGCCGGGCTCATCAAGCGCCTGAGCGCCGGCATCTACAGCTACATGCCGATGGGCTTGCGTGTGATCCGCAAGGTCGAGGCGATCATCCGCGAAGAGATGAACGCCGCGGGCGCGGTCGAGCTGCTGATGCCGGTGGTGCAGCCCGCTGAACTGTGGCAAGAGTCGGGGCGCTTCCAGGCCTACGGCCCGGAGCTGCTGCGCGTCAAGGATCGCCACGAGCGCGATTTCGTGATCCAACCCACCAGTGAAGAGGTCATCACCGACATTGCGCGCCAGGAGCTGCGCAGCTACCGCCAGCTGCCGCGGAACTTCTATCACATCCAGACCAAGTTCCGCGATGAGCGGCGGCCTCGATTCGGCTTGATGCGCGGCCGCGAATTCACGATGAAGGACGCGTACTCGTTCGATCGCGACCATGCCTCGGCGTTGAAGAGCTACGAGGTGATGTTCGCGGCCTACAAACGCATCTTCGATCGCTTAGGCCTGCAATACCGTGCGGTGGCGGCCGATACCGGCGCGATCGGTGGCGATGCGTCGCATGAGTTCCAGGTGATTGCCGACACTGGCGAGGACGCACTGGTCTATTGCCCGACCAGCGACTACGCAGCCAATGTCGAACTGGCCGAGTGCGTGCCGCTGTTGGCTGCCAGAGCCGCATCGACAACGCAGTTGAACAAGACGCCGACTCCCGGCAAGAGCACCTGCGAAGACGTGGCCGCGCTGCTGTCGGTGCCGCTGGCGACGACGGTGAAGTCGCTGGTGCTGGCCACCGACGAGCTTGCCGGCGACGGCGCGGTGAAGCGCACCACGATCTGGCTGCTGCTGGTTCGCGGCGATCATGCGCTCAACGAGGTCAAGGCCGGCAAGGTGCCGGGTCTTGGCTCCGGGTTCCGATTCGCCACCGTCGCCGAGATCGAGGATCACTTCGGCTGCAGGCCGGGCTATCTCGGCCCCATCGGCACCCGCAAGGCAGTGAGGGTGGTTGCCGAACGAACGGTCGCCCGCATGAGCGACTTCATCTGCGGTGCCAACGACGAGGACTTCCACTTCACCGGCGTCAACTGGGGGCGTGATCTGCCCGAGCCCGACATCGTGGCCGACATCCGCAATGCAGTGGCCGGCGATCCTTCGCCGGACGGCAAGGGTGTGCTGGCCATCCAGCGCGGCATCGAGGTCGGGCATGTGTTCTACCTCGGCACCAAGTACAGCCAGGCAATGAACGCCACCTACCTCGACGAGACCGGCAAGCCCCAGCTCATGGAGATGGGCTGCTACGGCATCGGCGTCACGCGCATCCTCGGCGCGGCGATCGAACAGGGACACGACGAGCGCGGCATCGTCTGGCCCGACGCGATGGCGCCGTTTCGGGTGGTGCTCTGCCCGATCGGCTGGGAGCGCAGCGACGCGGTTCGCGAGGCGGCCCTTCGTCTGCATGATGAACTCGAGGCGCTCGGTGTCGACACGGTGCTCGACGACCGTGGCGAGCGGCCGGGCGCGATGTTCGCCGACTGGGAGCTGATCGGCGTGCCGCATCGTGTGGTGCTGTCCGAGCGCGGATTGAAGGAAGGCCAGCTCGAGATCCAAGGCCGCCGAGAGGCCGCCGCGAGCAAGGTCGCCATCGCCGACGGCCTTCGCGTACTGCGCGAACGATTGCGCGTCTAGGCCATCACACGGCACCGCGCCAACGCGAGCCACACGTGCGCCACATTCCCAGCGCTGCGATCCACGTCGCGCGGCTGGGCGTGGGGTTGGCCATGTCGGTGTGGGTTTCCAGCGTGGCGCTGGCCGGCGCCCAGGTCGAAGAGCCGCTGGCCAATTCGGTGCGTTCGGCGCTGTCGGCGGCGGTGTCCGATTCCGCACCCCCACGCGCTGGATTCGACTCGATCGATGAGCGGCTCGCTTACCTGCGCTGGCTCGGCTCGGCGAGCGAACGCCTGAAGCGCCGCAAGTCCGAACATGCCACACGAGTCGAGTTTCTCGAAGCGCTGTGGTACGAGAGCCGCCGCGCCGGGCTGGAGCCCGAGCTGGTGCTGGGCGTGGTTCAAGTCGAGAGCGCCTTTCGCAAGTACGCGGTCAGCCGCGCCGGCGCGATCGGCTACATGCAGGTGATGCCGTTCTGGGCGCGCCTGATTGGCGATGGAGACCCCGCGCGCCTGTTCCACATGCAGGCCAACCTTCGCTTCGGTTGCGTGATCCTGCGCCACTATCTCGACATGGAGCGCGGCGATCTGTTCCTCGCCCTCGGGCGCTACAACGGCAGCCGCGGACGCCCCGAGTACCCCGACGCGGTGTTCGCGGCGCGGCGCGATTGGCTGCAGCCGGCCAAGCCCGCCAGCGCGCCACCCGGTCCATGACGGCCTGCCCCTACAAGCCCTGCCACGGCTTGGGGCTCGCGCCGGCAATGCCGAGCAGCACCAGCGCGCGCTCGACCGTGTCGTCGACCAGGTCATCCACCGATCGCGGCCGATGGTAGAAGGCCGGCAGCGGCGGAAAGACGATCGCGCCCATCTCGGTGGCGGCTGTCATGTTGCGCAGGTGGGCCAGGTTGAGCGGTGTTTCGCGCACCATCAGCAGCAAGCGGCGCCGCTCCTTGAGCATCACGTCGGCCGCGCGCGTCAGCAGGTTGTCGGAAAGGCCGTGCGCGATCGCGGCCAGCGTCTTCATCGAACAGGGGGCCACCGCCATCGCGGCGGTATCGAAGCTGCCGCTGGCAATGCAGGCGCCGATCTCGCCCGGCGCGTGCGCGTGGTCGGCCATCGCGTCCAGGGCATGGCGGTCGAGGCCGAGTTCGTGGTGCGCGTTCAACACACCGGCAGCGGTGGCCACCAGGTGGGTCTGCGCGCCCAGTGCACGCGCGCGTGCCAGCAACCGAACGCCGTAGATCGCACCGCTGGCGCCGGTCAGGCCGACCACCAGGCGGTCGGGCATGGTGCTCAGGCCGTCAGCAACTGCTGCAGCTCGCCGGACTCGTACATCTCCATCAAGATGTCGGAGCCGCCGACGAATTCGCCGTTCACGTACAACTGCGGGATGGTGGGCCAGTTGGCGTACTGCTTGATGCCCTGGCGAACCTCCTCATCCTCGAGGACGTTGACCGTGGTCAGCTGGTTGACGCCACAGGCGTTGAGCACTTGCATCGCCCGCCCCGAGAAGCCGCACATCGGGAACTGCGCGGTCCCCTTCATGAACAACACGACCCGGTTGCCCTTGACCAGGTCGTCGATTCGCTTCTGAACTTCGTCCATCGTGTGTTCCAAACCGCATTGAGGCGTCAGTTATACGGCAAAGCGCGACTGCAGCCGGCCCGGCGGCCGGCAAACCCCACCGGGACATGCTGCTAGAAGCGGTAGGAGACGCCGAGTTGCAGCACCGGAGTCAAGCGCATGTCGCGCACCATGTCGTCGAGCGACAGGCTGCTCAGGGACCGCGCGGCCCGCGACATCCCGAAGCTCTGCGCGGCGAGCCCCAGATCGGCACTGAACCCCCAGCCACCGCGCAGGCTGGTGTCGCTGTAGCCGATGCCCAGGTACGGCCAGGTTTCTGTGTCGCCGGCGGCGTCGATCGGCGCCGACCCGAGGCTCGAACGCGCCTGCGTGCTGAAGCCGAATGCGCCGGGCGGCGTGGCCTGTCCGGGGCCGATCACCGCGCCGCGGGTACCCGACACCAGGCCACTGGTGACGCGCAGTCCGCCCGCCTGGCCGATGTACGGCCGGGTCACGTAGTAGTCGCCGAACAGCGCGGCCGAGCGAGGCCTCAACGAAGCCCCCTCGAACGAAGCGAGCAGGGGATTCAGTGGCTCGGTGGCCATCTGCAGGCGGGCCTGGAACTGCGGCCACGCGAAGCGGTCGGCATCGATGCTCAGCCCCTGTCCGCTGCCCGCCACGGCAGAGGCCGCTGCGGTGAGCAGTGAAGAAACCACAGCGACGAGTCGAGGGCGCATGGTGCTGAGCGTCGCGGCAGGCACGACCCGCCGCGACGAACCCATCCTACGTCTGGCAGAGCGGCAAGTGAACACGCAAATGTGAGCCAGGCAACTGCATTTAAGGGGGTCCGGCCAAACGTGGCGCGGCGGCCACGGTTGCGCAGCCGCTACCCGGTGCAGCCCCCTGTGCAGCGCGGCAAACCGCTCAGATCGGCGCGGGTTTCGACCTCTTGGAAGCCCGCCGGCGACATCAGCCGCTTCACGTCGTCGGCCTGGTTCCAGCCGTGTTCCAGCAGCAGCCATCCCGACAGATGCCGCGGTGCGGCGTCGATGATGCGTGCCAGGGCGCCCAGGCCGGTCTCGCCAGCCACCAGGGCGTGCCGCGGTTCGTGCCGCAGCGCCGTCAAGTGGGGGTCGCCCTCGGCGACGTAAGGCGGGTTCGCTACCGCGAGATCGAAGCGTTTGTCACCGGTCGCCGACCACCAGTCGCCTTCGGCGAATTGCACGTCGACGTTCAGGCGCCCGGCGTTGGCCCGGGCAACCGCCAGCGCGGCCGCGCTGCGATCCGTCGCGGTGACTCGCGCGTGCGGGCATGCTGCCGCGATGGCCAGTGCCAACGCGCCGCTGCCGGTGCCCAGGTCGATCACTTCGGGGCGTGCACCCGCCGGCATCGCCCGCAGCCGCTCGATCGCCCACTGGGCCAGGGTCTCGGTCTCGGGACGGGGCACCAGCACGTCCGGTGTGACCGTCAGATCGAGTCCCATGAACTCGCGGTGACCGGTCAGATACGCCAGCGGCACTCCATCGGCGCGGCGGCAGCAATCCGCGTTGAACGACTCGAGTGTCTGCGCCTCGACCGCTGCGAGCGGGTGCGCGATCAGCCACTCGCGGCGCTGCCCCAGGCGGTGCCCGAGCAGCAGTGCGGCGTCGAGCCGCGTCAGCCCGAGCGCGCGCGCCGTCGCCAGCGCCTGCTCGACGGTCATGCGCCGGTCTCGAGCGCCTCGAGCTGTTGCTGCGCGCGCGCGGCCGTCAGCGCCTGGATCACCTCGTCCAGGTCGCCATCGAGGATGGTCGTCAGCCGGTACAGCGTCAGGCCGATGCGATGGTCGGTCAGCCGCCCTTGCGGAAAGTTGTAGGTGCGGATGCGATCGCTGCGGTCGCCGCTGCCGATCAGGTTGCGCCGTTCTGTCGCCTCCTTGCGCTGCCGCTCGTCGCGCTCGCGGTCGCGCAAGCGAGCCAGCAGCACCGCCATCGCCTTGGCCTTGTTGCGGTGCTGCGAGCGGTCGTCCTGGCACTCCGCGACGATGCCGGTGGGCAGGTGGGTGATTCGAATGGCGCTGTCGGTCTTGTTGACGTGCTGGCCGCCCGCGCCGCTGGCGCGAAAGGTGTCGATGCGCAGGTCGGCCGGATTGAGCGTCAGCTCGGCTTGTTCGTCGGGCTCGGGCAGGACGGCCACCGTGCAGGCACTGGTGTGGATGCGTCCTTGCGCCTCGGTGGCGGGCACGCGCTGCACGCGGTGGCCGCCGGACTCGAACTTCAGGTGCTCGTAGACGTTGTCGCCCTCGATGCGCACGACGATCTCCTTGTAGCCGCCGAGGTCGGACGCGTTTTCGCTCATCACCTCGCTGCGCCAACCCTGCCGCTCCGAGTGGCGCAGGTACATGCGGGCGAGATCGGCCGCGAACAGCGCCGACTCCTCGCCACCGGTGCCGGCACGAATCTCCAGGAACACGTTGCGCTCGTCGTCGGGGTCGCGCGGCAGCAGCGCGGTCTGCAGCTGCGCTTGCAGGCGCTCGATGTCGGCCGACGCGGCGGCCACGTCTTCCCTGGCCAGCTCGGCCATCTCGGGGTCGGCCACCAGCTCGCGCGATTGCGTCAGGTCACGTTCACGCTGCTGCAGCGACCGGTACAGCGCCACCAGCGCCGCCGCCTGGGCCTGCTCGCGGGCCACCGAGCGATAGCGTGCCCGGTCGGTGCTCAGTTGGGGATCGGCCAGCAAGGCGTCGAGCTCCTGCACGCGCAGGGCGAGCCGCTCGAGTTGTTGGCGCAGGGTGTCTTTCATCGCGGGCAGATCGGTGGGCGGTGGCGGACCACGCGAGCGCGTGCTCGCGCGGGAGAGCTTCGCTAGCCCTGCGAGTCGTCGCCCGGGCCGCGTGGGCTGCCGCGCAGGAACAGCCGCGATACCCACTGCGCCAGCCGTTCGCGCTGCTCGCCATCGGTGGCGTTCAGCTCGGCCATCGTGCCGTGCAACAGCTTTTGCGTCAGCCCGCGCGACAGCGCATCGAGCACGCTGTCGATGTCGGCGCCCTTGGCCAGCAGGCGGCGCGCGCGCGCGATCTCGGCGCCGCGCCAGTGGTCGGCCTGGGCGTTGAGCGCCTGGATCAGCGGCACGCTGGCGCGCTGCTCGAGCCAATGGCTGAAGCTCTGCACGCCGGCGTCGATGATGGCCTCGGCTTGCTGCACAGCGGCCTGGCGTTTCTTGCCGGCGCTGCGCACCATGTCGCCGAGGTCGTCGACCGTGTAGAGGTAGACGTCGCGCAATCGCGCCACTTCGGGTTCGACGTCGCGCGGCACCGCGAGGTCGACCACGAACATCGGCCGGTGGCGACGCGCCTTCAGCGCACGCTCCACGGCGCCCAGCCCGATGATGGGCAGCGTGCTCGCGGTGCACGACACCACGACATCGAATTCGTGCAGGCGCTGCGGCATGTCGGCCAGCCGCATCGCCTCGGCACCGAAGCGGCCGGCCAGCTTCTCGCCGCGCTCCAGCGTGCGGTTGGCCAGCGCCATCGCCCGCGGTTGGCGGGCGGCGAAGTGCGTGGCCACCAGTTCGATCATTTCGCCCGCGCCGACGAACAGCACGCCGACATCGCGCAGATCCTCGAACAGTTGCGAGGCCAGGCGCACCGACGCCGCAGCCATGCTGATCGAGTGCGCGCCGATCTCGGTGGAGGTGCGGACTTCCTTGGCCACCGAAAACGAGCGCTGGAACAACTGGTGCAGCGTGGTGCCCAGCGTGCCGGCGACATCGGCCTCGCGCACCGCCTGCTTCATCTGCCCCAGGATCTGCGGCTCGCCCAGCACCATCGAATCGAGCCCCGAGGCGACGCGAAAGGCGTGCCGCGCCGCCTCGCGCCGCTCCAGCACGTAGGCGTGCGCCATCAGTTGCTCACCGCCGACGCCGCCCTTGGCAGCCAGCCACTCGATGGCCGGCCGCACCAAGGCTGCTGGGTCGGTGGCGGCCGAGGCCACGTAGAGCTCGGTGCGGTTGCAGGTGGATAGCAGCGCGGCCTCGGGCGTGGCGCTGATCAAGGTCTCGCGCAGCGATCTCAGCGCACCGGGCACCTGCTCGGACGCGAAGGCAAAGCGTTCGCGCAGCTCGACCGGTGCCGTGCCGTGGTTGAGTCCCATTGCGACCACGCTCATGGGGGTGAATTGTAAGATTGCCGGCCTTTGAGCGGTCGAGCTGGCGCGGCCCCAAACGCAAGGGTTTGCGCATACTCAAGGCATTCGAATCGGCGCGATGATGGATTCATTGCAACAGGTGTGGCATGGGGTGAACCTGTTACTGCTGCCCTGCGGGCTGGCAGCGGTCCATGCCTCGATCTGCAAGTTGCTGTGGCGGCGCGAAATCGTCGGCGTGAGCTGGTGGCGTCTGGCCGGCTGGTGCGCCGTGGTGGCGCTGGCGGTCGACCTCGCCGGGTTCGTGTGGACGGGGCACGACGGCGCGATGCTGACCTATGGGGCCATCGTCGTCGCGCTGGCCGTCACCACCTGGCTGGTGGCGTTCGCACCCTGGCGTCGGCGCGCCGCCGACTGAGCGCGCACTCAGGCCGTCAAGGCTTCCGACAGCAGCGCCTCGCCGCGCAGCGAATGCGGCAGCGCCTGCGTGATCGTCACGTCGATCATCTGCCCGACCAGGCGCGCGGGTCCCTTGAAGTTGACGATGCGGTTGCACTCGGTGCGACCCATCAACTCACTCGCATCCTTGCGGCTGGGGCCTTCGACCAGGATGCGTTGCCGCGAGCCGACCCGCGAGTCGGAGATCGCACGCGACTGGGTTTCGAGCCGCGCCTGCAAGCGCTGCAGGCGAGCCAGCTTTTCGCCGTGCGGCGTGTCGTCGGGCAGCGCCGCGGCGGGCGTGCCGGGCCGAGCGCTGAAGACGAAGCTGAAGCTCGAATCGAAGCCCACGTCCTCGACCAGGCGCATCAACTGGTCGAAGTCGGCTGCCGTCTCGCCCGGAAAGCCGACGATGAAGTCCGACGACAGGCTGATGCCCGGCCGCACGCGGCGCAGCTTGCGCACGGTGCTCTTGTATTCAAGCACCGAGTAGCCGCGTTTCATCGCCGCCAGGATGCGGTCGCTGCCATGCTGCACCGGCAGGTGCAGGTGGTTCACCAGCTGCGGCACACGCTCGTACACGTCGATCAGCCGCTGCGTGAACTCCTTGGGATGGCTGGTCGTGAAGCGGATGCGCTGCAGCCCAGGCAGTTCGGCGATGCACTCGATCAGCAGCGCAAAGTCGGCGATCTCCGATCCGCAGCCCATCGCGCCGCGGTAGGCGTTGACGTTCTGGCCCAGCAGCGTGATCTCCTTGACCCCTTGCTCGACGAGACCTGCCACCTCGGCCATCACGTCGTCGAGCGGGCGACTCACTTCTTCGCCGCGGGTGTAGGGCACGACGCAGTAGCTGCAGTATTTGGAGCAGCCCTCCATGATCGAAACGAAGGCGCTGGTCCCGTCCACGCGGGCCGGCGGCAGGTTGTCGAACTTCTCGATCTCGGGAAAGCTGATGTCGACCTGCGGGCGGCCGAGCGCGCGCCGCTGCTCGATCAACTGCGGCAGCCGGTGCAGCGTCTGCGGGCCGAACACCACGTCGACGCAGGGCGCGCGCTCGACCAGCGCCGCGCCCTCCTGGCTCGCCACGCAGCCGCCCACGGCGATCATCAGCTTCGGGTTGGCGCGCTTGAGGTGCTTCACCCGGCCCAGGTCGGCGAACACCTTCTCCTGCGCCTTCTCGCGCACCGAGCAGGTGTTGAAAAGGATCAGGTCGGCCTGCTCGGGATCGTTGACCGTCTCGTAGCCGGCGTGCGCGCGCAGCACGTCGGCGATCTTCGCCGAGTCGTACTCGTTCATCTGGCAGCCGAAGGTGCGCAGGAAGACCTTGCCCACGGTCAGGGTGCCGCCGCCTCCTGCGGCGTGAGGATCCAGACCTGCTTCACCTCGGACTTGCC
>DATDJF010000195.1:0-15383 GCA_036520715.1 Burkholderiaceae bacterium | reverse complement strand
ACGTCGGCGTGGCGCGGCGCCACCAGTACCAGGTCGTGGAACCCCATCACCTTCATCGCTCGTGCCACCGCGCCGACGTTGCCGGCATGGCTGACGTCGACCAGCACGAAGCGGGTCGGATCGACGGCCGGCAGGGAGGCGGTCGCGGTCGGCATCAGCGCGCGCAGATAAAATTCATCAACGTCTCCGTGGCGAGTCATTGTCGTCGCCTGCCGCATTCCGCCGCGCCGCCGAGCGCGGCGCCTCGCCCCTCACCTCACGCACCCCATGTCGCAGTCTCTCCATCCCATGCTCAACGTCGCCATCAAGGCGGCCCGCGCGGCAGGCGCGATCATCAACCGCGCGGCACTCGACGTCGACCTGCTGAAGGTCAACGTGAAGGGCCCGAACGACTTCGTCAGCGAGGTCGACCGTGCGGCCGAGGCCGCGATCATCGAGATCCTGCTGCAGGCCTATCCGGATCACGGCATCCTGGCCGAGGAGTCCGGCAACAGCCACGGCAGCCGCACCAGCGAATTCCAGTGGATCATCGATCCGCTGGACGGCACCACCAACTTCCTGCACGGGCTGCCGATCTACGCGGTGTCGATCGGCCTGGCGCACCGCGATGTCGTGCAGCAGGCGGTGGTCTACGACCCGGCGCGCAACGACCTGTTCTTCGCGTCACGCGGCCGCGGTGCGTTCCTCAACGATCGCCGGCTGCGCGTCAGCAAGCGCATCCACCTGTCCGACGCACTGGTGGGCACCGGGTTTCCGTTCCGGCGCGGCGACGATTTCGAGCGCTACCTGCAGATGATGCAGTCGGTGATGCAGCGCTGCGCCGGCGTGCGGCGCCCGGGCGCTGCCGCGCTCGACCTGTGCTACGTGGCCGCAGGCTGGTACGACGGCTTCTTCGAGACCGGCCTCAACCCGTGGGACGTGGCCGCCGGTTCGCTGATGGTCACCGAGGCCGGCGGCCTGATCGGCAACTTCACCGGCGAATCACGGTTCCTCCACCAGCGTGAAGTGGTGGCCGGCAATCCCAAGATCTACGGCCAGCTCGTGCACCTGCTGACGCCATTCAGCCAGGGCGGCAAGGGGCCCGCGGCTGCGCCTGCCGACAGCGCCGCCGGCACCGCGCCCGCGGCACGCAAGACGCTGTCGCGTCGCCAGAACAAACCCGCCGCATAGCGGGCTGCGATCGGTTCGACAGGCGCCCCCCGGCTCACGGGGTGGGAGCGTTCGGCCCGCGCAGTGGGTCACGACGCCATCCGAGGCCGTGACAAATCGCATCCGTGCCTTGTGAGGTTGTGCCCTGCACGGACGCGACGGCCTGCCTAGAGTCTGCTCATGGCTGAGCCTGGCCCGCGCAACACGGAAATGCGACGAGCCCGCACCGTTCGGCCAGCAGTAGCAGGAGCGATCATGAGCAAGTTCCAGCAGTCCTTGAAGGTCCTCGCCGTCGTCATCGGCATCGGCACACTCAGCGCGTGCCAGTCGCTGCCCTCCAACGTGCCGGTGGCCAAGGTCGACAACGGCCTGGGCGAGTTGCCGCACTACCGCGACTGGATCGATCCGAGCGGCCGCCAGCCGATGGGCCCGGTGATGACCGCCAATGACACGACGCGTTGGCCCTGAGCCAGACAAAGGCTGCGCAGCGCGCAGTCCATCACGCGCGGCCGCCGGGGTCGCAGGACGCCGCTGCCGCGCTGTGATGTTGTGCCAGTCCTGGGCGGGCCGTCACGAATAGATTCACCTTCGCACTCGGAAACGCCGGCATCACGCCTGGAAACGCCGCAGGCACCCCCGCTTCGCCGACCCGGAGAATGGCATGAACATCAATAGCACCCCCCGGAACCCGCTGTTCGTTGTGGCAGCAGCAGCCATGCTGTCGGCCTGCGGACCGCAAATCCCCGACACGCTCACCATCGCTGTGGCCCAGCCGCTGTCCGGCCCTTCGGCTCCGCGCGGGCAGGATCTGCTCAATGGCGCCAAGCTCGCGGTGGACGAGCTCAACAAGGTGGGCTTCAAGATCGCCGGCAAGCCGGTCACGCTGGAGCTGGTGTCTGCCGACGACAAGGCCGACCCGGCCGAGGCCAAGAAGGTGGCGCAGGACCTGGTCGACAGGAAGGTCTTCGCGGTGCTGGGCCACCTCAGCTCCGACGTCAGCGAAGGCACGATTCCGATCTACAAACAAGGCGACGTGGTGCAGTTGTTCACCTCGTCGGCCGCCGAGCTCACGAAAATGGGCGACGGCAACACCTTCCGCCTGGTGGCCCACGATGGCCTGCAGGCCAAGGCCGTGGCCGGCTATGCGATGGAATCGCTGAAGGCCAACAAGGTGGCCATCGTTCATGAAGACACCGCTTTCGGCAACCCGATGAATCGCGATGTGGCGGCCGAGCTGACCAAGCAGAAGAAGCAGGTCCAAATCCAGGAGTCGGTGAACAACAAGGCGACCGACTTCTCTGCCTTCGTCGCCAAGCTGAAGGCCGCGCCGCCCGACGTGCTGGTGGCCGTGCTGCGCGACCCGCAGCTGATCCCGCTGGGCCAACAGATGGCCGCCGCCGGATTGGGCGAGGTAAAGGTCATCGCCACCAACTCGGCCAAGACCACGAAGCTGGCCAAGTCGAACGAAGGCATCAAGTCGCTGTACCTCACCTCCTCGGCGCTGGAGTCGCGCGAGTTCAGCGGCGGTCCGGAGTTCCTGCCCAAGTTCCGCGCCGCCTACAAGTCGGAGCCGGTGTGGGCCGCCCACTACGCCTACGATGCCATCTACGTGCTGGCGCACACGCTGCGCGCCAACGGCAATGCGGACAAGGACGCGCTGCGCGCCAAGCTGCGCACCATCGACGCCATCGCGCCGGTGACCGGCACCATGCGCTTCAACGCCAGCGGCGAGCAGATGTACGGCGCCATCACCGTCTACGAGCGACGCGACGGCAACTGGTTTCCGCTCGTGCGCTCGGACCAGTGGTGATCCGCTGAAGCGGCGTTGCCGCCGCAGTGCTGACTGCCCACGGCCCGCCTCGGCGGGCCGTTTGTTTTGTGTAGGCCACCTTGGCGGGCGCGGAGCATGAACAGACGCGGCCAATGAACTCGTCCGACCTGCCGACGCGAGCTCGTCTGCGGGGCGTCACGTATTGGCAAGTCAATGCCCCTGAACGTCAAGTTGACGGGACCGCTCTTACGAACAATCCTCGTCAAGGCGATCTACGAGGACAACGACATGTCGACTTCCGACCATCCCGCGCCCGCAATGCCGGCGTGCGCCACCGGCCATCACGCACAGTGGACCGACGTGCTCGGTGACCATGAACTTGCTGAGGGCGGCCGCATGTATGCCGGCGACAATGCGTCGATGAGCAAATCTGAACCATCGACCAGGGTCTCAAACGACGGCTTGCGCTATTCGACCAAGATCCCGGGGTCACCTTTCACGGGTGCCGGCAACACACGTTCATGCTTCCTCTGCGGAACCCATCGACAGAGCTCCGCTTTGAAGTCCCGGCGTGTCTTGGGTCGTGTCGAGATGGTGTGTGCTCCGACATGTCATAGCCCAGTGTGACCGAGCCACGCTCGCGATCCGTCGGCCCATGCAGCATCGCCGCAAGAGATGTCGGTAAGCTCGATTCAGTTGCGGCGAGGGAACAGGTGCACCTTCTCTAGTTCGACAATGAGGTCGTCGACCTGTGTCAGGAACTCTTCGCGGCTGGCATGAGGGCAATGCGTGATCAGCTCTGACGAATGCTCAGCCGACTCTTGCTCGCCCGCCACGCGCGCCCACCGCCGCACTTCACAGTACGAAAGCAGCGCCAGTCAGCCCAGGTCGCCGCTCCTGCGCGCGTACCGAAGATCACGGGCGCCTCGCGCACCGCGAGAGCGGTTCGTCAGCTGGACAGGTGCAGCGCCGTGGCACGCACAGTGGGAAGGGCCATCTCGACACCTACCGCAGAGCGCGCGAAGAGGTAGTTCTCGCGCGCGCGTTCAGTCAACGAGTCCATTTCGACATTGCCGGCGGCGTCGCACGGGAACACAAACGATCGCCCAACACCCAGCAGCCGGGCGTAGTGCAACTCGTAGTGTGAAACCAGCGCCATTGCCACGACGGCTCTCCCCGCGTGCGCGACGAGCAAAGGTCGCGCGCAACCCATGTTCGACGCAATTGCAGCCGTTGCCATCACCACAAAGCGGGGGCAACCACCCTTGTCTTGTGGCAAAAGAGACGGCGGGCGGCGGAACTGCCAGCAGATTGCGTTCCGTCAAGCCGCCGACATTTGCGCCGGGCGATAGGGACCCGACCAAATTGAGATTGCGGCTCGTTGGCGGGCCCGTCTGGCACTTGGGTTTGCGCAGCCACGCATTTCGCGCGCGCGATCGCTATGAGCCGAGTCCGTGCTCGCCTGCAGCCAGCACCACCAGGCTGCGCCCCGGCACCTCGAACGCGCCGCCGCCCTGCTCGCGCCAGCCACCCTCACCGCGTGTATGCGATGTGTCCAGCACCGCTTGCCAATGGCCGTCGGGCAACACGAACGGCACCGGCGCAGTGTCGCCGTTGATCAGCATCAGCAATGGTGCGACGGCACGGCCCGGGCGCCCGATCATGCAGCCAAAGGCGCGTACGTCGGGTCGGCGCCATTCGTCGCCGGAGAGTTGCGTGCCGTCGGCGCGCAGCCACGCCAGATCGTGCAGGCCACGGCGATCGGTCAAGCCGTCGTACCAGCGTTCGCCCAGAGGCAGTGCCTGGCGACGCAAGGCCAGCACGCGCGTGGTGAATGCCAGCAGGTCTGCGTCGACTTGCGACCAATCGAGCCAGGTGGTGGCGTTGTCCTGGCAGTACGGGTTGTTGTTGCCCTGCTGCGTATGCCCAAATTCGTCGCCCGCGGCCAGCATCGGCGTGCCCTGCGAGAGCAGCATGCTGGCCAGCAACGCGCGCCGCAGGCGGCCGCGCAGGGAATTGATCGCAACGTCGTCGGTAGGGCCCTCGACGCCGCAGTTGCGGCTGTGATTGTGGTCGTGGCCGTCGCGGTTTTGTTCACCGTTGGCTTCGTTGTGCTTGTGACCGTAGCTCACCAGATCGTGCAGACAAAAGCCGTCGTGCGACGCCACGTAGTTCACTGATTCGCCCGGTGCGCGGCCACGGGTTTGGAAGAGATCGGAGGACGCGCACAAGCGCAACGCGAAGTCGCCGCGTGTGCCCTGCTGCTGGATCCAGAAAGCGCGCATCGTGTCGCGAAAGCGGTCGTTCCACTCGAGCCAGCCGTCGGGGAATGCGCCGAGCTGGTAGCCGGCAGGGCCGACATCCCACGGTTCGGCAATCAACTTCAGACGCGACAACAGCGGGTCCTGCGAGAGTGCGACGAAGAACGCCGCGTGCCGGTCGAAGCCGTGGTTGCCACGGCCGAGCACCGGTGCCAGGTCGAAGCGGAAGCCGTCCACGTGCATCTCGCCGGCCCAGAAGCGCAGGGAGTCCAGCACCAGCTGAATCACGCGTGGCTGGCGCAAGTCGAGCGTGTTGCCGCAGCCGGTGTGATTTTCATAGTGACCGCGGGCGTGTGCAGGCAGGCGGTAGTAGCTCGCGTTGTCGAGGCCGCGCCACGACAGCGTGGGGCCGAGCTCGTCGCTCTCGGCGGTGTGGTTGTAGACCACATCGAGGATCACCTCGATGCCGGCGGCGTGCAGCCGCGCCACCATGGCGCGGAACTCGTCGCGCGCCGACACGCCAGCCTGCCCCGACGCGAGTGCCGGATCGGGACAGAAGAACCCGATGGTGTTGTAGCCCCAATAGTTGGAAAGGCCCATCGCGACGAGGCGTTGCTCGTCGAGGTGCTGATGCACCGGCAACAAACAGACCGCGGTCACGCCAAGTTGCTGCAGGTGGGCGATCGCAGCATCGCTGGCCAAGCCGGCGTAGCTGCCGCGTTGGCCCTCCGGCACCGCCGGGTTGCACATCGTGAAGCCCTTGACGTGCAGCTCGTAGAGCACCGTGTCGGCGAGCGGCGTGTGCAGGGGGCGGTCGCCGCGCCAGTCGTAGCGATCGTCGACCACACGCGCCTTCAGCGCGTGCGCCGCGTTGTCGCTCGGGTCCGGGTGGCCGGGGTGACGGGGGTCGGCGCCGAAGTGCTCGTCGCGCCAGGCGAAGCGGCCGACGATCTCGCGCGCATACGGGTCGAGCAGTAGCTTGTTCGCATTGAAGCGATGGCCGCGCTCGGGCCGCCAGGGCCCGTGGGCGCGCAGGCCGTACACCAGGCCCGGCCCGGCACCAGGCAGGTAGCCGTGCCAGATGTCGTGGCTGTGCCCGGGCAGTGCCTCGCGTTGCAGTTCGTGCATGCCATCGGCATCGAACAGGCACAGCTCGATGCGCTGCGCGTGCGCGGAGAACACGGCGACGTTGACGCCCTGGCCGTCCCAGTGGGCACCCAGCGGCCACGGCCGGCCGACGCGGATCGGCGGGCTCACGGGTTCGGCGTCACGTTCCAGATCTTGGTCGCGTACTCGCGAATCGTGCGATCCGACGAAAACGCGCCCATGCCTGCAACGTTGGCGATCGCGCGCGCCGCCCATTGGTCGGGCTGGCGAAACAACGCGTCGACCCGCTGCTGCGTTTCGATGTACGACGCATAGTCGGCCAGCAGAAAGTAGTAGTCGCCGCCCCACAGCAGCGAGTCAACCAAGCCCCGGTAGCGCCCGGGCTCGTCGGGCGAGAACTCGCCTGCCGCAATCGCATCGAGCGCCGCCTTCAGCGGCGGCTGGCTCTCGTACAGGCGCATCGGCTGGTAGCCGCTCTTGCGCTGGGCCTGAACCTCGGGCGTGCGCAAACCGAAGATGAAGATGTTGTCGTCGCCCACGTGTTGCCGGATCTCGATGTTGGCGCCGTCGTCGGTGCCGATGGTGAGGGCGCCGTTCAGCGCGAGCTTCATGTTGCCGGTGCCCGAGGCTTCGGTGCCGGCGGTGGAGATCTGCTGCGACAGGTCGGCGCCCGGCATGATCATCTCGGCCACCGAGACACCGTAGTTCGGCACGAACACGACCTTCAGCCGGTCGTCGAGCCGCGCATCGGCGTTGATGACCCGGCCCACGTCGTGCACGAGGCGGATGATGTTCTTGGCCATCGCGTAAGACGACGCCGCCTTGCCGGCGAAGATCACCGTTCGAGGCTGCCAGTCTGCGGAGGGATCGGCCAGCATCGCCTGATAGCGCGTGACCACATGCAGCAGATTGAGCAGCTGGCGCTTGTACTCGTGAATGCGCTTGACCTGCACGTCGAACAGGCTCGACGGATCCACCGTGATGCCGGTGGTGCGATGGATGTAGTCGGCCAGGCGCGCCTTGTTGGCGTGCTTGATCGCGCCGAATTCATCGCGGAACGATGTCTGCGACTGGTGTTCGCCCAGCTTGCGCAGCTCGTCGAGGTCGAGCCGCCAGCGCGTGCCGATGCTGCGATCGAGCAGCCCTGCCAGGCCGGCATTGGCCTGCGCCAGCCAGCGCCGCGGCGTCACGCCGTTGGTCATGTTGGTGAAGCGCTCGGGCCACAGGCTGGCGAAGTCGGCGAAGATCGTCTTCACCAGCAGTTCCGAGTGCAACGCCGACACGCCGTTGACCATGTGGCTGCCCACGATCGAGAGGTGCGCCATGCGCACGCGGCGCTCGCCGGATTCGTCGATCAACGACAGGCGCGCGAGGAAGCCCATGTCGTGCGGCCGCCGCTTGGCGGCGAAGTCGAGCAACTCCTGGTTGATGCGGAAGATGATCTCCAGATGGCGCGGCAGCACGTGCTGCATCAGGCTCACCGGCCAGGTCTCCAGCGCCTCGGGCATCAGCGTGTGGTTGGTGTACGAAAACACCTTGCCGGTGATCGCCCACGCGGCCTTCCACGCCATGCCGTGCTCGTCGCACAGCAGACGCATCAGCTCGGCCACGCCGATCGCCGGATGGGTGTCGTTGAGGTGGATCGCCACCTTGCCGGCCAGGTTGGCCAGCGTGCGGTTTTCTTCGAGGTGGCGAGCCAGGATGTCCTGCATCGACGCGGCGACGAAGAAGTACTCCTGGCGCAGGCGCAGCTCGCGGCCGGCCGGTGTGCTGTCGTTCGGGTACAGCACCCACGACATGTTTTCGTATTCGTTCTTCACGCCGGCGGCACGCGCGTAGTCGCCGGTGTTGAAGGCATGCAGGTCGATGTGCGCCGGCGCCACCGCCTTCCACAGCCGCAACGTGCTGACTTTGGGCGTGTCGTGGCCCGGAATCACCATGTCGTGGGCCTTCGCGGCCACCTCGGCCGCATGGCGCCAGGTAGCGGTGCCGTGAGCGTGCTCGACCCAGCCACCAAAGCGCACCGGGTAGCTCACGCCGGCGCGCAGAAACTCCCACGGCGTGCCGTCGGCGAGCCACGGGTCGGGGTATTCCACCTGGCAACCGTGGTCGATCTCCTGCGCGAACATGCCGTATTCGTAGCGGATGCCGTAGCCGAACGACGGCAGCCCGAGCGTGGCCATCGAGTCGAGGAAGCACGCAGCGAGCCGGCCCAGACCACCGTTGCCGAGGCCGGCGTCGGGCTCCTGTTCGGCCACGTCTTCCAGCCGCTGGGCATGCAGTGCCAAGCCGGCCGCGACGCCATCGCGCAACTCCAGCGCGGCGATGGCGTTGCCCAGCGTGCGACCGATCAGGAACTCCATCGACAGGTAGTACACCCGCCGCGCCTTGTTGGTGCGGTCGACCGCTTGGGTCGCGACCCAGCGGCGCGACAACTGTTCGCGCGCGACACGTGCCACCGACTGCATCAGGTCGTTGGGGCTGGCCAGCGCTGGCGCGACCCCCACGGTGTTGAGCAGGTGGTCTTCGATGCTCTGGGTGGTCTTCGCGAAGGTGGCGGTGGCAGGTGTGGTCGTCGTCATCAGTGCTGGTGAGGTTCAGAATGGCCCGGAACACGCAATTTTCGCGCCGCCGCGAGCACGCTGATGCCACGCCGCCAGGGCATGGATTGCCGGCAGCGGCGGCCGCGTGTGCGCCGGCGCAGTACGCTTGGGGTCGACCGACGACAACACGACAGCGCGGAGACAAATCATGACGCCCACTGAACTGGCCCTTAGCCTCGATCTGCCCAAGCGCGCGGTCGCGCTCGTCCTGGCCGGCGGGCGCGGCAGCCGGTTGAAGAACCTGACCGATCGACGCGCCAAACCCGCGGTGTACTTCGGCGGCAAGTTTCGCATCATCGATTTTGCGCTGTCGAACTGCCTGAATTCGGGTATTCGCCGCATCGGAGTGATCACGCAGTACAAGAGCCACAGCCTGATGCGCCATCTGCAGCGCGGCTGGGCGTTCCTGAAGAGCGAGATGAACGAGTTCGTCGACTTGATGCCGGCGCAACAGCGCCTCGACGAAGGAAGCTGGTACCGCGGCACTGCCGATGCGGTGTACCAGAACCAGGACATCCTGGCCAGCTACCGTGCCGACTACATCGTGGTGCTGGCCGGCGATCACATCTACAAGATGAACTATGCATTGATGCTGGCCGACCACGTGTCCAAGGGACGCGAGTGCACCGTCGGCTGCATTTCCGTACCGCGCATGGAGGCCACGGGGTTCGGCGTGATGGCGATGGACGACAAGTACAACATCACGGCCTTCGTCGAGAAACCTGCCGATCCGCCGGCGATGCCTGGCAAGCCGGACCGCGCGTTGGCCAGCATGGGCATCTACATCTTCAACGCACGCTTTCTGTACAAGGAGCTCGAGCGCGACATCGCCGACCCAAACTCGAGCCACGACTTCGGCCGCGACATCATTCCGCACGTGGTGACGCTGGGCCAGGCGGCGGCGCACCCGTTCGATCTGAGCGCCGTGGGCACACGCCACAATGAAGAACCGTACTGGCGCGACGTCGGCACGATCGACGCCTACTGGGACGCCAACATCGACCTCACCGCGACCGACCCGCTGCTCAACTTGTACGACACGCGCTGGCCGATCTGGACCTATCAGCCGCAGCTGCCGCCCGCCAAGTTCGTGCACAACCAAGACGACCGCCGCGGCATGGCGGTGGAATCGCTGGTCTCGGGCGGCTGCATCGTCTCGGGTTCGGTGTTCCGCTCGGTGCTGTATTCGAGCGTGCGCGTGCATTCGTATTCGAACGTCCGTTGGGCGGTGCTGCTGCCCGCCGTGCAGGTGGGCCGCGGTGCGCGCCTCAACCGTGTGGTCGTCGACCGCGGCTGCGAAGTCCCCGACGGCATGGTGATCGGCGAGAACGAGGACGACGACATGCGGCGCTTCTACCGCACCGAGCACGGCATCACGCTGGTGACCCGAGAGATGCTCGACAAACTCCAACAACCATGAAAGATGGCTGCGCATGAAGGTGCTGCATGTGGCCGCGGAGATCTTTCCGCTGGTCAAGACGGGTGGCCTGGCCGACGTGGTGGGCGCACTGCCGCAGGCGCTGATCGAAGCCGGCGCGCAGGCGCGCCTGCTGCTGCCCGGCCTGCCGGCCATCGCCGACGCGGTGCTGCACCAGACAACGGTGTACGAGTTCGGGCCGCTGTTCGGTGCCGGCCGCATCACGCTGCGCCTCGGGCGTATGCCGTACAGCCACGTGCCGGCCTACGTCGTCGACGCGCCTTATTTGTACCGTCGCCCCGGCAGCCCGTACCAAACCAATGATGGCAGCGAATGGGGCGACAACCTGCAGCGCTTCGCGCTGCTGGGCTGGGTCGGCGCCCATCTGGCAGCGGGCGAGCTCGATCCGGAATGGTCGCCGCAGGTGCTGCACTGCCACGATTGGCACGCTGCGATGGCGTGCGCGTGGATGGACGCGCATCCGGCGCCGACGGCCGCTTCGGTGTTCACCGTGCACAACCTGGCCTACCAGGGGCTCTTTCCGCACGGCGACTTCGCACAGCTCGGCCTGCCGGCACGCATGATGCATTCGCACGGACTCGAATTCCACGGCCAGTTGTCGTTCATGAAGGCCGGATTGAAATACGCGCACCGCATCACCACCGTGAGCCCGACCTACGCCAGCGAGATCACCACGCATGAGTTCGGTTGCGGCCTGGACGGCGTGATCCGCAGCCGCGGCGGCGACGTCTCAGGCATCCTCAACGGGGTCGACCGTGCGGTGTGGGATCCGGCCACCGACTCCGCGCTCGCGGCGCGCTACTCGGCACACGACCTGTCGGGCAAGGTGCGCTGCAAGGCTGCACTGCAGTCCGAGTTCGGCCTGGCGCCGAACCCCGATGCGCCGTTGTTCGCCGTCGTCAGCCGGTTGAGTGCGCAAAAAGGCCTCGACCTGGTGCTGTCGGCACTGCCGGCACTGCTTCAAAGCGGTGCGCAGCTCGCGGTGCAGGGCCGCGGCGATCCAGTGCTGGAAGCCGCTTTCACTGCGGCGGCGTTCGCTCACCCCGGACAGGTGGCCGTGCGCATCGCCTACGACGAGGCGCAGGCGCATCGCCTGATCGGCGGCGCCGACGTGATCATGGTGCCCTCGCGCTTCGAACCGTGCGGGCTGACGCAGATGTACGGCCTGCGCTACGGCACGCTCCCGTTGGTGCGGCGCGTGGGCGGGCTGGCCGACACCGTGGTCGACGCCAGCGACGACGCGGTGCGTGCCGGGCGGGCCACCGGCTTTTCATTCGACGCGGCCAGTGCCTCCGCGCTCGAGGCCGCGGTGCAGCGCGCGGTGCAAGCCAAGAGCCAGCCCAAGCTCTGGCGCGGACTGATGCACACGGCGATGGCGCAGGACTTTTCGTGGTCGGGCGCGGCCAAGCGCTACGTCGCGCTGTACGAGGCAATCGCGCGCTGACGCGCATCACCTGACGGCGCGCACTGCACGGCCACCGACCCGCGGACAGTCCCTCCATGCTGGCAGACGTCGAGGTCGAACGCATTCGCACGGCGTGCCATCCCGACCCGTTCTCGGTGCTCGGCGTGCATGCCGACGCACAAGGGGCGCTGTGGCTGCGCTGCTTTCTGCCGGGCGCGGCGGCGGTCGTGCTGCTCGGCGCCGAAGGCGACAGCGAACACGGCACGCTGCAACGCCGTCATGCTGACGGCTTCTTCGAGGGTGTTTGCCCCGCAGCGCTCGCGCGCGAGTATCGCCTTCAGGTGCGCTGGGCCGACGGCTCGCGCTCGTTGCTCGACGACCCCTATCGCTTCCCACCGCTGCTCGGCGACATGGACGTGTGGCTGATGGCCGAGGGCACGCACCTGCGGCCGTACGAAATGTTGGGCGCTACGCCGCGCGCGATGCTCGGCGCGCCCGGCACCGGGTTCGCGGTGTGGGCGCCGAACGCAGCGCGTGTCAGCGTCGTCGGGCAATTCAATCAGTGGGACGGCCGCCGCCACCCGATGCGGCTGCGCCGCGAGTGCGGCATCTGGGAAATCTTCATTCCGGACGTGGCCGCCGGCGTGGCCTACAAGTACGAACTGCGCACGCCCTCCGGACACGTGCTGCCGCTGAAGGCCGACCCCTACGCCCAGCAGGCGGAGTTGCGGCCGGCCACCGCGAGCATCGTCGCGCCGCTGCCAACAGTGGTGCCGCCGTCGGCCGATCGCCAACGCGCCAACGCGCTCGACGCGCCGATCAGCATCTACGAGGTGCACCTCGGATCGTGGCGGCGCAAGCCGGAAGAAGGCAATCGCTGGCTGAACTGGGACGAGCTGGCCGACCAGCTGGTGCCCTATGCCTGCGCGCAGGGCTTCACCCACCTCGAGCTGCTGCCGATCAGCGAGCATCCGTTCGACGGCTCATGGGGCTACCAGCCCATTGGCCTTTACGCACCGACCGCGCGCTTCGGCGAGCCGGCCGGCTTTCGCCGCTTCGTGCAGCGTTGCCATGCAAGCGGCCTGGGACTGCTGATCGATTGGGTACCAGCGCACTTTCCGAGCGACGCCCACGGCCTCGGCCAGTTCGACGGCACCGCGCTGTACGAACACGGCGATCCGCGCGAAGGCTTTCACCACGACTGGAACACGCTGATCTACAACTTCGGTCGCACGGAGGTGCGCAACTTCCTCGTCGGCAATGCACTGTACTGGCTCGAGCGTTATGGCGTCGATGGCCTGCGCGTGGATGCGGTGGCGTCGATGCTGTACCGCGACTACAGCCGCAAGGCCGGCGAATGGGTGCCCAACGTGCACGGCGGGCGCGAGAACCTGGAGGCCATCGAGTTCCTGAAACGCGTCAATCAAGTGGTTGGCATCGAACGCGCGCAAGCCGTGACCTTGGCCGAGGAATCGACCGCGTTCGCCGCTGTGTCGCGGCCCACCTACGCGGGTGGGCTGGGCTTCCACTACAAGTGGAACATGGGCTGGATGCACGACACGCTGCAGTACATGGCGCGCGATCCGGTACACCGGCGCCATCACCACGATGAGATCACGTTCTCGATGGTCTATGCCTTCAACGAGAATTTCGTGCTGCCGCTGTCGCACGACGAGGTGGTGCACGGCAAGGGCTCGCTGCTGAACAAGATGCCGGGCGACCGCTGGCAGCAATTCGCCAACCTGCGCGCCTACTTCGGTTTCATGTTCGCGCACCCGGGCAAGAAGCTGCTGTTCATGGGCAGCGAGTTCGCTCAAGCGCGCGAGTGGAACCACGACCATAGCCTGGACTGGCACCTGCTCGACGACCCCGCCCACGCCGGCGTGCAGCGCCTGGTGCGCGACCTCAACCACTTGCTGCGCGAGGTGCCCGCATTGCACCAGCGCGACTTCACGCCCGATGGCTTCGAATGGATCGAGCACGGCGACGCGCAGCGATCGGTGCTGGCGTTCCTGCGACGCGGCCACGAGGCTGGGCGAATCGTCGTTGCGGTTTGCAACTTCACGCCGACGGCGCATCACGGCTACCGCATCGGCGTGCCGGAGCCGGGCGTCTATCGCGAGCGCATCAACACCGACTCGGCACACTACGGCGGCAGCAACGTCGGCACGCCCTATGGCGAGATCACCGCCGAACCGATCGCCTGGCACGGCCGGCCGCACTCGATCGGCATGACCTTGCCACCGTTGGCCACGGTGTTGCTCGAATGGAGGGCTTGAGCGAGATGCGGTTTCCACGCGCCAGTGGTGTGTTGCTTCATCCGAGCTCACTGCCGGGACCGCACGGTTCGGGCGACCTGGGGCCTGACGCGTACCACTTCGTCGCCTGGCTGGTCAGTGCGGGCCAGTCGTTGTGGCAGATCCTGCCGCTGGGTGGGCTCGGGCTGGGCGATTCGCCCTATATGAGCACCTCGGCCTTTGCCGGCAACGTGCTGCTGATCGACCTCGCCGATCTACACGCCAGCGGCTGGCTCGATGCGGCCGACCTCGAGCCCGCGACGGGCTTCGACGAACGCACGGTGAACTACGCGGCCGTCAAGCCGTTCCGGATGGAGCGGCTTGCGCGCGCGGCGCAGCGATTTGCGCAATCGGCGTCGCGCGCCGAGCGCAGTGACTTCGAGGCGTTCTGCGACGGACACGCCAACTGGCTGGTGGACTATGCGCGTTTCATGGCGCTGGCCGAGCACTTCGCGGGCCGCGAGTGGTGCGATTGGGATCCGCCGCTGGCCCGGCGCGAGCCGGCGGCGCTGTGCGAGGTCGACGTTGCGCATGGCGAGCGCATCACGTTCTGGAAGTTCTGCCAGTGGCGGTTCTACAGCCAGTGGCAGCGGCTGAGGGACCACGCGCATCGCCACGGCGTCAGGATCGTCGGCGACGCGCCGATTTTCATTGCGCTGCACAGCGCAGAGGTCTGGGCCCGGCCCGATCTGTTCGAGCTCGGCCCCGATGGGCGGCCGACGGTGGTGGCCGGCGTGCCGCCGGATCTGTTCAGCGCCACCGGCCAGCGCTGGGGCAATCCGCTGTATCGCTGGCGTGCCCATGCCAAGGAAGGCTACGCCTGGTGGATCGAGCGCATCCGGCGCACCTTCGAGCTGGTGGACGTCGTGCGCATCGACCACTTCCGCGGCTTCGCGGCGCACTGGGAGATCCAGTCCAGCGAACCCACGGCCATTCGCGGCCGTTGGGTGAAGGGACCCGGCAAGACCCTGTTCCATGCGATCAGCAAGGCCCTCGGTCCGTTACCGATCATCGCTGAAGACCTCGGCATGATCACGCCCGACGTGGTACGACTGCGCAAGGCGCTCGCACTGCCCGGCATGCGCGTGCTGCAGTTTGGGTGGGGCGAAGTCGACGGGGCGATGGGTGACCAGCACCATCTGCCGCATCGCTACGAACCCGATGCCGTGGCGTATCCCGGCACCCACGACAACGACACCGCGCTCGGCTGGTGGCGCACGGCGCCTGAACACGTGCGCCACCACCTGCGCGAGTACCTGGCCAGCGACGGCCTCGACGTGGGCTGGGACCTGATCCGCGCCGCCTGTGCCAGCGTGGCCGAAACCGCGGTGTATGCCCTGCAGGACGTGCTC
>DATDJF010000194.1:0-7928 GCA_036520715.1 Burkholderiaceae bacterium | reverse complement strand
GCCGGGCAACGACACCGCCAGCACGATCTCGCTGTGCTGGATCAGGTACTGCAGCTCGGCCGCCCGCAGATCGGCGTGGATCGGCACCACGCTGACGCCCAGCGCATTGAGCGCGAACCAGTGCAGCAGGAACGCCGGCCGGTTCTCCAGCAACAGCCCGACGCGGTGACCGTGGCCGTAGCCCGCTGCGGCATATGCCTGCTTCAGCGGCTCCACGTGCGCGGCCGCCTGCGCCCAGCTGATGGGGCCGGCCGCGATGCCGTAGACGCTCGCGGTGACGGTGTCGGTGAACAGGAAGTCCGCCTGCGGCGTGCGCGCCGCGGTGCGTGTGAACAGCGCGTGGACGGTGCTCACAGCCGCTCAGGCCACGGCCGACAGCGTCAGATGAACAACTGCACCGCCGGCAGCGCGGCGTCGCAGTTGAGCAGGTCGACGCGCTTGAGCGTGATGCGCAACGCACCATCGCGCACGCTCAGGTGGTGAAACACCGTGCCGACGAAGAAGTTGACCTCGTCGCCCTGCGCCTCGGTGTAGTGGAACTGGGCGCGCGTGACGAAGTGGTTGGCCGCGGCGTCGAACTGCTCGACGCTCGGCACCTGCAGCAGGTGATGGCAACGGCTGCGCGGCTGCTGCGAGAACGCACGCGGGCTCTTCAGGCGCTGGATGCGCAGCTCGCGCAGCAGCTTGTCCTCGTACAGGTGCGACGTGTGCCCCGGCCCCTCGGGCTGGTCGGGCACCAGCGGCACCCAGTAGATGCCGTCGTCGGCGAACAGCGCGTTCCACTCGTCGTAGCGCGCCTCGTCGAGCAGCCGGGCCTCGAGCAGCACCAGGTCGGCCAGCTGTTGCGCAGTGACGTCGCCGGCCGCCATCACATCGTCAGCGTCATGTAGCGCGCCCAGGCGCGGTACTGGTTGCGCATCGACACTTCGCTGGTGCCGATGGCGGTGATCTCGGATTGCTGCGCCTCGCGGGGGTCGTAGTTGCGGTGCAGGCTGACCCACTCGTTGCCGCTGGCGTGCAGCCCTCGCTGGATCGCGCGGTAGGCGTGCAGGTCATCGTGGCCGACCACCGAGAACGGCGAGTTGATCAGCCGCGAATAGGTGCAGGTGCGCTCCAGCAGCTGCGCCGGCGCCCCCTTGAGGCGAAAGGTCCAGCTCTCGACCAGCGTCTTGTCTACCGCGATCGGCCGCGCCACGCGGATCGCCTGGATCGCACCCTTGATCGTTAGATTGGGGTAGTACACCGTGTTGTGGCGCGCCAGGCCGAGGATCTGCCCCGCGCGCTGCTCGCCGTAGGCGGCCTTCATCGCCGCGTCGTACTCGGGCAGCGCCGAGTAGTGGCTGTGGATGCTGAAGTGCACGCCCGAGAAACTGTGCCCGTTGTCGTAGACCCGCACGCCCATGTCCTCGAAGAACTTGTAGTCCGACACGAACGGCACGAACTGCTCGATGGCCATCGGCTTGGGCTGGTCGGCGGGTTGGCCGGCCCACATCTTCTTGGCGGTGCCGGCCGACGACTCGTGCACCACCATCGGGTGCATCGTGTCGTTCAGGTTCTCGATGAACATCTTCCAGTTGCAGGCGTGCATGAAGCGCAGGCAGCCGCCGGCGATCTCGAGCTCACCTTCGGGCGAGCGATCGGCCATGTTGTCGATCGAGCTCAGCGAGTCGCCGAAGTACGCCTCGAAATCCGGGCCGGCATCGCCGAGCTTGACGAAGATGAAGCCGCGGTAGAGCCGCACGTGCTTGACGCTCGCCAGGCCGCGGCCCGACTCGCATCGATGCATCGCGGTGCCGTCGTAGCCGCTCTTCAGCGGCACGGCCAGCAGCGAGCCGTCGGTCTTGTAGGCCCAGGCGTGGTACGGGCAGCGAAAGAACCGGCCGGTGTTGCCGCTCGGGGCGCTGACCACGCGCGAACCCTTGTGCGCGCAGCGATTCATCATCACCCGCACCGAGCCGTCGTCGTGGCGCACCACGATCAGCGGCTGGCCGGCGATCTCGGTGGTGATGTAGTCGCCCGGTTGCGGCACCTGGCTGTCGTGGCCCGCGTAGTTCCAGGTGTTGACGAAGAAGTGCTCCCGCTCGAGCGCGAAGATCTCTTCGTTGATGTAGAGGTCGCGGTGCACACGATCGGGCTGCACCAGCGCACGCACGGCGTCGGGCCGTGCTCGATACGGGCTGGTCATCACGGGTTCCATCGGTGGGCTCGAAAGTATGCGTCAAGCCCTGCGGGCACTCGCCGATCGGCGCTGCGCCCGCATTGGCGCGGGAGGTTTAGGGTGATGCCCCGACCGGATGGCCATTTTTTTCGCGATATAGTGCGCCCCTTTGCGACGGGGGCCGTCGCGCGCTGCCCACGAGGTGGCGGAACCTGACGACACAGCGACTGCGCAACCCGCCGCGCCGTCGACTGGAGGGCCGTGAGTGAACTACGCTGAGCAACAACGCAATCCGACCAAGCACATGGTCGGGATCGGCGTGGTCATCGTGATGCACATCATCCTCGGCTGGGCGTTGCTCAACGGCCTGGCGCGCAAGGTGGTCGAGGTGGTCAAAGGTCCGATCGAGACCAAGATCATCGAAGAGGTCAAGCCGCCCCCTCCGCCTCCGCCCGAAAACCTGCCGCCACCACCGAAGCTGCCGCCACCCCCGCCGGCGTTCATGCCGCCGCCCGAGGTGCAGATCCAGAATCCGCCGCCGGCACCCGCGATCACCGTGCAGACGGTGCCGCCACCGCCGGCACCGCCGGTGACGATCGCCCCGCCCCCGGCGCCCGAGCCCGTGCCCGCGCCCCCGGCGCCGCCAGCGCCCGCGCGCGTGGAACCTCAGGTCGACTTCGCCAAGGACTGCACCAAGCCCGCGTACCCATCGGCGGCGGCGCGTGCCGAGGCCACGGGCATCTCCGTCATCAAGGTCACTGTGGGCGTTGATGGGCGTCCCACTGCCACGGAGCTCGCCAAGAGCTCGGGACCGTCACGTGAACACAAGCAGCTCGATCGGGCCGCCGAAGCGGCGATCCGCGACACCTGCAAATTCAAGCCCGGGACGGTGGACGGCAAGCCCCAGCCGCTGACCATCTCCGTCAGCTACGTCTGGAAGCTCGAGTAGCCCCGATCAATCCCGCGCCGCGTGGCACCGCGCCCGGTGCCGTCACGCGGCAATCCCGTCGTGTTGGAGGAATCATGCCGTTGAAAACAAACCTGCGTGCGCTGCTTGCAGCCGCATTGCTGTGCCTGTCGACCCTGCTGCCGCCCAGCGTTGCGTTCGCACAGGCCGCCTCCGCACCCGAGACACCGCCAGCCGCAGCGCCGGCCGTCCCCACGGTGACCAAGGAGACCATCGACAACCCCTACGGCCTCGAGGCGCTGTGGAAGCAGGGTGACTTCGTCGCTCGCGGCACGCTGGTCATCATGATCATCATGAGCATGGGCAGCTGGTACATCATCTTCACCAAGGTGTTCGAGCAGCGCAAACTGCTCAAGAGCGCCAAGGCGGCGAGCGCGAATTTCTGGACCTCGGGTTCGGTGAAGAAGGGCCTGGACACGCTCGACGAGGGCAGCGCGTTCCGCTACATCGCCGAGCAAGGCCTGCAGGCCGACGAGCACCACGAGGGCAGCCTGGTCGAACAGATCGACCGCCACACCTGGATCACGATGAGCGTGCAGCGCGCCGTCGACAACATCGCCAGCCGCCTGCAGGACGGCCTGGCCTTCCTGGCGACGGTGGGCTCCACCGCGCCGTTCGTCGGCCTGTTCGGCACCGTCTGGGGCATCTACCACGCGCTGACCGCGATCGGCATTGCCGGACAGGCGTCGATCGACAAGGTGGCCGGCCCGGTGGGCGAGGCGCTGATCATGACGGCGTTCGGCCTGGCGGTGGCCGTGCCGGCGGTGATGGGCTACAACTGGCTGATCCGCCGCAACAAGCTGGTGATGGAGCGCGTGCGCGCCTTCTCGGGCGACCTGCACAACGTGCTGCTGTCCGGCAAGCGTTGATCCTCGGAGCTGCAGGAGCCGATCATGGCCATGGCACTCGGATCCCCCGACGACGACGGCGAAGAGCAGATGAATTCGACCATCAACACCACGCCGCTGGTCGACGTGATGCTGGTGCTGTTGATCATCTTCCTGATCACCATTCCGGTGGTGACGCAGTCGATCCAGCTCACGCTGCCCAAGGAGAAGAACGTCCCCACGCAGACCAAGCCGGAGAACATCCTGCTGGCGGTCAGCAAGGACGGCGACATCTTCTGGAACACGCGCAAGATGCCCGACGTCGAATCGGTGGTCACCGAGCTGAAGAAGCTGTCGACCAAGGAGCCGCAGCCCGAGGTGCACATCCGCGGCGACCAGGACGCGCGCTACGAGAGCGTCGGCCGCCTGGTGGTGGCCTGCCAGCGCGCGGGCATCGCCAAGGTGGGGTTCATCCTCGAACCACCACCCAACCAATAGGAAATCCACCATGGCGATGCAAGTGGGCGAAAGCAGCTCCGACGAGGTGATGATCGACATCAACACCACGCCGTTGATCGACGTGATGCTGGTGCTGATCATCATGCTGATCATCACGATCCCGATCCAGACCCATGCGGTCAAGATGAACATGCCGATCGCGCCCAGCGCGGCGCCGCCCAAGCCGCCGGACATCATCCGCATCGACATCGACTTCGACGGCACCATCGGCTGGAACGGCACCGTCGTCGAGAAGGAAGAGCTGATCAACCGCCTCGCCGTTGTGGCCATGCAAGCCGAGCAGCCCGAGGTCCACCTGCGACCGAACAAACTCGTGACCTACAAGGTGGTGGCGATGGTGATGGCCAATGCGCAGCGCCTGGGCGTCACCAAGATCGGCCTGATCGGCAACGAGCAGTTCCTGAACTAACGCCGTGCCCGGCACGGCTCGAGTGCGCCGGAGTTGGAGCCCATGAAGAGTCTCTTCCGCTGGATCGCCGCGTGCGGCGTGTGCCTGGTGTTGGCCGTCGCTGCGCACGCGCAAGGCGTGCGTCCCGAAGTCGGCAAGCCGCTGCAGCAGGCGGGTGACCTGCTCAAGGCGGGCAAGGCCAAGGATGCGCTGGCCAAGGCGCGCGAGGCCGATGCGGTGGCGGGCAAGACGCCGGCCGAGCAGCTGATGATCGACCGCATGAAGGCCGCTGCCGCGCAGCGCGCCGGCGAGACGGCCACCGCGATCCAGGCCATGGAGGCGATGTTCAACTCCGGCAAGCTGAGCGGGCCCGAGCAGGCCCAGACGGCCGAGATGCTGGCCTTTGCCTACTCGCAGCAAAAGGACTGGCCGCGCACCAACCAGTGGGTGCAGCGCGCGCAGGCTGCCGGCAGCAGCAGCCCGCAGCTCAAGCAGCTTCAGGCCTATGCGCAAAGCCAGAGCGGCGACTACGCGGCGATCGCCAAGGAGTCGCAAGCCGCGGTGGCGGCTGCCGAGCAAGCCGGCCGCAAGCCCGACGAAGGTGATCTGCTGCGCCTGGCCGACGCCCAGCAGCGCACCGGCAACACGCAAGGCCGGGCCGCCACGCTCGACAAGCTGCTCGCCCACTATCCGAAGAAGGAATACTGGTCGATCCTGCTCGGCCAGCTGCCGCGCAAGAGCGGCTTCTCCGACCGCTTCTCGCTCGACCTGTTCCGCCTGCGCCTGGCCACCGGCAACCTGACCAAGGCCGAAGACTTCATGGAGATGGCTCAGCTCGCGCTGCAGGCCGGCTACCCGGCCGAGGGCAAGGCAGTGATCGAGAAGGGCTTCGCCAGCGGCGTGCTCGGCAGCGGCGCCGAGGGCGAGCGCCACAAGCGCCTGCGTGACCTGGCCATCAAGCAGGAGGCCGAGAGCAAGGCCGGCATCGACAAGGACGTGCAGGAGGCCATCGCCGCCAAGGGCGGCGAGGAGTTGCTGCGCGTCGGCTACGCCCACGTCACGATGGGCCAGGTCGACAAGGGCATCACGCTGATCGAGCAAGGCATCGCCAAGGGCGGCTTGAAGCGGCCCGAGGATGCCAAGCTGCACCTGGGCATGGCGCAGCTTCAATCGGGCAAGAACAAGGGCAAGGCGGTGCAGACGCTGCGCAGCGTGCAGGGCAACGACGGTGCCGCCGATCTCGGCCGCCTGTGGGCGGTGTACGCCAGCCAGCAGTCGTAGCTCGTGCTGCCCGAGTTCGTCGAACCGCTGGGCGACGACCTCTTCGTCATCGACACCGGATTCGAGCGGCCCCAGTTCGACGCCGCCTACCTGGTGGTCGACTCGGGCCGCGCCGCCTTCATCGACACCGGCACCAACCACGCGGTGCCGCGCCTGCTGGCCGCGCTGCAGGCGCTGAGCCTGCCCCGCGAGGCCGTCGACTGGGTGATCGCCACCCACGTGCACCTCGACCATGCCGGCGGCGCCGGGCTGCTGCTGCAGTCGCTGCCCCATGCGCGCCTGGTGGTGCACCCGCGCGGCGAGCGCCACATGGTGGATCCGAGGGTGCTGTACGCGGGCGCCACGGCGGTGTACGGCGAGGCCGAGATGGCGCGCAACTACGGCCGGCCGCTGGGTGTGGAAGCCAGCCGCGTCACGGTCACCGCCGACGCCTCGACGCTGATGCTCGGCACGCGACCGCTCGAATTCGTGCACACGCCGGGCCACGCGCGGCACCACCATTGCATCTGGGACGCGCGCTCGCGCACCTGGTTCACCGGCGACACGTTCGGCTTGAGCTACCCGCAACTCGTCAGTCACAACGGCCGCTGGATCACGCCGACCTGCGCGCCGGTGCAATTCGAGCCCGAGCCGCTGAAGGCGTCGGTGGCGCGCCTGCTCGAGCGTGATCCGGCCGCGCTGTGCGTCACGCACTACGGCCGCGTGCCCAACGCCGTGCACCTGAAGCGCCTGCTGCTCGATCAGATCGACGATCTGGCCGCGATCGGCGAACGCCAGCGCCACGCTGCCGATCGCCACGCCGCGTTGTGCGGCGAGCTGACCCGGCTGTACCGCCGCCGCCTGGGCGAACACGGCTTCGACGTCGACGCCGCGATGCCTTGGATGGCGATGGACGTCGAGATCAACGCGCAGGGCCTGGCCAGCTGGCTGGACCGCGCATCACGCGACTGAGGTCGCTTCACCGGACAAACACCGCAGGGAGCATCGCATGGGCACACCGTCGTTCGCATTGCAGGATCGCATCGCGGTGGTCACCGGCGCCGCGCAAGGCATCGGTGCCGCCTGCGCACGGCGGCTGGCCCGCGACGGCGCCGCGGTGGCACTGTGGGACGTGAACCTCGCGCCCGCGCAGGCGTTGGCCGACGAGCTGCGCGCGGCCGGCGCAAGAACCTGCGCGCAACGCTGCGACGTGTCGCGCAAGGCTGAGGTCGATGCTGCGCTGGCGGCCACCGAGCAGGCGCTGGGGCGCGTCAACGCGCTGGTCAACAACGCCGGCATCTTCAAGGCGGCCGAGTTTCTCGACATCAGCGAGGCCGACTGGGACGCGGTGATCGGCGTCAATCTGAAGGGCTCGTTCCTGGTGGCCCAGGCGGTGGCGCGCACGATGGTGGCCGGCGGCGGCGGCGCGATCGTCAACATGAGCTCGGTCAACGGCATGCTGGCGATCCCGACGATCGCCAGCTACAACGTCAGCAAGGGCGGCGTCGACCAGCTCACGCGCGTGATGGCGCTGGCACTCGCCGACCGCGGCGTGCGGGTCAACGCGGTCGGCCCCGGCACCATCGCCACCGAGCTGGCGCGCGCCGCGGTGCTCGGCAGCGACGAGGCGCGCGAGCGCATCCTGTCGCGCACGCCGCTGCGGCGCCTGGGCGAGCCTTCCGAGATCGCCGACGTCGTGGCCTTCCTGCTCAGCGATGCGGCCAGCTACGTCACCGGCGAGATCGTCTATGTCGACGGCGGGCGGCGCGCGCTGAACTACACCATGCCCCCGAAGGGCTGAGTCGGAGG
>DATDJF010000193.1:0-20761 GCA_036520715.1 Burkholderiaceae bacterium | reverse complement strand
ATCGACTTCGAGCACAAGGTCGAGATGGGCATCCGCGCCGACCGCTACAAGGCGATGGTGCCGCAGGTGGTGGCGCCGCTGAAGCTGAAGGGCCGCGTGCACGATACCGAAGCGCGCTTCCTGCGTGCGCACACCACACGCAGGATCAAGTTCACGCTGCCCGGGCCGATGACCATCGTCGACACGGTGGCCGACCGCCACTACGGCGACCGCGTGAAGCTCGCCTTCGCTTTCGCCGAGCTGCTCAACCAGGAGGCGCTGGCGCTGCAGGCCGACGGCGTGGACATCATCCAGTTCGACGAGCCCGCCTTCAACGTCTACCTCGACGAAGTGGCCGACTGGGGCATCCGCGCGCTGGAACGCGCGGCCGACGGGCTGACCTGCACGACCGCGGTGCACATCTGCTACGGCTACGGCATCCAGGCCAACCTCGACTGGAAGAAGACGCTCGGCGATCAGTGGCGCCAGTACGAGAAGGTGTTTCCGGTGCTGGCCAGGAGCTCGATTCACCAGGTGTCGCTCGAATGCCTGCACTCGCACGTGCCGCCCGACCTGATGTCGCTGCTCGCCGGCAAGGACGTGATGGTCGGCGTGATCGACGTCGCCAGCGATGCGGTCGAGTCGCCCGAGACGGTGGCCGAGACGATCACCAACGCGTTGCGCTTCGTGCCGCGCGAACGCCTGATCGCCTGCACCAACTGCGGCATGGCGCCGATGGATCGGGCGATCGCGCTGGCCAAGATCGAAGCGCTGGTGAAGGGCGCAGCGTTGGCGGGCGCGGGTCGATGAGCGCTGGCGCGCCGCAACCGCCGCTGACGGCGGCGGTGGATGTGCACGCGGCGCTCGCGCGCGACGGCCATGCAGTGGTGAGTGCCGCCTCGCTGGCCGCGTTGTGCGGTGTCGGTCTGCCCGACCTGCTGGCCTGGCGTGCGCGCTGGGACGACCTGCCGAGCGACCGCTACCTGCGCGACGGCGGACACTACCGGCAGCGCCGCCACTCGTGCTTCGTGGTGCGCGTCGATGCGGTGACGCAGGCGCCGCATCGCCCGCATTGGCAGAGCGTGGACTACAACGCGCTGCACGGCGGCATCGAGCGCCACTTCGAGCCGATGCCGGCGCAGTGGGCGGCCGATCCTGCGTGGCAGCGCCTGCTGCGCGGCCTGGCGGGCTGCGCCACCCGCCTGCGCGGCGAGCGCGACTGGTACGTCGAAGCCCATCCGTTTCGCATCACCACCGCCGGCGGCATCGGTCGGCCCACGCCGGAGGGTGCGCACCGCGACGGTGTCGACTTCGTCGCCGTGATCCTGGTGTCGCGCGTCGGCATCAAGGGCGGCGAGACGCGCGTCTTCGAGGCCAACGGCCCGCACGGCCTGCGCTTCACGCTCGACGAGCCGTTCTCGGCGTTGCTGCTCGACGATGCGCGCGTGATCCACGAGTCGACGCCGATCCAGCCGGTCGAGCCTTCGCGCGAGGGCCACCGCGACACGCTGGTGCTGACCTATCGCGCCGGCGGCTTCCAAGGCAGCGCCGACTGAACGACAAGGGGCCGCATCGGAACCCCCGATGCAGCCCGCGAGCGTGCTGACACAAAGCGGCCGGGTGGCCGCTGCGGCTCACTTGTCGCTGCGATACCCGGCGCTGGGATTCGGGGTGGCGCCGACCGCCAGAATGCCCGCCGAGCGCGGCAGCACCGTCGCGTACATCGTGCGGTACTCGCCCTTGCCGGTCTGCGGATTCACCACCGCGTACTCGATGCCGCCGTGGCCCCACTCCTTGACCTGGCTCACCAGATCCGCGCCGAAGGTGCGGCCGGTGGAGTCCTTCAGGTTGTCGACGCTGGAGCCGGCTCGTGCCTGGCCCTGGCCGTCGACCACGATCGTGCCGTCCGTGCCGACCACCGACACGTGCACGCCATCGCGTTGCCACTTGCCGTTGGGATCGGCAAAGTCGCGCAGCGCCTGCTCGGTGCCGACCGCCTGCACATGGGCAGCGCCCGCTTCCAGCACCCGCCACATCTTGTCTGCCGGCGCCGGCGATTCCGCGTGGCTGCTGCCGATCCACACCAGTTGGGCAAGCAGCAAGGAGATCCAAGTCTTCGTGTGTCGCATCGTTCCCTCCAGAAAGTGATGGCCCGGAGTCGTCTGGACCTGACGGGCGCGTTGTTGGCTTGCGCCGCGATGCAAATCTAGGGCGAGGGATCTTCACGTGCGCGGCCTGACCCGGTGCCGCGTGAACTGATGCCCTGTCGTTTGCACGTTATGGCTTCGCGACGACGTCGAACCACTTGTTCAGGGGGTGTCTCGCGCGCGCCGCAAGGGTGCCGGGTGTGCCTGCCGCGGCGCGCCGGCCGGCAGCAGGTGCCACGCTATGCTGCGCGCATGGCGCTGCCGATTTCTTTGCCGGACATCCACGCTGCCGCCGCCCGCCTGGCTGGCGTGGCGCACAAGACGCCGGTCATGACTTCGCGCCTGGCCGACGAACGCGCCGGCGCGAAGCTGTTCTTCAAGTGCGAGAACCTGCAGCGCGTGGGTGCATTCAAGTTCCGCGGCGCCTACAACGCGCTGGCGCAGTTCTCGCCCGAGCAGCGTCGTGCCGGCGTGATCGCGTTCTCGTCGGGCAACCATGCGCAGGCGATCACGTTGGCCGCCCGGCTGCTCGAGATGCCGTCGGTGATCGTGATGCCGTCGGATGCGCCGCCGGCCAAGCTGGCCGCCACGCGCGCCTATCAGGCGGAGCGCCGCGACAGCGAAATCGTGCTGTACGACCGCTACCGCGAGGATCGCGAGGCGATCGGGCGGCGCATCGCGGGCGAGCGCGGCATGACGCTGATTCCGCCGTACGACCATCCGCACGTGATGGCCGGGCAGGGCACGGCGGCATTGGAGCTGATCCAGGCAGTGGGCGCGCTCGACGTCTTGTTGGTGTGCGTGGGCGGCGGTGGGCTGGTGTCGGGCAGTGCGGTGGCCGCGCTGGGCCTGTCGCCCGGCATCGCGGTCTATGGCGTCGAGCCCGCCGCCGGCAACGACGTGCAGCAGAGCCTGGCGCGCGGCGAGATCGTGCAGATCGCGGTGCCCGACACCATTGCCGACGGCGCGCAGACGCAGGCGCCGGGCCGCCTGACGTTCGAAGTGATGCGCGCCTGCCTGCGCGGCGTGGTGACGGTGAGCGACGCGCAGTTGATCGCGGCGATGCGCTTTTTCGCCGAAGCCATGAAGCTGGTCGTCGAGCCCACCGGCTGCCTGGCCGCGGCGGCCGCGCTCGACCGCGTGATCGACCTGCAGGGGCAGCGCGTGGGCATCATCATCAGCGGCGGCAACGTCGACCGCGTGCGCTACGGCCGTTGGCTGGCAGCGCAGGACTGAAGGCATCGAAACCATGAGCGAGAACGCGAGCACCCCCAAGCCGGACGCCGAAGCCGACAAGCGCCAGCGCGACACGCTCGACAAGCTGCTGGCGCGCTCGCCGGTGGTGGCCACCGGCCACGTCACGCTGGCCGGCGGCCGGCGCCTGGACTACGAGCTGAACGCCAGCTTCATGCCGCTGACCGCGGGCGGCGTCGATGCGCAGCGCGGCGAGCCGTTGGCCGCGGTGTTCTGTGCCGCCTACACGGTGCCGAGCGACAAGCCGCGGCCGCTGTGCTTCGCGTTCAACGGCGGCCCGGGGTCGGCGTCGGTGTGGCTGCACCTGGGTGCGCTCGGCCCCAAGCGCGTGGCCGTCCACGACGACGGCACGATGCCGCCGCCACCTTACTCGGTGCAGGACAACCCGCTGACCTGGCTCGAGCAGTTCGACCTCGTGTTCGTCGACCCGCCGCACACCGGCTACTCGATCGCGCTGAACGACGAGGCGCGCAAGAAGCTGTTCTCGGTGGATGGCGACGCCGACGCGCTGGCCGAGGTGGTGCGCGTCTGGCTGGCGCGCCACAAGCGCTTCGGCTCGGCGCTGTACCTGGCAGGCGAGAGCTACGGCACCACGCGCGGCGCGGCCATTGCCGACAAGCTGCAGGCGATGGGCGTGTCGCTGCGCGGCATGATTCTCGTGTCGTGCGCGATGGATCTGCAGTCACTGGTGTTCGTGCCCGGCAACGACCTGCCGTACGCGCTGTTCCTGCCGGCGTTTGCCAACGTCGCGCAGTTCCACGGCCGCCTGAACGGGCCGCTTGCCGCGTCGGCACAGGCCGCGCGTGAGGCGGCAGAGGCCTTCGTCAACGAGGAGTACCTGGCGGCGCTGCACGCAGGCTCGCGGCTCGATGGGCGCGCGCGCTCGCGCATCGAAAAGCGCCTGGCCGAGCTCACCGGCTTGCCGCGCGCCCTGGTGCAGGAGAAGAACCTGCGCATCAGCGACGAGACCTTCTTCTTCGAGCTGCTGCGCGACGCCGGCCGCATCGTCGGCCGGCTGGAAGCGCGTGTCACCGGCCCGATGGCTGCCAGCCGCACACGCACCTGGGAGTTCGACCCCGGCATCGAGGCGCTCAACGCGCCGTACACGATGGCGGCGATGGCCTATTTCGCGCAACTGGGCCTGGCCGAAGACACCCGCTACGAGGTGCTCAACTTCGAGGTCAACAAGACCTGGAACTGGAATCGCGGCGAGGCCAAGGGCAACAGCTTCGGCAGCACCGGCGTCGACCTGGCGCGTGCGCTGCGCCGCAATCCGCACCTGCGCGTGCTGGTGGCCAGCGGCCGCTACGACCTGGGCACGCCGTACAGCGCCAGCGATTGGTCGCTGGCGCAACTCGATGCGCCGCCCGACGTGCTCGAGCGCGTGACGCACCGCTACTACGATGCCGGGCACATGATGTACACGCGCAGCGCCGACCTCAAGCAACTGAAGGACGACCTGGCGGGCTGGATCGGCTGAGCGACGGCCGCGCTCAGGTCTTGCGGTTGCGCTCGCGCACCGCCTCGCGCCGCTGCTCGATGTCGGTGGCCGCCACGCCGGAATTGAACTCGCGCGCGCGTTGTGCCTCCAGCGCCATGCCCTGGCCGAACGGCAGCACGAAGCCGTCGTCGATGATCGACTTGTAGCGCTCGAGCATGCCGGGCTGCGCCAGCAGCATGTCGGCGGCCAGCGCGCGGGCGGCGCTCAACAGCTCGCCGGGCGCGACCACGCGGTTGACGAAGCCCCACGCCGCCGCCTGCTCGGCGCCGACCCAGCGGCCGCCCAGGGAAATCTCGCGCGCGCGGTAGATGCCGACCGCGCGGCTCAACTTCTGCGACAGCCCCCAGCCCGATGCCAGGCCGACCCGTGCGTGGGTGTCGGCGAAGCGCGCATCGGTGCTCGCCAGCAGCACGTCGCAGGCCAGCGCGAGCTCGAAGCCGCCGGTTACCGCGGCGCCGTTGATGGCGCCGATCACCGGCTTGCGGCAGCGGGCCAGCGTTGCCACCGGGTCGCCCCGCGAGGTGACGGTGGTGCGGCCGATGTCGGTGCGGCCCGAGCCCAGCTCCTTCAGGTCGAGTCCGGCGCAAAACGCACGGCCGGCGCCGGTGAGGATCAGCACGCGCACGCTCGGGTCGGCCGCGAGCGCGTCGATCGCGCGCGCCAGTTCGTCAAGCAACTCTCGCGACAGCGCATTCATCGCCTGCGGGCGGTTGAGCGTAAGCAGCGCCACGCCGTCACTCGAGACCTCGCGCAACACCACCGGCTCTGCCATCGTGAACCTCGATTCAGCTTCGGTTCGCCTCGGGAGCCCGAGGCGAGCAGATGCTAGCTCAGGATCTCGACGCGGTTGCGTCCGTTGCGCTTGGCCTGATACAGCGCAGCGTCGGCGCTGTGCAGCAGCGTCGCCGCGCCGGCGCCGGCGATCGGCACCGTGGCGGCGACGCCGATCGATACCGTGATCGGCGGCCCGTCGCGCACGATGGTGTCGAAGTTTGCAGCCGCCACCGCACGGCGGATCGATTCGGCGGCTTCCAGCGCACCGGCGGCTGCGGTGCCGGGCAGCACGATCGCGAACTCCTCGCCGCCGTAACGCGCGGCCAGGTCGCCCGCGCGCCGCACGCCGCGCTCGATGATGCCGGCCACGGCCGTGAGATAGGCGTCGCCGGCCTGGTGGCCATAACGGTCGTTGAGCGGCTTGAAGTGATCGATGTCGATCATCAGCAGCGACACCGGCGAGCCGTCGCGCAGGGCGCGGAACCATTCCTTGCGCAGCGTGGCGTCGAACATGCGTCGATTGGCCAGGCTCGTCAGTGCGTCGGTCGATGCCAGCGCCGACAACTCGGCGTTGGCCTGCCCCAGCGCCAGCTCCGACTGCTTGCGGCGCTCGGCGTCGCGCAACGTGACCAGGTAGTCGCCCAGGCCATTGCCTGCGGGCAGCAACACGACGCGGGCCTCGATCCACAGCGCGCTGCCGTCGCGGCGCAGTGCGCGGAACAAGTCGCTGCCGGCAGGCCCGCGGCGCGACGTGTGCATGAAGTGGCGCGCGATGAAGCCGGCACGATCTTCAGGCGCCAGCAACTCCGCCAGCGTGCGGCCGTGCAGCTCCTCGGGCACGATGTCGAGCAAGACGGCCGCCGATTGCGATGCGAAGCGGATCACCAGGTCGGCATCGACCGCGACGATCAGGTCGGTACTGTGCTCGGCCAGCACGCGGAAGCGCTGCCTCGCCTCGGCATTGCGGCGCTCGGCCTCGACGTCGGGCACCAGCACCAGGCGCCGGCCGTCGGCCAGGTTCATCGACACCGTGCGCGGCGGCTCGGTACCGACATCGCGCCGCGCCGCCGGCCCACTGATCAGCAGGTGGCCCTCGGCATCGGTGACGCTCAGCGAGACGCCCAGGCCGGCCAGCAACTGGGCGAGAGACTCGAGCTCGGGGTCGGTCACGGCGAGCCTCGCTGCGCTGAATGCATGCTCGACGTCGATGCGCTCGCTGCCATGCGGGCATCGTAGCGTCTTGCGAGCCCGGCCGAGCCGGCGCGTCGGCAATCAGGTGTGTCGGTCAGTGAGCGGCGCGCGCGGGTGCACCGACGGTGCTGGCATGCGATTCACCCCAACGGGCGGCTTGACGCGCCGCACGGCTTTGCTTCACACTCGCGGCCCGTCGTTCGTTGCGACTGCTCAACCACAAGGAGGCCGAGATGACACAAGCAGCCATTGCCCGTTGCGGTCGGCACTCCGCACAGCGTTGCACGGCTCGGGCGCTCGCCTGATTCCCGAGTTCCGCTCGGCGCCCCGAGCCCGCTGCGCAACCCGCGCGGCCGACCCCAAGACCCACTGAAAACACCCCGCGGCGCGTGAGCGCGCCGTCGTGTCGTGCTGATGCGCCGAAAACGCACAGCGCGGCTGTGCGTGCGCGCGGGCGCCGCTCGTTCGCTGACGCAGCGAGCCCTCCAGCCTTGGATTCATCGAATGAACTCTTCTTGTCCCCACGACGCGCTGATCGGCATCGGGCTGACAGCCGCCATGTCGCAACGCTTGACCGCGCGGCCCGCCTACGAGGGCGAGTCGCCGATGCGCGTGATCGAACTTCGCCGTGACGCCGTGTGCCTGCACGACGGCCAGCGGGAATTGCTGGCCACGCTGCCGCCTGCGCTTGTGCAATCACTGTCCGACGACGCAATCGCGGTCGGCGACTGGGTGCTGGCCGAGCAGGCTGCGCCCGGCCGCTGGCGGGTGGTCGAACGAATACCGCCATTGACGCAGATCGCCCGTCGCACCAACGACGGCCGCGGCGCCGCCAAGCGGCAGGTGCTGGTCGCCAACGTCGACACCGCGTTGCTGGTGATGGGGCTGGACCGCGACTTCAATGCGCGCCGCCTCGAGCGCTACCTGGCGCTGTGCCATCTCGCCGCGGTGCCGGCGGTGCTGGTGCTGACCAAGGCCGACACGCTGGATGCCGCGGCGCTGCAGCGGCGCGCCGACGAGGCGCGTGCTGCGCTCGGCGCGGGCACGCCGCTGTTGTCGCTCGACGCGCGTGCGCCGCAGTCTGCTGCGCTGCTGGCGCCATGGCTGACGCGCGGCCAGACGGCGGTGATGCTGGGCTCCAGCGGCGCCGGCAAGAGCACGCTGACCAACACGCTGTGCGGCGAGGCGGTGCAAGACACCGGTGGGGTGCGCATCGATGATGGCCGCGGCCGCCACACCACGACGACGCGCACGCTGCGCCGCACCCTGGCTGGCGGCTGCGTGATCGACACGCCGGGCCTGCGGGCGCTGCGCCTGGACATCGACGACGCGTCGCAGCTCGCCGGCGTGTTCGACGACGTCGGCACGCTGGCGATGCAATGCCGCTTTCGCGATTGCCGCCATCAAAGCGAGCCCGGCTGCGCGGTGCGCGAGGGGCTGCCTGCCGAGCGGGTGCGCAACTTCCACAAACTGCAGCGCGAGGCGCGCCGCGATTCGATGAATGCGCTCGAGATGCGCGAGCAGCGCCGCGACTGGAAGTTGCGCGGCCGCGAAGGCACGATGAGGGCGCGGGCCAAGCGAGGCTGAGTGCAGACGAGGCGCCGGCCTGCGCCGCTCCAGCGGCGCATCCCCGAGTGGACACCGCGGATCCGGCTCCGCCGGTCCGCTGGTGTCGCCCCCTTGAGGGGGAGGCGGCCGCCAGGCCGCCTCGGGGGTGGGTCAGTAGTTCAGCCCCATCGCGTCGCGCACGTCCTTCATCGTCGCCTTGGCCACCGTGCGCGCCCGTTCGGTGCCCATCTCGACGATCCAGTGCACCTTCTTCGGGTCGGCCAGCAGCGACGCCGCACGTTCGCGCCAGGGCTGCTGCTCGCGCAGCACCGCGTCGATCACCGGCTGCTTGCAGTCGAGGCAGCCGATTGCCGCGGTGGTGCAACCCTTGACCACCCAGTCGCGCGTGGGCTCGTCGCTGTAGACCTTGTGAAAATCCCACACCGGGCACTTCTCGGGGTTGCCCGGGTCGTTGCGACGCACGCGCGCGGGATCGGTGACCATGCCGCGGATCTTGCGCGTCACCTCGGCCGGCTCGTCGCGCATCAGCACCGCATTGCCGTAGCTCTTGCTCATCTTGGCGCCATCGAGCCCGGGCAGCTTCAGCACTTCGGTGTGCAGCGCCTGCGGCTCGCTGAGGATGGCCTTGCCGCTGCCTCGCAGGTGGCCGAGCAGCAGCTCGGTGTCGTCGCCGCTCCATCCGGCGGCGCTGGCGGCCGCTCGCTTGAGGACGCCTTCGCCCTTGGCGAACGCCTCCGTCGCGCCGGTCTCGCCGAATGCCTTGCGCTGCTTCTCGAAGTAGCGCTGATCGTCCTTCGACAAGCGCGCCAGTGCCGCAGCCACCTTGGCATCGAAGTCGCCCAAACGGCCGTACAGGTGGTTGAAGCGGCGCGCCACCTCGCGCGTGAGCTCCACGTGCGACGCCTGGTCCTCGCCGACCGGCACGTAGGCCGCCTTGTAGATCAGGATGTCGGCCGCCTGCAGCAGCGGATAACCGAGGAAGCCGTAGGTCGCGAGGTCGCGGTCCTTCAGCTTCTCGATCTGGTCCTTGTAGGTCGGCACCCGCTCGAGCCAGCCCAGCGGCGTGCCCATCGCCAGCAGCGTGAACAGCTCGGCGTGCTCCGGCAGCCGGCTCTGGATGAAGATGGTGCTCTTCTCGGGGTCCAGCCCGGCGGCCAGCCAGTCGACCACCATGTCGTAGACGGTCTTCTCGATCACCTCGCGTTCTTCGTAGTGCGTGGTCAGCGCGTGCCAGTCGGCGACGAAGTAGAAGCAGTCGTAGTCGTCTTGCAGGCGCACCCAGTTCTTCAGCGCACCGTGGTAGTGGCCCAGGTGCATCGAGCCGGTGGGTCGCATGCCGGAGAGGACGCGGGGTCGCATGTCAGGGGTTGATGATGGACGGGCGGCCATTTTCGCAGACGTACACTGGCGCGCCTTTCATGAAGCGCATCGTCATCCTGATCTCCGGCCGCGGCTCCAACATGGAGGCCATCGTGCGGCATTGCGCCCAGGAGCGGTGGCCCGCACAGGTGGTGGCGGTGATCAGCAACCGTGGGCAAGCCGCCGGATTGTCGTTCGCACGTTCGCACCACATCGCCACCGCGGTGGTGGACCACCGGGCCCATGCGGCGCGCGAGGCGTTCGATCGAGCACTGGCCGGCGCGATCGATGCCCACGCACCCGACCTGCTGCTGCTCGCCGGCTTCATGCGCATCCTCGGGCCCGAGTTCGTGCGCCGCTACGAAGGCCGCATGCTGAACATCCACCCGTCGCTGCTGCCGGCCTTCCCGGGCCTGCACACGCACCGGCGGGTGCTCGAGGCCGGCTGCAAGCTGAGCGGGGCGACCGTGCACTTCGTGACCCCGACCCTCGACCTCGGGCCGATCGTCATGCAATCGGTGGTGCCCGTGATGGCCGACGACTCCGAAGTCGCGCTGGCGGCGCGTGTGCTGGCCAGCGAGCACGTGATCTATCCGCGGTCGGTGTCATGGTTCGTGCGAGGCCTGCTGCGTGTCGAGCACGGCGTGGTGCGGCACACCGAAGGCGCGGCGCAGTTGCTCACCTAGAGGTCGTTTTGCATCCCAAGGCGCTGCTCGACCAGACCGCCGAGTTGCTGCGCACGGTGCTGCAGTTCGACCAGCCCGCCGATGCCGTGGTGTCGGCGTACTTTCGCAAGCATCACGGGCTGGGGGCGCGCGACCGCCACGCGCTCGCCGAGACGGTGTATGCGGTGTTGCGGCGGCGACTGCTCCTTCAGCATCTGGCGCAAGGCGCCCGCGGCCCGCTGGAGCGGCGCCTGGCGCTGGCCGGCTGGCAGGGCGAACCGCGCATCCTCGAGGTGGCCACCGATGAGGCCGAACGCAACTGGCTCGCTGCCACGGCGACGCTCGACACGTCGACGCTGCCGGCCAAGCTGCGCCACAACCTGCCTGATTGGCTGGCCGGCGCGCTGCGCGCGCAGCTCGGCGACGCGCAGTTCGATCCGCTGGCTGGTGCCTTGCTGCAGCCGGCGCCGCTGGACCTGCGCGTCAACCTGCTGAAGGCCAAGCGCGAAGAGGTGCAGGAGATGCTGCAGCATGCCGGCATCGACGCCGCCGCCACGCCGTACAGCCCGTGGGGGTTGCGCGTCGCCGGCCGGCCGGCGGTCAATGCGATGCCGGCTTTCCGCGCCGGCTTGTTCGAAGTGCAGGACGAAGGCAGCCAGTTGCTGGCGATGCTGCTCGACGCGCGCCGCGGCGAGATGGTGGTCGACTTCTGTGCCGGCGCGGGCGGCAAGACGCTGGCGCTCGGCGCCGCGATGCGCAACACCGGCCGGCTGTATGCCTTCGACACCGCGGGCCATCGCCTGCACGAACTCAAAGCCCGCGTCGTGCGCAGCGGCCTCTCCAACGTGCACACCGTGCAGATCGCACACGAGCGCGACGAGCGCATCAAGCGCCTGGCCGGCAAGATCGATCGGGTGCTGGTCGACGCGCCGTGCTCGGGCTTGGGCACGTTGCGCCGCAATCCGGACCTCAAGTGGCGCCAAAGCCCCGACAGCGTGGCGCAACTGCGACAGCGGCAGCAAACCATCCTGGCCGGCGCTGCGACGCTGGTGAAACCCGGCGGCCGCCTGGTCTATGCCACCTGCAGCCTGCTCGAGCTTGAAAACGAAGACGTTGCCCGGACATTCGCACCAGTTCATCCGCAGTTCGAGATGGTGGGCGCCGGGCAGGCGCTTGCGCACGCGCGCATCGCGCAGGCAGACGAACTCGTCGACGGTGACTGGTTGAGGCTTTGGCCGCACCGCCACCATACCGACGGTTTCTTCGCGGCGGTGTGGCAACGTAAGAGCTGATTCCGCAGGGCAAGCCGAGTGCTTGCGTTAGCTTGTATTCCGGGTAAACCTGCCTAATTCCATCGATGACCCGGTTGTAACCGTCGCCTACAATGACCCGGCGCGCCACTCCTTTTTGGGCGCGAACAGCGAGAACGAATGATTGAATTCACTGCGATGTGGGACTGGTTGCTCCGGCTGGCGAGCGACGGTCTGTGGGCCGAGGCGACCTGGTGGCAGGTCGTGCTGTTCACGTTGGTCACCACGCACATCACGATCGCCTCGGTGACGATTTTTCTGCACCGCGCACAAGCACACCGCGCGCTCGACCTGCACGCGATTCCGTCGCACTTCTTCCGCTTCTGGCTGTGGCTGACCACCGGCATGGTCACCAAGGAGTGGGTGGCGATCCACCGCAAGCACCACGCCAAGTGCGAGACCGTCGACGACCCCCACAGCCCGGTGACGCGCGGCATCCGCACGGTGCTGCTGCAAGGCTCGGAGCTCTATCGGACCGAAGCCAAGAATGCCGACACGCTGGCCAAGTTCGGCCACAACACGCCCGACGACTGGATCGAACGCAACCTGTACAGCCGCTTCACGATGCTGGGCATCTCGCTGCTGGTGGTGATCGAGGTGCTGCTGTTCGGCGCCATCGGCCTCACGGTATGGGCGGTGACGATGCTGTGGATCCCGATCACCGCGGCCGGCATCATCAACGGCATCGGCCACTGGTGGGGCTATCGCAACTTCGAGGCGTCCGACGCGTCGACCAACATCGTGCCGTGGGGCGTGATCATCGGCGGCGAAGAGCTGCACAACAACCACCACACTTATCCCACCTCGGCCAAGCTGTCGGTCAAGCCGTTCGAATTCGACATCGGCTGGGCCTACATCCGCACGCTGCAGGCGCTCGGCCTGGCCACCGTGCGCAAGACGCCGCCCAGGCTGGCGCTGGGCAGCGTGCGTGTGCAGGCCGATTCGCGCACGCTGGAAGCGTTGATCGCCAACCGCTACGAGGTGATGGCGCAATACGCCAAGCAGGTGCGCCGGGTCTGCGCCGCCGAGCTGTCGAAGCTGCGCGCGCAGGGCCAGTCGCAGGGTGCGCGCTGGGCCAACCTGCGCCTGGCGCGCCGCTGGCTGCACCGCGACGACGACAAGATCCCGGTGGCCGTGAAGCCGCAACTGCAAAGCGCGATGGCCGATCACCCGATGCTGGCCAAGCTGGTGGCCATGCGCGAGGAGTTGCGCCTGCTGTGGACCCGCACCAACGTGTCGGCACCGCAACTCGTCACCGACCTTCAGGCCTGGTGCCACAAGGCCGAGGAGAGCGGCATCGCGATGCTGCAGGAGTTCTCGCTGCGGCTGCGCGCGGCGCAGGCGGTCGGCTGACGCCAGAACGAAGGCGGGTTCGCTGCGCGAACCCTGTCAGCAAGAAGGGCCGCTTGCGCGGCCCTTTTTATTGGTGCGGCGCGGGGGCCGTCACTTCAATTTCGTCTCTTTGTACAGCACGTGCTTGCGTGCCTTGGGATCGAACTTGATGAACTCGAGCTTGTCGGGTGTCGTCTTCTTGTTCTTGTTGGTGGTGTAGAAGTGGCCGGTGCCGGCCGTCGACTCCAGCTTGATCTTCTCGCGTGCGCTCTTGGCCATGTCGGGCTCCTCAGACTTCGCCGCGGCTGCGCAAGTCGACCAGCACCTGGTCGATGCCGAGCTTGTCGATCAGGCGCAGCGCGGCGTTGCTGACGCGCAGCCGCACCCAGCGGTTCTCGCTCTCGACCCAGAAGCGGCGGTACTGCAGGTTGGGCAGAAAACGACGCTTGGTCTTGTTGTTGGCGTGGGAAACGTTGTTCCCGACCATCGGGCGCTTGCCCGTGACTTGACAGACGCGTGCCATGACGCAGCTCCGAAAACGGCTTGAGGGGTTCTGACTTCGTTGGTCGCGGCCACGGGCAGCCCGGGTCGCGGCGAAGCGGCGGATTATAGCCGAGCGGGCCGCCGCCCCTGGGCCACCGGGGCGCCTACTGGTCGAGAAAGCGCTGGGCGTCGAGCGCGGCCATGCAGCCGCTGCCCGCCGACGTGATGGCCTGCCGATACACGTGGTCCTGCACGTCGCCGGCGGCAAACACGCCGGGCACGCTGGTCATCGTGGCCAGCCCCTGGTTGCCGCCCTGGGTGATGATGTAGCCGTCCTTCATCTCCAGCTGGCCCTTGAAGAGGTCGGTGTTGGGCTGGTGGCCGATCGCGATGAAGCAGCCCTTGAGCGCCAGCTCGCTGGTGGCACCACCTTGCGCCGCCTTCATTCGCACGCCGGTGACGCCGCTGGCGTCGCCGAGCACCGCGTCGAGCGTCTGGAACAGGTGCAGCTGCACCTTGCCGGCAGCCACCCGATCCATCAGCTTGTCGACCAGGATCGGCTCGGCGCGGAACTTGTCGCGCCGGTGGATCAAGTGCACCTTGCTGGCGATGTTGGCCAAGTACAGGGCCTCCTCGACCGCGGTGTTGCCGCCGCCGACGACGCACACGTCCTGGTTCTTGTAGAAAAAGCCGTCGCAAGTGGCGCAGCCGCTGACCCCGCGGCCCATGAACTGCTGCTCCGACGGCAGCCCGAGGTACTTGGCGCTGGCGCCGGTGGCGATGATCAGTGCATCGGCACTGTAGCGGCCGCTGTCGCCCACCAGCTCGAAGGGCTGCCGGCTCAGGTTCACCGTGTGCACGTGGTCGAACACGATCTTGGTGCCGAAGCGCTCGGCGTGCTTCAGGAAGCGCTCCATCAGCTCGGGGCCCTGCACGCCGTCGACGTCGGCCGGCCAGTTGTCGACGTCGGTGGTGGTCATCAGCTGGCCGCCTTGGGCCAGGCCGGTGATGACCATCGGTTGCAGGTTGGCTCGTGCGGCGTAGACCGCGGCGGTGTAGCCGGCGGGGCCTGATCCGAGGATTAGGACCCGGCTGTGCGTCAGGGTGTCGGACATGCGAGTGCGGATGGCTGTCGGAAATGATCGCGGGCGTCGCGTGCAGCCGACGCCGATTGTCACATGGGGGTGCGACCCGGTGCCGGCAAGGCAGGCAATCGGCACAATAGCGGCATTGCCGCGGGTGGCTTCGTTGGAACGCCCGCACACGGCCCGGACCGGGTGGGCGGGCCGCCTGATCGAAGCCTCAACAGGAAGGGGACTCCAAGATGTCGATGCTGTCGAATCTCGACCTGATCCGTCGCGTGCCACTGTTTTCGATGCTCACGGTCGAGCAGGCCCAGTCGGTGGCCGACGCGGTGGTCAAGCGGCGCTTTCGCCGCGGCGAGCTGGTGGTCGAGCAGGGGCGCAAGAGCAATGCGCTGTTCATCCTGCTCAACGGCCGCGCCCGCGTGCTGACCTCCGATTCACGCGGCCGCGAGGTCATCCTGGCGGTGCTGGAGTCGGGCGACTACGTCGGCGAGATGAGCCTGATCGACAATGAGGCGCATTCGGCCACCGTGCGCTGTGAGGTGCAGACCGACATGCTGATCCTCGGCCGCGCCGACTTCGCGCGCTGCCTGCCCGAGAACTCGACGTTGTCGTACGCCATCTTGCGTGGCCTGGTGCGGCGGCTGCGCCACGCCGATCGCCAGATCGAGTCGCTGGCGCTGCTCGATGTCTACGGCCGCGTCGCGCGCACGCTGCTCGAGATGGCCGAAGAGGTCGACGGCATCAAGATCATTCGCAACAAGGTGTCACGCCAGGACATGGCCAAGGTGGTCGGCGCCTCGCGCGAGATGGTCAGCCGCGTCATGAAGGACCTCGAGGAGCGCGGCGTCATCGAGACGCAGGAAAACGGCTCGGTGGTGCTCAAGGAGCGGCTGCACTCCGAGTGAGATGTTGACCCCCACGCTCGCTTTGCTCGCTGCCTTGCGGCTTGCAAGCCGCAAGGCGTTCACCAGCCACTCGCGAGCGCGCAGGCGCTCGCGCGGTGCGGGCTCACCTCCCCGAGGGTGTGCTCAGTCGGCTCGGGAGCGGCCCGGCGCCTCCTGAGGCCACGGCCAGAGCGCCCTGGCGCGCATCGGCCACAATCCCGGTCATGACGTTTCCGCTCGGATCGCTGGCCTCCGGCGGCACCGCTGCGACACCCGCACGCGCGCAAACCGCGGCCGGCCGCTGGCGCACCAAGCTGGCATTGGTCGCCGGTGCGGTGCTGTGGCTGCTGGTGCTGCTGGCGCTGTTGACGCACGACCCGGGCGACGCCGCCTTCTCGACCTCGGGGGGCGGCGCGCCGCTGCACAACAAGGCCGGGCAGCTCGGCGCCTGGGTCTCCGACCTGCTGCTGTTCCTGTTCGGCTATTCGGTCTGGTGGCTGCCGGTGGTCGGTGCACGCTGGTGGCTGTCGGCGCTGGCGCAGTGGCTTCGCGACGACCCTTCGCCCGCGCACGAGCACGCGGCCTGGCCACGCGCCGTGTGGGTGGGCGGTGTGGTGCTGCTGATGGCCGCCAGTTGCGCGCTCGAGTGGACGCGGCTGTACCGCTTCGATGGCGTGTTGCCGGGTGGCCAGGCCGGAGGTGTGCTGGGCGCGGTGCTCGGCCCGCTGTCGATGAAGTGGCTCGGCTTCGCCGGCTCGGGCGTGGCGTGGATCGCGGCGCTGGTGCTCGGCGCGTCGATGGCGTTGCGCTTTTCCTGGATCGCGCTGGCCGATCGCATCGGCGCCGCTTTCGATGCGCTGCGCGAGCGTCGGCAAGAGGCCATCGAGCGCGCCGAAGACCTGCGCATCGGCAAGCAGGCGCAGATCGATCGCGATCGTGTGCTGGCCGACGAGCAGCTCGTGATCGAGGACCACGTGCCGATCGTGATCGAGAAGCCGGTGACCGAGGTGCCGAAGTCCGAGCGCGTCGCCAAGGAGCGCCAGCAGCCATTGTTCAGAGAATTGCACGACGCCAAGTTGCCGCAGGTCGACCTGCTCGACACGGCGCCGGGGCGCACCGAGGCGGTGACGCCCGATTCGCTGGAGATGACCAGCCGCCTGATCGAAAAGAAGCTCAAGGATTTCGGCGTCGACGTGCGCGTGGTCGCCGCGTCGCCCGGCCCGGTGATCACGCGCTACGAAATCGAGCCCGCGGTGGGCGTGAAGGGCTCCCAGGTCGTCAACTTGGCGAAGGACCTGGCGCGCTCGCTGTCGCTGGTCAGCATCCGCGTGGTCGAGACCATTCCCGGCAAGAATTTCATGGCGCTGGAGCTGCCCAACGCCAAGCGGCAGACGATCCGGCTGTCCGAGATCCTCGGCTCGGCGGTCTACAACGACGCGCACTCGCAGCTGACGCTGGGCCTGGGCAAGGACATCGTCGGCAACCCGGTGGTTGCCGACCTCGCGAAGATGCCGCATCTGATGGTGGCGGGCACCACCGGCGCCGGCAAGTCGGTGGGCATCAACGCGATGATCCTGAGCCTGCTGTACAAGGCCGAGGCGCGCGACGTGCGGCTGATCATGATCGACCCCAAGATGCTCGAGATGAGCGTCTACGAGGGCATTCCGCACCTGCTGTGCCCAGTGGTCACCGACATGAAGCAGGCGGCCAATGCGCTCACCTGGTGTGTCGGCGAGATGGAGCGCCGCTACAAGGTGATGAGCCGCCTGGGCGTGCGCAACCTGGCCGGCTACAACCGCAAGCTCACCGAGGCCGCCGAGCGCGGCGAGCCGCTGACCAATCCGTTCAGCCTCACGCCCGAGGCGCCCGAGCCGCTGGAGCGCCTGCCGTACCTGGTGGTGGTGATCGACGAGCTGGCCGATCTGATGATGATCGTCGGCAAGAAGCTCGAGGAGCTGATCGCGCGGCTGGCGCAAAAGGCGCGCGCCGCCGGCATTCACCTGGTGCTCGCCACCCAGCGGCCGAGTGTCGACGTGATCACCGGCCTCATCAAGGCCAACATCCCCACGCGCATCGCATTCCAGGTGTCGAGCAAGATCGACAGCCGCACCATCCTCGACCAGATGGGCGCCGAGTCGCTGCTCGGCCAGGGCGACATGCTGTACCAGCCGCCGGGCGGCGGCCAGCCGGTGCGCGTGCACGGCGCCTTCGTCAGCGACGAAGAGGTGCACCGCGTGGTCGACTACCTGCGCCGGCAGGGTGGCGAGCCCAACTACATCGAGGGCATCCTCGAGGGCGGCACGCTCGAGGGCGACACGCTGGCGGCGATCGAGGGCGGCAATGGCAACGGCGACGCCGAGGCCGACCCGATGTACGACCAGGCGGTGGCCATCGTGCTGCAGAACCGCCGTGCCTCGATTTCTCTCGTGCAGCGCCACCTGCGCATCGGCTACAACCGTGCGGCGCGGCTGCTGGAACAAATGGAGCGCGCCGGACTCGTATCGCCGATGGCCAGCAACGGCAACCGCGACATCCTGGTGCCCAAGCGCGACGAATGAAGAAGTTCTTCTGCGTCGTGGCGCTGTTGTCGGCCGCTGCCGCTCGGGCCGACAGTGTCGATCTGTTGCGCGACTTCGCGCAGAACGTGAAGTCGGGGCGCGCCGGCTTCACCCAGACCGTCACCTCGGTGGACGGCGCCAAGAAGAAGGATTCGTCGGGCCAGTTCGAGTTCGTGCGGCCCAACCGCTTTCGCTTCGGCTATGCCAAGCCCTTCGAGCAACTGATCGTCGCCGACGGCCACAAGGTGTGGCTGTACGACGTGGATCTGAACCAGGTGACCGTGCGCCCGATGAGCCAGGCCTTGGGCGCCACGCCCGCCGCGCTGCTGGCCGGCGGCACCCTCGACAACGATTTCCAGCTCAAGGCCGTGCCGGCTGCCGACGGCATGGAGTGGGTGCAGGCCACGCCGCGCGCGCCGGACGGCCCGATCAAGATGCTGCGGGTCGGCTTCAAGGGCCCGGCGCTGGCCGCACTGGAAATCGTCGACGCCTTCGGGCAGCGTTCGCTGCTTCGCTTCACCGCACTCGAGCAGAACATCAGGCTGCCCGACAGCACGTTTCAGTTCACGCCGCCCAAGGGCGCCGACGTGATCGTGCAGTGAGCGCGCAGGAATCGTTGTTCGACCCGGCAGGCCCGGCACCCGGCCTTGCCGCGCCATCACCCGACGCGCCGCTGGCCGACCGGCTGCGTCCGCAGCAACTCGACCAGGTGATCGGCCAGCGCCACCTGCTCGGGTCTGGCCGCCCGCTGCGGGTGGCCTTCGAATCGGGCCGCCTGCACTCGATGATCCTGTGGGGTCCGCCCGGTGTCGGCAAGACCACCCTGGCGCGCCTGGTGGCCAGCATGGTCGACGCGCAGTTCATCGTGCTGTCGGCGGTGCTCGCGGGCGTCAAGGAAATCCGCGAGGCGGTCGAGCGCGCTCGGGCCGTGCGCACCGCAGGGCGCGCGACGGTGGTGTTCGTCGACGAGGTGCATCGCTTCAACAAGGCGCAGCAGGATGCCTTCCTGCCGCACGTCGAGTCGGGGTTGTTCACCTTCATCGGCGCCACCACCGAGAACCCGTCGTTCGAAGTCAACTCGGCGCTGTTGTCGCGTGCCACCGTGCACGTGCTCAAGCCGCTCGAGCCCGACGACCTGGTCGAGCTGTTGGTACGCGCCAAGGCCCTGTTGCAGGCGGGCGATCTGAGCGACGCCGCGCGCGACCGCCTTGTCGGCTATGCCGATGGCGATGCCCGCCGCCTGCTCAATGCCTACGAGAACCTGGTCGCGATGGCGGGCGAGGCCGCGACGTACGACGAGGCGATGCTCGAGCGCACGCTGGGCGAGATGCTGCGCCGCTACGACAAGGGCGGCGAGCAGTTCTACGACTCGATCTCGGCGCTGCACAAGGCGGTGCGCGGCTCCGACCCCGACGCCTCGCTGTACTGGCTGGCGCGCATGCTCGATGGCGGCGTCGACCCGCGCTACGTGGCGCGGCGCGTCATCCGCATGGCCAGCGAAGACATCGGCCTGGCCGATCCGCGCGGCCTGCGTTTCGCGCTCGACGCCGCCGAGGTGTACGAGCGCCTGGGCAGCCCCGAGGGCGAGCTGGCGCTGGCGCAGGCGGTGGTGTACCTGAGCGTCGCACCCAAGTCCAACGCGACCTATACCGCGTGGGGCGCGGTGCGCGGATTCGTGCGCGAGGACGGCACGAAGCCGGTGCCGCTGCACCTGCGCAATGCGCCGACCAAGCTGATGAAGGAGCTCGGCTACGGCAGCGGCTATCGATATGCGCACGATGAGCCCGAGGGCTTCGCCGCCGGCGAGACCTACTGGCCGGAGGGCGTGCAGCCGCAGCGCTTCTACGAGCCGGTGCAGCGCGGCATGGAGCAGCGCATCGCCGAGCGCCTGGCCCAGTTGCGCGCCCTCAACGACAAGCCCACCGAGCCGCAGTGAAGGCCGCCCCGAGCCCGCGCTGACCGCGGGTGTTGCCCCGAAGCCACCGGGGCCGTCCGCCGTGGAGCGTGCCAGCGGGTATCCCCCGCCCTGGCCCGAAACCTGCACTCCTACAATCGCGCCGTCCGTGCCGGCCCCACCCGGGGCGGCGGCGGCGAAAAACGGCTCGGTCGATGGACATCCTTCTGCAGCAGATCATCAATGGTCTGGTGTTGGGCAGCGTGTACGCGCTGGTCGCACTGGGCTACACGATGGTCTACGGCATCATCAACCTGATCAACTTCGCGCACGGCGAGGTGCTGATGGTCGGCGCCTTGACGAGCTGGACGGTGATCATGCTGCTGGCCGACAGCGGCTTGCCGGGCTGGCTGAAGCTGCTGATCTCGCTGATCGCCGCGATGGTGGTGTGCGCGGCGCTGAACTTCGTGATCGAGAAAGTCGCCTACCGGCCGCTGCGCAATGCGCCGCGGCTGGCGCCGCTGATCACCGCGATGGGCATGAGCCTGCTGCTGCAGACGCTGGCGATGATCATCTGGAAGCCCAACTACAAGCCGTATCCGATCCTGCTGCCCAGCGAGCCGTTCCACATCGGCGGCGCGGTGATCTACGTGACGCAGATCCTGATCCTCGCGGTCACCGCGATCACGCTCGTCGGCCTGATGTGGCTGGTCAACCGCACCAAGCTCGGGCGCGCCATGCGGGCCACCGCCGAGAATCCGCGTGTGGCCGCG
>DATDJF010000192.1:0-15521 GCA_036520715.1 Burkholderiaceae bacterium | reverse complement strand
CCGCAGGCCTTGCATGCGCTGCCCGACGGCCAGCTCGAGCGGTTTCTGTTCGCCGCACAGGGCGGCCTCAGCGACGACGCCTACGACGCCGCGGCGCGCGACTGGCTGGCACGGGCGCGCCATCCCAGGTTCAACCGGCCGTACACCGAGCTGGTGTACCAGCCGCAACTCGAGCTGCTGACCCATCTGCGCCGCAACGGCTTCAAGACCTTCATCGTCTCTGGCGGCTCGGTGGAGTTCATGCGGCCGTGGAGCGAACGCGTCTACGGCATCCCGCCGGAGCAGGTGGTCGGCACGCAGAACGCGATGCGCTACGAGCTGCAGGGTGGCAAGCCCGTGTTGCTGCGCGAGCCGAAGATCGACTTCATCGACGACGGCCCGGGCAAGCCGGTGGGCATCTACAAGCACATCGGGCGGCGGCCGATCCTGGCGTTCGGCAACTCCGATGGCGACTGGCAGATGCTGCAGTACACGATGGGCGGCAGCGGGCCGCGCCTGGCGCTGCTGGTGCTGCACGACGATGGCGAGCACGAGGTCGCCTACGACCGGCAGTCGCACATCGGCCGCCTCGACAAGGCCTGGGACGATGCGCTCGCCAAGGGCTGGAACGTGGTCAGCATGAAGCGCGACTGGAAGGTCGTGTTTCCGCCGCCACGCCGTTGAGGCGCAACAAAATCGCGCCGCCGCGATCGGGTATCCTGCTGCCGCCGTCGTGGTGGCGGATCATTCGGGTCAGTGGTTGGGGCCCTGGGGTACCAGGAGCGAACAATGCGTGTCGAAAATTGCAACATTCCATGGCGGCGGGCTGCGTTGGCAGCCGCGTTGGCCTTCGGTTCGGCCGGCGCCTTCGCCGAATTGCCTCACGACCGTTACTGGGCCGGGCTGGAGTACTTCTACCCGACCATCAGCTCCACCGTGCGCCTCGACGCCACGGCAACCGCACGGCCCGGCTCGGAGGTCAGGCTCGAGGACGAGCTCGACCTCGAAGACCGCAAGGGCACGCCGTACTTCGACCTCGGCATGCGACTGGGCGACAACTGGCGGCTGGAGTTCGAGTACTACGCGCTCAAGCGCTCGGGCACCAAGTCGCTGACGCGGCAGATCGAATTCGGCGACGTCTCGTTTCCGATCGGCGCCAACATCCAGACCAAGTTCGACTCGACGATCTATCGAGTGACCGGCGGCTGGTCGTTCGTCAAGACACCGCAGGCCGAGGCCGGTGTCGGCTTCGGCTTCCACGTCACCGACTTCAGGACCGAGGTGTCCGGGCAGGGCACCGGCATCCTCACCGGCGCGGGCTTCCAGCGCGAAGCGCGCGACACGCTGGTGCCGCTGCCGACCGTCGGGCTGTTCGGCACGTACATGTTCAACCCGATGCTGTCGATACGCGGCCGCGTCGACTTCCTGTCGCTGAACTACGGCGACTACGATGGCCGGCTGCTCAACTGGATGGCCGCGTTCGACTGGCGTTTCACCAAGAACGTCGGCGCCGGCGTCGGCTACCGCTACGTCGACTACAAGGTCGATGCCACGAAGCCCGACTTCACCGGTGAGGTGCAGTACGCGTTCAAGGGTCCCACCATCTTCGTCAACGTCGGGTTCTGATCGGCCCGGCGCGTTTTCCAGCAGTACGTCCAAGAGGTATCTGATGCAAAAGTCTTTCTTGATCGGCGTCGTGGCCGTCGCCGCCGCCGCGGCGCAAGCGCAACAACAACCTTCGGCCGGCGGCGCAGCGATGATCGCCAGCGCCCCCGGCACGGCCACCGTGGCCGCCGGAATCAAGGTGACCGCCATCGTGCAGGCGGTGGACAAGGCCAACCGTCTGGTCACGCTCAAGGGCCCCGAGGGCAACGTGTTCGACATTCAGTGCGGGCCCGAGGTGAAGAACTTCGACCAGATCAAGGTCGGCGACGAGGTTGCCGTGCGCTACCTGGAGGCGCTGACGCTGACGCTGAAGAAGGGCGGCGGCGCCCCGCGCGAGAAGGTCGAAGCCGAGGATGCGGCGGTGGCCAAGCCGGGCCAGCGTCCCGGTGTCGCGGCCGCTCGCAAGGTCACCGTGATGGCCGATGTGATCGCCGTCGATGCGGCGAAGCAGACGATCCGCCTGAAGGGGCCCAAGCGCACGGTCGACCTGCCGGTGAAGGATCCCAAGCAGTTCGCGATGGTGAAGGTCGGCGACCAGGTCGAGGCCACCTTCGTCGAAGCGATCGCGCTGTCGGTGGAGCCGACCAAGAAGTAGGCCCTCTGCGGGCTGCCGATCGAGCAATCAGCATGACACCACGCCACGTGCAGACGCGGCTCGGTGCTGCCGCGCTGCTGTGTGGCGCTGCGCTGTCGCTGGCGCCGCTGGCGGCACGCGCGCAAGCCAGCGACGACTGGAAGTTCCAGGGCAGCGTCTACCTGTACCTGCCGAGCATCGGCGGCACCACCACGTTCCCGCCGGGGGGCGGCGGCAGCAGCGTCGGCATCGACGGCTCGAAGCTGCTCGAAGACTTCAAGTTCGCGCTCATGGGCTCGCTCGAGGCGAACAAGGGCGCTTGGGGCGTGTTCGGCGACGCCATCTACCTCGACTTCGGCGACACCCGATCCGGCACGCGCGACATCGCCATCGGCGGGCTGCTGCCAGTGGGCGCGAGCGCGAACACCGAATACGACCTGCGCGGCTGGCTGGTCACGCTGGCCGGCAGCTGGCGCGCGGTGTCGAGCCCGGCCTATCGGCTCGACGTGCTGGGCGGCACACGCATGCTCAACATCACGACATCGCTGACCTGGCAGTTGAGCGGCAACATCGGCTCGATCGCATTGGCAGACCGCGCCGGCAGCCGCGAGGCCCGGCAGCAGAACTGGGACGCCATCGTCGGCGCCAAGGGCCGCGCCTCGTTCGGCGAGGGCGGCCGCTGGTTCGTGCCGTACTACGTCGACATCGGTGCCGGCGAATCGAAGTTCACCTGGCAGGCGACCACCGGCCTGGGCTACACCTTCCCGTGGGGCGACGTGGTCGGTGCCTGGCGCTACATCGACTACCGCTTCAAGTCGAGCAGCACGATCGAGTCGCTCACGTTCAACGGGCCGGGCATCGCGGCGGTGTTTCGCTGGTGAGCGTGCGCCTCGCCGGCCCGGCGGCCGGCCTGCTGTGGTTGTCGATGCTGCTGGCTGCCGCCGGCGCGCAGGCTGCGAGCTGGTTCGATCGCTTCAAGGACGCCGACGACGGCCAGCTCGACCTCTCGGAGTGGCTGCTCGACCAGAAGGGCTTCCTGCCGGTGCCGATCATCATCACCGAACCGGCGGTGGGCTACGGCGCCGGCGTGATGGCGACGTTCTTTCGCGAGTCGCTGCGCGAGGCCGCGAGCCGCAAGACCGAAGACGGCCGCCTGACGCCGCCCGACATCTACGCCATCGGCGGCGCCGCCACCGAAAACGGCACCTGGATCGGCATGGCCGGCGGCATGGTCAGCTTTGCCGAGGATGCATATCGTTGGCGTGGCGGCGTCGGGCGCACCAGCGTCAACCTCGACTACTACGGCATCGGCGGACAAGGCCCGCCGCTGGGCTACAACCTCGACGGCTTCGTGTCGATGCAGGAAGGCATGCTTCGCCTGGGGCAAAGCGACGTCTGGCTGGTCGGCCGCTGGAACTACCTCGACCTGAAGAGCCGTTTCAACCTCGAGGGTGTGCCGGCGCTCAACGGCCTCGAGCGCGCCGACCGCGAGTCGGGGCTCGGGCTGTCGGTCGAGGTCGACACGCGCGACAACATCTTCACGCCGTCGCGCGGCTGGACCGGCAGCCTCGACGCCACGTTCTACGACCCCGACTGGGGCAGCGACACACGCTTCCAGTCGTACCGCGGCCATGCGTTCGTGTACTTCCCCATCGGCCGCGAGTTCGTCGTCGCCGGCCGCATCGACGGCCGCGCGGCCGCAGGCCAGGTGCCGTTCTACATGCTGCCGTCGGTCGACCTGCGCGGCGTGCCCGCGGCCCGGCTGCAGGACCGCCGCACCGGCGTCGTCGAGACCGAGGTGCGCTGGAACATCACGCCGCGCTGGGCGGCGATCGGCTTCGTCGGCGGCGCCAAGGCCTGGGGCACGGCCACCAGCTTCTCCGATGGCGCCGACACCAGCGCCTACGGCGCGGGCTTTCGCTACCTGATCGCCAAGCGCCTGGGCCTGTACATGGGCGTCGACGTCGCCAAGAGCACGCTGGACCACGCGTGGTACATCCAGGTGGGCAGCGCCTGGCGCTGAGCGCCGCGCCGCCGCGCTAGCTCTTCTTGTTGAGCTGCGAGGGGCTCAGCAGTTTCCACTTGCCCTGCACGTCGCACAGGTTGAGCACGCTGCTGCCCTTGCGGTCGGTGGTTTCGCTGGTGACGCGGAGCTGGCGGCACGGAAACTCCTGCCAGTTGAAGGTCTTGACGACCTTGAGTTCGCCGCGGCTGCCGCTGAGCGGGTTGTGCCACTGCACCGTCTCGCCGGCCTTGGCTTCGGTGAGCGCCTTGCGCGATGCGTCGAGAAACAGCTTGAGGTCTTCTTCGCTGAAGTTCTCGGCCGGCGTGTTCTTCAGCAGGCCGATCCAGTTCTGCGCCACGGCCGGTACCGCTGCGACGGCCAGCCCGGCTGCCCACATCGCCGCGCGGGCCCGCAGGGTGCGGTGGGAGTGCAGCAGCGCCATCGTGTCGGCTCCGTCGTTTCGCTGGGTCGCAGTGTAGGCGCGCATCGGGACCGGCAGCGAACTGCCCTACGATGCAGGCCCAGATGCGATACACCGCGCTCGGGACGTTGACGTTCGCTGCACTGGCGCTCGGCGCCTGCTCCGCCGAGCGGCCTGCCAGCCATCAGGGCTACGTGGAAGGCGAGTACGTGCACGTCGCCTCCGCGGTGGCTGGCCGGCTCGAGAAGCTGCTGGTGCAGCGCGGCCAGACCATCGACGCCAAGGCGCCGCTGTTCACGCTCGAGGCCGAGGCCGAGACCGCTGCCAGGCAACAGGCCGACGAGCAGCTCAAGGCCGCGCAGGCGCAGCTCGCCGACCTGAAGCAGGGCAAGCGCAATCCCGAGCTCGACGTCGCGCGTGCGCAGCTCGCGCAGGCAGTGGCCGCCGAGCAGCAGGCGGCGCAGCAGCTCGAGCGCGACCAGGCGCAGTTCGAGATCGGCGGCATTGCGCGCGCGCAGCTCGACGACGCCCGCGCCAACCACACGATCAAGTCGGCGCGTGTGCGCGAGCTCGGCGGCCAGCTGCAGGTGTCGAGCCTGCCGGCGCGCGACGAGCAGATCCGCGCCCAGGATGCGCAGGTCGCGGCAGCGCGCGCGGCGCTCAGCCAGTCGAGCTGGCGGCTCGACCAGAAGCGCGTCGCCGCGACGCAGGGCGGCCTGGTGGTCGACACGCTGTACCGCGAGGGCGAATGGGTGGCTGCCGGCAGCCCGGTGGTGCGCCTGTTGCCGCCGGGACACGTGAAGGTGCGCTTCTTCGTGCCGCAGGCGGTGGCCGGCGCACTCAAGCCCGGGCGCAACGTCGCGCTGCAGTGCGACGGCTGCCCAGCCGCAGTGCCGGCGGCGGTGACGTACATCGCCGCCGAGCCCGAGTACACGCCGCCGGTGATCTACAGCAACGAGACGCGCGCCAAGCTGGTGTTCATGGTCGAGGCCCGGCCCGCGGCCGGGCAGGCGCCGGCGCTGCGCCCGGGGCAGCCGGTGTCGGTGACGCTGAGATGAGCGGTGAGGCCAGCGCGCTGGCGATCGACGTGCGCGGGCTCAACAAGCGCTTCGGCGACAAGCATGTCGTGCGGGATCTGTCGCTGCGCGCCGCACGCGGCGAGATCCTCGGTTTTCTCGGGCCCAACGGCAGCGGCAAGACGACGTCGATCCGCCTGATGTGCGGCCTGCTGACGCCCGATTCGGGCGAGGGCACGTGCCTGGGCTTCGACATCCGCCGCGAGAGCGGGCAGATCAAGCGCCGTGTCGGCTACATGACGCAGCGCTTCTCGTTCTGGGACGACCTGTCGATCCGCGAGAACCTGGAGTTCGTCGCCCGCATCTACGAGATGAAGCAGCGCAAGCAGGCGGTGCAGCGTGCGCTCGAGGCGTTGAACCTGGCCAACCGCGCCAGCCAGCTCGCGGGGGCGCTGTCGGGCGGCTGGAAGCAGCGGCTCGCGCTGGCGGCCTGCATGCTGCACCAGCCCGAGCTGCTGCTGCTCGACGAGCCCACCGCCGGCGTCGACCCCAAGGCGCGCCGCGAGTTCTGGGAGGAGCTGCACGCGCTGGCCGCGCGCGGCATCTCGATCCTCGTCAGCACGCACTACATGGACGAGGCCGAGCGTTGCCACAAGCTGGCCTACATCGCCTACGGGCAGCTGATGGCGCAGGGCACCGCGCAGGAGATCATCGCCGGCCAGGGCCTGGCGACGTGGGCGGTCAGCGGCGGCGACCTGGCGGCGGTGGCGGCCAAGCTGCGGCGCGAGAGCGCCGTCGAGCAGATCGCCGCGTTCGGCGCTGCGCTGCACGTCACCGGCCGCGACGGCGCCGCGATCGAGGCGGCGCTGCGCCGCGCCACCGCCGGCACCCCCTGCCGCATCGAACAAGCCGACACCGGCCTCGAGGACGTGTTCATCCACCTGATGAGCCGCTCGGCCGACAACTACGCCCCCAAGGCATGACGGCCTTCTCGTTCAGCCGCTGGTGGGGCATCGTGCTGAAGGAGTTCCTGCAGCTCAAGCGCGACCGCATCACGTTCGGCATGGTGGTCGGCATGCCGATCGTCCAGCTCATCCTGTTCGGCTATGCGATCAACACCGACCCCCGGCACCTGCCGACCGCGGTGGTGGTCGGCGAGCACAGCGAGTTCACGCGCAGCTATCTGTCGGCGATGAAGACCAGCGGCTACTTCGAGTTCGTCGACGAGCTGGCCAGCGAGGAGGCGGCGCGCGCCGCGCTGGCGCGCGGCGACGTGCAGTTCGTCGTCAACTTCCCGGGCGACTTCACGCGCCGGCTGCTGCGCGGCGAGCGCCCGGCCCTGCTGATCGAGGCCGACGCCACCGACCCGGCGGCCGCCGGCGCCGCGATCGCGTCGGTGCGCGAGCTGGCGGCGACCGTCGCGCGCAAGGATCTGCACGGTGTGCTCGCGCCGCTGGCCGGTGGCGCGGCGCCGTTCGACGTGCGCGTGCACAAGCTCTACAACCCAGAGGGGCTGACGCAGCACAACATCGTGCCCGGCCTGATGGGCGTGATCCTGACGATGACGATGGTGATGATGACCGGGCTGGCGATGACGCGCGAGCGCGAGCGCGGCACGATGGAGAACCTGCTGGCCACGCCGGCGCAGCCGCTGGAGGTGATGACCGGCAAGATCGTGCCCTACATCTTCATCGGGCTGATCCAGTCGACCATCATCCTGCTGGCGGCGGTGTATCTGTTCGGGGTGCCATTCGTCGGCAGCGTGGCGACCCTCTACGCGGTGGCGCTGATCTTCATCGCGGCCAACCTGACGGTGGGCATCACGGTGTCGTCGCTGGCGGCCAACCAGTTGCAGGCGATGCAGCTCACGTTCTTCTACTTCCTGCCGACGATGCTGCTGTCGGGGTTCATGTTTCCGTTCCAGGGCATGCCGCGCTGGGCGCAGTGGATCGGCGAGGCGCTGCCGGCCACCTACTTCATGCGGCTGGTGCGCGGCATCCTGCTGAAGGGCAATCACTGGCCCGACCTGTGGCCCAACATCTGGCCGATGCTGGTGTTCACCGCGGTGGTGATGGCGTTCGCGCTGGTGTTCTACCGCAAGACGCTGGACTGACGATGAAGCGGACACTGCCGGGCATCGTCGCCGCCGCGCTCGCCGGTTGCGCCAGCGACGCGCCGCCACCGCCCCAGTTGCCGGACGTCGCGTCGTACACCGCGGTGCCGGTGGACCTGGCGGCGGCTGCCGACGGCCCCGGCGGTGCTGCGCAGCGTGTCGTCGCCGGCAGCGAGATGCCGGCGCTGTGGTGGACGCTGTTCCGCTCGCCGGCGCTCGATGCACTGGTGCGCCAGGCGCTGCAGGGCAGCCCGACCCTCGAGCGCGCCAGCGCCACGCTGCGCCAGGCGCAGGAAGACCTCAACGCGCGCAGCGGCGCCACACGCTTGCCCACGGTGGACGCCAGGCTGTCGGCCAATCGCATCGACGTCGACCCGCAGGCCATCGGCGTGCAGGGGCTGCCGCTGGCCACGCCGTTCAATCTGTACCTGGCAACGGTCGGCGTGTCCTACACGTTCGACTTCTTCGGCGCCACCCGCAACGAGCTGGCCGCGTTGCAGGGCCAGGTCGAGCAGCGGCGCTTCGACCTCGAGGCGGCGCGCCTGATGCTGGCCGGCAACGTGGTGACCGCGGCGATCCGCGAGGCGCAGTTGCGCGAGCAGATCGCGCTCAGCGAGGAGATCGTCGCGCTGCAGGCCCGGCAGCTCGCGATCACCGAGCGCCTGGTGCAGCTCGGCACCGCGGCGCGCGCCGACGCGATCGTGCAGCGCGCCGAGCTCGCGCAGTCGCGGGCCACGCTGCCCGAGCTGCAGCGCCAGCTTCACCAGCTTCGCCATCGCCTGGCGGTGTACACCGGCCAGGCCCCCGGCGCCGCGACGCTGCCGGAGTTCCGGCTCGCCGATCTGACGCTGCCGCTCGAACTGCCGCTGAGCGTGCCGTCGGAGCTGGCGCGCCAGCGGCCCGACATCCGTGCCGCCGAGGCGCTGTTGCAGCAGGCCGGCGCCAAGCTCGGCGTCGCCACCGCGAACCTGTACCCGCAGCTCACGTTGTCGGCCAACCTCGGCTCGATCGGATCGTCCAGCGGCAGCGATCTGTTTGGCAGCGGGTCGGGTTTCTACATCCTCGGCGCATCGCTGGCGCAGCCGCTGTTTCGCGGCGGCGAGCTGCAGGCGCGGCGCAGCGCAGCGGTGGCCGCGTACGAGCAGGCCGGTGCCGCCTACAAGGAAGTGGTGCTGTCAGGGCTGCAGAACGTGGCCGACGTGCTGCGCGCGCTCGAGGCCGACGCGCGCAAGCTGCATGCGCGCGCCGATGCGGCCGCGCATGCGCGGGCGTTGCACGACATCGCCGCGGCGCGTTACCAGGCCGGCGGCGTCAGCCAGCTCACGCTGCTCGACGCGCAGCGCCGGCTGCAAGCGGCATTGCTCGATCGTGCGCAGGCGGTGGCCGACCGCTACGCCGATTCGGCCGCGCTGCTGCAGGCGCTCGGTGGCGGCTGGTGGCAGCCGGAGCAGCAAGCGGCGCCGCGCTGACGCGGCGGCTCGACGACGCAACGCGCGAGCGACCGCACTCAAGCGCGTCGCTGCTGCCAGGCGCGCCAGGCGACGAGTGCAGACTGCAGCCAGTGCCCGTGGCGCAGCACGGCGGCGCCGAGGCCGCCGACGCCAGCGATGGCAGCGGCGGCGGCCAGCGCGGTGCCCAGTCGCGACGCGCGCGAGCGCGCCCACTGCCGGCGCAACCACAACGCAGCGTCGAGCCAGACCAGCACACGGTCGGCGCTTGGCTGCAGGTGCACGAGGTCGGCATCCACCTGCCGGCGCAGCAAGTGCGCTGCGAGCAGCAGGTCGTGCCGGCGCTGCGCACGCTGCGCAGGGGTCATCGCCCGCAGCGCGGAGAGCCTACCCGCCATCGCGCTCACCGCCGCCGCGCAGCGCAGCTTCGTCGCGCTTCAGCTCGCCGACGCTGCCGGCCAGCGGCGACGGGCCGCGCAGCAGCGCCACCATGCGCCAGGCCGATGCCAACGCGCCGCCGCCGAGCACGACGGTGGTGACGATCAGCGCCAGCAGGCGATGCGGGGTGTCCCACAGCGCCACCGTGATCGTGATCGCCAGCGCGATCAACGCGAAGCCGGCCAGCAATGAGCCGAGCGTGGCCAGCAGCAGCAACTGCGTGATGCGGGCCTTCTCGTCCTGCCATTCGAGCGCCACCAGCTCGAGCTTGATGCGGCCGAGCGCGACCACGGCCGCGCCGAGGCGGCGCAGCGTGTCGAAGCTGCCGGCGCTGTCGGTGGCCAATGCCGTCAGCGCCGCGCGATCAGCACGCCCACCAGCAGGCCCAGCGCCGCACCGGCACCCACCGCGTGCCACGGATGCTCGTGCACGTACTCGTCGGTGCGGTGGGCGGCGCGGCGCGCGCGCTCGATGCCTTCGTCCTGCAGGTCGCCCAGGCGCTGACGCGTGTCGTCGAGCCGCCCGCGCAGGCGCTCGCGGATCGCCTTGACCTCGCCTTCGACCTTGGTGCCGCCGGCGCTGAGCAGCGCATCGATGTCTTCCATCACGCGCTGGAAATCAGCGGACAACTGGTCACGTTGGGTCTTGATGTCGCTCATGCTGCACTCCCTTCGATCGGCTGGCGTCGCCATGGTGGGCCGGCTTTGCGCACGGCCGCATTGGACCAAGGTACCACACGGCCGCCACGCCGCGGGCGTCAAGGCGGCTGGCGCTGCCGCTCGCGCGCCTGGGCCCGCCGCTCGGCAGCCATCTTGTCCCACTCGTCGACCTGCGCCGGCGACAGCACACCCTGCAGCTTGGTGTGGAAGTCTTCCTGCAGGGCGCTCAACTCGCGGCTGCGTGCGCCGCGCGCCTGCAGCGAGTTGTCGTTGGCGTACTTGTCGCGGATGGCGCGCAGCTTGTGCGCCTCGTCCTGCAGCAGCGCGCGCAACTTCGACTCCTGCTCGGGCGTGAGCTGCAGGCGCTGCCTGGCTTGCGCCAGGCGCTGCTGCGCCTCGGGTGAAGCCGGGGCCGCCGCAGCACGGGGCTGCTGCGCATGCGCGGCGCCGGCCAGGCCGAGCGCCGCGGCCAGCACGATGACCGACCAGGAACGGCGTGTCGCATGCCGGGCCGTCACGGTGGCGCCGTCGACGAGCTGGCGCCGATCGCGGTGTGGATGGCATCGAGCAGCATCGCGTCGTCCACCGGTTTGCGCAGGTAGGCGCGAGCGCCGTGCTCGAACGCCAGCGCGCGGATCTCCGGCGCATCGTCACCGGTGATCACGACCACCGGCACCTGAGTCGCGGCCTGCCGCAGCGCGCGCAGCACATCGAGGCCGCCGACGTGCGGCATGCGCAGGTCGAGCACCGCGCAATGCGGCAGCCGCTGTTCCACCGAACGCAGGAAGTCGGCACCCGAGGCGTGGGCCTCGACGCAGAACCCGGCCGAGCGCACCAGCCGACACAACGCCTTGCGCACCGATTCCTCGTCGTCGACGATGGCAACCAAGGTGGTGCTGGTGGACATCAGGACGCATAAAGTAGTCCTCCGCAGGCCCGACCACCAGTGGGACTTTGGTCCCATGGGACCAAGGTCCAATATCGCGCCGCCACACAGGGTGCCGCAGCGGCGGTGCGGGCCTTCAGCCGCTGCCGCGCGGCACTTCGAGATGCGAGCGCTCCACCATCCGCACCAACTCGGCCACCGAGCGCACGTGCATCTTCTCCATGCCGCGGGCGCGGTGGACCTTGACGGTCTTCTCGGCGGTGCCGAGGTCGGCCGCGATCTGCTTGTTCAGGCGCCCGGCGATCACGTGGGCCAGCACTTCGCGCTCGCGCGCCGTCAGCGTGGCCAGCCGCGACGCGGCGGCGTCGCGCTGTGCGCGCTCGTGGCTCAGCTCGGCCTCGCGCTGCAGGGCACCAGCCACCGCGGCGAACAGCACCTCGTCGTCCACCGGCTTGGTGAGGAAGTCGATGGCGCCGCGCTTCATCGCCTGGGCGCACATCGGCACATCGGCGGCGCCGGTGAGAAAGAGGATCGGCATCTGGTTGCCGCGCTGCTCGAGCACCTGCTGCAGCGCCAGCCCGTTGAGGCCCGGCAGCGCCACGTCGAGCACGATGCAGCCGTAGGCGTGCGGATCGTGACGCGCCAGGAACGCCTCGGCGCTGTGGAAGGTCGACACCCGGTATCCCTGCAGGCCCAGCAACCGGCGCAGCGCCGTGCAGACCGCCGGATCGTCATCGACGATGAACACTTCGGCCGGCGGGATCGCCTCTGCCTCGCCGCACTCCTGGGGCATCGGGTTCGCTGGGTTCACGCGGGGCTCCGGTCGCGGGCGCTTCAGGCATCGGCTGCGGGGCGTGCAGTATAGGCAGCGCGTCGCGCCGGGTGTGTGCGCCCACACGGCCAGCGCGGGTGTCACGCCGATGCCGCAAATCCAGGGGAGATCCACGCCCGCGTGGCAATGCGGAAAACCCCGCTCCCTAACATGACTTGTCGGTTGCGCGCCGCGTGGCCGCTACGCTGCGCTGTCGTCGTATACCGCCGCGAATGGCGGGTGGGCGCCCGCATCCGATGGGTCGTGTCGTCGAAGTACTGAACTCCAGCGTGGCTGGCCGGGCCGCCACGCTCGACCGGCCGCCGCTGATCGTGCTGCTGGCCGTCATGACGGCCTACTACATCGGGGCGCGTGTCGGGCTGGCGCTGACGGCGCCGCCGTTTCCCCTTGCGGTGTTGTGGCCGGCCAACGCGCTGCTGTTCGCCGCGTTGCTGCTGGCGCCCCGCCGCTGGTGGTGGATGTTCGTCGCGGCAGCGTTTCCGGCGCACCTGCTGGCCGAACTGCAGGAACATGTGCCGACGGCGATGGTGCTGTGCTGGTTCGTCAGCAACGTCTGCGAGGCACTGATCGGTGCCTCGTTCATGCATTGGCTGGCCGGCCCGAAGCCGGGCCTGAACACGGTGCGCGCCGTGATGACGTTCTGCGGCGCGGCGGCGCTGGCGCCGGCGCTGTCGTCGTTTCTCGATGCGGCATTCGTGCGCATGGTCGGCTTCGGCAGCAGCGACTACTGGAGCCTGTGGAGGGCGCGGCTGCCGTCGAACATGCTGGCTGCGCTGGTCTTCGTGCCGGTGGCGCTGACCTGGGCCACGCTCGAGCCGCCGCTGCTGCGCGGCATCACCCGCGCGCGCGCTGTGGAGGGGGGTGTCCTGCTTTCCACGCTGCTGGCCGTGAGCGTGCTCGCCTTCGACAGCGGACTCTCCGGCACGGACTCGCCGAGCCTGCTGTACCTGCCGGTGCCGCTGCTGATCTGGGCGGCGCTGCGCTTCGGGCCGCCGTTGACCAGCGCGTCATTCATGGTCGTGGCCTTCCTGGTGATCTGGGGCGCCAGCCACGGCCGCGGCCCGTTCATGGCTCAGGCCACGCCGGACGAGGCGCTGCCGATCCAGCTGTTCCTGATCACCATCGTCGTGCCGCTGCTGCTGCTGGCCGCGCTGACCGAGGAGCGGCGCGCCGCACAGGAGCGCCAGCGTGCGTCGCAGCGGCTGTTTTCCACCGCCTTCAGATCGAGCCCCGACGCGATGGCGATCAGCCGCCGCAGCGACGGCCGCGTGATCGAGGCCAACGACCACTGGCTCGAGTTGATGGGCTACCGGCGCGACGAGCTCGCCGCCGGCAGCGGCGCGTCGCTGGCAGCCCACCTCGGCGAGACCGATCGCGTCAACGTCGCGTCGCTGACGCGCGACGTCGGTGACTTCACGCGTGACGTCGAGGTGTCGTTGCGCGACCGGCGCGGCATCGCGCGCAAGGCGCTGGTGCGCCAGAAGGCGGTGGAGCTGAACGGCGAGCCGTGCGACATCAGCATCGTGCGCGACGTCAGCGAGCAGCGCCGCACCGAGGCGCGCGAGCGCGAGCAGCGGCTGCAGCTCACGCACCTGACCCGGGTGGCATCGCTGACCGAGTTCTCCACCACGCTGGCCCACGAGCTGAACCAGCCGCTGACGGCGATCTTGAGCAACGCGCAGGCGGCGTTGCGATTCCTGGCGCGCGAGCCGCTCGACGTGGCCGAGATCCGCACGATCCTGCAGGAGATCGTCGAGGCCGACAAACGTGCCGGCGAACTGATCCACCACTTGCGCCAGCTCATGAAGCGGGGCGACGAGGAGTTCGTGCGCGTCGACCTCAATCAGGTGGTCAGGCAGGTGCTCGATCTGCTGCACGGCGAGTTCGTCGCCCGCGACATCGAGGTGCGGGTCGGCCTGTCGTCCGACCTGCCTCAGGTCAACGGCGACCGCGTGCAGCTCCAGCAGGTGGTGCTCAACCTGGTGTCCAACGCCTGCGACGCGATGCGCCTGCCGACGGGCCGCGAGCGCACGCTGTCGGTCACCACCATCCACGTCTACGACGGCAGCGTGCAGCTGGTGGTCGGCGACACCGGTCCGGGCATCGCGCCCAACCAGCTCGATCGCATCTTCGAGCCGTTCTTCACCACCAAGGACAGCGGCCTCGGCCTCGGGCTCCCGATCTCGCGACGCATCGCGCGCGCACACGGCGGCACGCTGGTGGCCGAACATCGCGACGCCGGAGCGAGCTTCCGGTTGACACTGCCGCCGACGCGCTTGCCGGTACGCGACGCTGCCGCGCCGGCGCAACCGAGCCGCACCCCCTGACCGCCGGGCCCTAGTTGGGCAGCGGCGCCTTGGTCCAGCTCGGGTCGGGGTTGAAGCGGGTCATGGCACGCGCGACCGCGTCGGTGCTAGGCCCGAGGTCTTTCTCGACCACGATGCCGGCATGGCTGACCATGAAGGCCATGACACCGGTGTCGCCATATCGCACTGGCCAGGCGATGGCGGCGAAGCCGCTGCGCATGCGCCCGCCGATGATGTAGTCGTAGGCGCCGCCGGGGGCATCCTTGCCCTGGCCGGTGAGGATCTTGTAGTGGTAGCCGTAGTAGCCCGGGCCCTTGGGCTTTTGTTGCGCCAGCAGCGGCCCCAGCGGGCTCTCGTCCATGCCGAGTGGGCTTTCCCAGTACAGGCCGTCCTTCTTGCCCTTGGTGCTGACGAGTTTCCTGGCGTACTCGCGTACGCCGTTGCCGTCGTGGTCTTCGATCGCGTATTCACGCTGGGCATCGAAGTACGCAAGGATGGCCTGCATGGTCGCGAGTTCGTTGCGCCCGATGCGTCGCGTGCGCATCTCGTCGACCCCGGCCACCGGGTCGAACTGCCAGCCGGCCTTGCGCTTGACGATCGGGATCGGCATCGTCCAGCCCTGCTCACCGACCGCGATCACCGCCTTAGTGTCGCCTTCGGTGCTCAGCTTGTGCTGCTTGTCCCACGCCGCGAGGTAGGCCTCGATGTCTTGGCGCTCGATGCCGTCGGTGTGCACGAACTGCTTGTAGTTGGCACCGAGCACGACGCCCAGCGCCTTGGGGTCGACCTTGCGCAGCGCGTCGGTGAATGCGTCCGCTGCGGCCTCGGCGCTCGGATAGGCCTTCTGCGCCATCGCCAGCGGCGACACCAGCGCGCAGGCCAGTGCCAGGGCACGCAGCAAGAGCGCGAACGAAGGACTGGTCATGGTAAAGCAGTCTCCCACTCGTTACCGACGGCCACCGCCGCCGCGCCCACCACCGCCGCCACGCCCGCCGCCGCCGGCCCTGGCGCCGCCGCCGTGGCTCGCTGCCGACGCGCGGCTTGAACTGCCGCGATCGGCCTGTTGGCGTGTCTGCCCGGCATTGCCGGCGCCGCGCACCGCGTTGTCGGAGACGCCGCTGGCGCGGTCGCGCGCACCGGAGTCGAAGCCACCCCCGGCGCCACCACGATCGCCGGCGC
>DATDJF010000191.1:0-7392 GCA_036520715.1 Burkholderiaceae bacterium | reverse complement strand
CACCGGCACGCGCGCGCTGGTGTACCGGGTCGACTCGCCTGGGCGCTATCGGCCGGTGGAGGTGCAGATCGGCGAGCAGTTCGACGACCGCGTGGTGGTGCGCCAGGGGCTCGCGGCAGGCGACCAGGTGGTGGCCTCGGGCCAGTTCCTGATCGACTCCGAGGCCAGCCTGCAGGGCGTGCTCGCCCGCGGCGCGCTCGAACCGGTCAGCGAACCCGACGCCGCAGCCAGCGGAGCACGGCGATGATCGCGCGGCTGATCCGCTGGTCGGTGGCCAACCGCTTCCTGGTGCTGCTGGCCACGGCGTTCCTCACCGCGTGGGGCATCTTCGGCCTACGCGCGACGCCGATCGACGCGCTGCCCGATCTGTCGGACGTGCAGGTCATCATCCGCACCAGCTATCCCGGCCAGGCGCCGCAGATCGTCGAGAACCAGGTCACCTACCCGCTGGCCACCACGATGATGTCGGTGCCAGGTGCCAAGACGGTGCGCGGCTTCTCGTTCTTCGGCGACAGCTTCGTCTACGTGCTGTTCGACGACGGCACCGATCTGTACTGGGCGCGTTCTCGCGTGCTCGAGTACCTCAACCAGGTGCAGGGCCGGCTGCCCGCGAGTGCCAAGACCGCGCTCGGGCCCGACGCCACCGGCGTCGGCTGGATCTTCCAGTACGCACTGGTCGATCGCAGCGGCCGCAACGACCTGTCGCAGCTGCGTGCGCTGCAGGACTGGTTCCTGAAGTACGAGCTGAAGAGCCTGCCCAACGTGGCCGAGGTGGCCAGCGTCGGCGGCATGGTGCGCCAGGTGCAGGTGCAGCTCGACCCGACTCGTCTGGCTGCGTTCGGCATCACCTACAACCAGGTGCGCGACGCGCTCGTTGCCGGCAACCAGGAGAGCGGCGGCTCCGTGCTCGAACTCGCCGAGGCCGAGTACATGGTGCGTGCCAGCGGCTACCTGAAGTCGCTCGACGACTTCCGCGCAGTCCCGGTGGCCTCGCGCAGCGGCGTGCCGGTCAAGCTCGCCGACGTGGCCACCGTGCAGCTCGGTCCCGAGATGCGGCGCGGCATCGCCGAGCTCGACGGCGAGGGCGAAGTCACCGGCGGCGTGGTGGTGCTGCGCTCGGGCAAGAACGCGCAGGCCACGATCGCCGCCGTGAAAGCCAAGCTGGCGGAGCTGAAGAAAAGCCTGCCGCCCGGCGTGGAGATCGTGACCACCTACGACCGCAGCGCGCTGATCGAGCGTGCAGTGCGCAACCTCTCGCACAAGCTGCTCGAGGAGTTCGCGGTGGTCGCCCTCGTGTGCCTGCTGTTCCTGTGGCACCTGCGCTCGGCGCTGGTGGCGATCATCTCGTTGCCGCTGGGCGTGCTGGTGGCGTTCCTGGTCATGAACCACCAGGGCATCAACGCCAACATCATGTCGCTCGGCGGCATCGCGATCGCCATCGGCGCGATGGTCGACGCCGCGGTGGTGATGATCGAGAACGCGCACAAGCAGATCGAGGCCTGGCAGCACGCCAACCCGGGCGCCGAGCTGAAGGGCGAGGCGCGCTGGGCGCTGATCACGCGCGCGGCCGAAGAGGTGGGGCCGGCCCTCTTCTTCTCGCTGTTGATCATCACGCTGTCGTTCATCCCGGTGTTCACCTTGCAGGCGCAGGAAGGCCGCCTGTTCGGGCCGCTGGCCTACACCAAGACCTACGCGATGGCCGCGGCGGCGGGCCTGTCGGTGACGCTGATCCCGGTGCTGATGGGCTACTGGATCCGCGGCCGCATCCCCGACGAACGCCGCAACCCGCTGACGCGTGGCTTGATCGCCATATACCGGCCGGTGCTGAACGCGGTGCTGGCGGCGCCGAAGACCACGCTGGCGATCGCCGCGCTCGCGCTGGCCACCACCGCGTGGCCGCTGCTGCGCCTGGGTGGCGAGTTCCTGCCGCCGCTCGACGAGGGTGACCTGCTGTACATGCCGTCGGCGCTGCCCGGGCTGTCTGCGCAGAAAGCGAGCGAGTTGCTGCAGATCACCAACCGCATGATCAAGACCGTGCCCGAGGTCGAGCGGGTGTTCGGCAAGGCCGGCCGCGCCGAGACCGCCACCGACCCGGCGCCGCTGGAGATGTTCGAGACCACGATCCAGCTGAAGCCCCGCGAGCAGTGGCGCGCCGGCATGACGCCCGAGAAGCTGGTCGAGGAACTCGACCGCACGGTCAAGGTGCCGGGCCTGGCCAACCTGTGGGTGCCGCCGATCCGCAACCGCATCGACATGCTGGCCACCGGCATCAAGAGCCCGATCGGCGTCAAGGTGAGCGGCCACGACCTGGCGTCGATCGACCGCGCCGCGGTGCGCATCGAGCAACTCGCCAAAAGTGTGCCCGGCGTCAGCTCGGCGCTGGCCGAGCGGCTGACCGGCGGGCGTTATGTCGACGTCAACATCGACCGCACTGCGGCCGCGCGCTACGGCCTCAACGTGGCCGACGTGCAGGCCATCGTATCGGGCGCGATCGGCGGCGAGAACGTCAGCGAGACGGTCGAAGGCCGTGCGCGCTTCCCGATCAACCTGCGCTACCCGCGCGAATGGCGCGACACGCCGCAGCGCCTGATCGCGCTGCCGGTGCTCACGCCGATGGGCCAGCAGATCACGCTCGGCACGGTAGCCAGCGTGTCGATCAGCGACGGCCCGCCGATGTTGAAGAGCGAGAACGCCCGCCCGACGGGCTGGGTGTACGTCGACGTGCAGGGGCGCGACCTGTCGTCGGTGGTGCACGACCTCAAGCGCTCCATCATCGACCACGTGACGCTCGAGCCGGGCATCAGCGTCACGCTGTCGGGCCAGTTCGAGTACCTGGAGCGCGCGGCCGCGCGGCTGATGTGGGTGGTGCCGGCGACGCTGGTGATCATCTTCGTGCTGCTGTACCTCACCTTCCGCCGCATCGACGAGGCGCTGCTGATCATGGCCACGCTGCCGTTCGCGCTGATCGGCGGCATCTGGTTTCTCTACGCGCTGGGCTTTCACCAGTCGGTGGCCACCGGGGTGGGCTTCATCGCGCTGGCCGGCGTGGCCGCCGAGTTCGGCGTGGTGATGCTGCTGTACCTGCAGCATGCGCTGCAGGCGCGCCTGGCCGGCGGCGCCGCGCTGACCACGCCGCTGCTGCTCGATGCGATCCGCGACGGCGCGGTGCAGCGTGTGCGGCCCAAGGCGATGACGGTGGCGGTGATCCTGGCCGGCCTGCTGCCGATCGTCTGGAGCAGCGGCACCGGCTCGGAGGTGATGCAGCGCATCGCGGCGCCGATGCTCGGCGGCATGCTGACCGCGCCGCTGCTGTCGATGCTGGTGATCCCGGCGGGTTATCTGCTGATGCGACGGCGCGGCTTGGCTGCCTGAACGCCATGCCGCCGCCGGCATGGCCAAGCTTCCGCCGCCGCCGCGCCCGAGGCACACTGCACCGGTGAGCAGCCGCCACAGCCACGACCTGCGCCCGTTCGTGCACGGCCATGCCTTCGGCGACGCGGCCGCGCCGCGGCGCGAGCGGGCGTTGTGGTGGGTGACCGTGGTCACGCTGGTCACGATGGCGCTCGAGCTGGTGGTCGGCTACTGGAGCGGCTCGCTGGCGCTGGTGGCCGACGGCTGGCACATGGGCACGCACGCGCTGGCGCTCGGCGGCGCGGCGCTGGCGGCGCACCTGGCGCGCCGCGTGCACGCCAGCGAGCGCTTCGCGTTCGGCGGCTGGAAGATCGAGGTGCTGGCCGCCTACTCCAGCGGCCTGCTGCTGCTGGCGGTGAGCGTGTGGATCGGAATCGACGCCATCGCCACGCTGTGGTCGCCGCATCCGATCGCCTACGCGCAGGCGATCGGCGTGGCGGCGATCGGCCTGGTCGTCAACGCCGCCTGCGCGTGGCTGCTGACGCGCAACGGCCACACGCATGACCACGCCCACGCTGGGCATGCGCACTCGCAGGCGCACGCCGATTCGCATGCGCACGAGCACGGGCCGGGCCACGAGCACGCGCATGGGCACGAGCACCACCACGCGGCAGCGCAGCCGCATCACCACGGCCACCACGACCACAACTACCGCGCCGCCACGCTGCACGTGCTGGCCGACGCGTTGACCTCGGTGCTGGCCATCGTCGCGCTGGGTGCCGGCATGGCATGGGGTTGGCGCTGGCTCGATCCGCTGGTGGCGCTGGCCGGCGGCGTGCTGATCGCGCACTGGGCGATCGGCGTGCTGCGCGACGCCGCACGCTGCCTGGTCGATGCCAGCCCCGACCTGCAGTTGCGCGACGCCGTGCGCGGAGCGATCGAAACCGACGGCGATGCACACGTGGCCGACCTGCACGTGTGGCAGGTCGGTCCGGCGGCCTGGTCGGCGGTGCTCAGCGTGGTGGCCGACCGGCCGCTGGCGCCCGACACCTATCGCACGCGCCTGCAACCGCTCGCCGGGCTGCGCCACGTGACGATCGAGGTTCACCAATGCCGCGGCGAGGCGTCGCATCGGTGACGCACGCGGCCGCGCGGGTGGCTACGATGCACGGCTGACCCACACCACCGAATCGGAGACCGCCGTGCCCGTGACCGCTACCACCAACCACCAGATCCGCCTGGCGGCGCGCCCGGTGGGCCTGCCCCGCACCGCCGACTGGCAAGCCAACGAAGAAAAGGTCGGCGAACCCGCCGAAGGCGGCGTGCTGGTGAAGGTGCTCGCGCTGTCGCTCGACCCCGCGATGCGCGGCTGGATGAACGAAGGCCGCAGCTACATCCGCCCGGTCGAGATCGGCGAGGTGATGCGCGCCGGCGGTGTCGGCCGCGTCGTGGCTTCGCGCAATCCGAAGTTCGCCGTCGGCGACGCGGTGGCCGCTACGTTCGGCGTGCAGGAGTACTGGTCGGCGTCGGCCGAGGAGTTGCCCAAGAGCGGCCTGCACAAGATCGACCTGCGGCTGGGCAGCGTCACGCAATGGCTCAACGTGCTCGGCATGCCCGGCATGACGGCGTACTTCGGCCTGCTCGACGTCGGCCAGCCGCAGCCCGGCAACACCGTCGTCGTGTCGGGCGCCGCCGGCGCGGTGGGCCAGACGGTGGGGCAGCTCGCCCGCATCAAGGGCTGCCGTGTGGTCGGCATCGCGGGCGGACCGGCCAAGTGCCAGTGGGTGATCGACGAACTCGGGTTCGACGCTTGCATCGACTACAAGGCCCAGGCCCCCGCGGGCGCGCAGCGCTGGGACGCCGTGCGCGAGGGCCTGAAGCAGCATTGCCCGAACGGCGTCGACGTTTACTTCGACAACGTCGGCGTGCCGATCCTCGACGCCGTGCTGGCGCGCATCAACCGCAAGGCCCGCGTCGTGATCTGCGGCGCGATCGCGCACTACAACTCCACCGAAGGCATCCCGGGCCCGAAGAACTACATGTCGCTACTGGTCAACCGCGCGCGCATGGAAGGCATGGTGGTGTTCGACTACACCGAGCGCTTCCCGCAAGCGATCGCCGAGCTGGCGGGCTACCTGAAGGACGGCCGCATCAAGAGCAAGGAAGACGTCGTGCGCGGCGGCGTGGCGGCGTTCCCCGGCACGCTGCTGAAGCTCTTCTCGGGCGAGAACTTCGGCAAGCTGGTGCTGCAGGTGGCCGACGAGTAGACGTTCGGCGCGTCAGCGCAGCGCTGGCGTATCCACCTGAACCGCGCGCGTCGCACCGCCTAACGCCTCGAGCTCGTCGGCACGCGCCTGCAGCACGCGGAACTGCGCGATGCGGCGGCGCGTGGCCGGGTGCGTGGCGCTGTCGCCCAGCATCGGCTGGCGCATCAACAGCGACAGCGCATCGTCGATCGTGGCGCCCAGCGGGCGCGCCAGCGCGAAGCCGTGGGCATCGGCCTCGTACTCGTGCCGATGCGACAGCGCGTGCGCGTCGCGCCCGAGCGCGCCCGCCACGGGATCGGTCGTGTCTGGTCGCACCTCGCCCGGAACGTGCTTGAGGTAAAGGGCACACAGCGCCTGCCAGTGCCCCAGCGTCAGATGGCTCAGCTCGTGCGCTAGTAGCAGCAGGCGCTCGCCCTCGGGCAGGTCGCCCACCGCTTCGCCGACCACGAGCACACGGCCCAGCATCGCCTCGGCCTGAACGCCGCCCTGCATCACCCGCAGTTCGAGCGATTGCGGTGCAATCCGGGCCTTGGCCAGCAGCCGATCGAAGGTCGCGCGCACCCGCTGGGTGCGTTCGCCGTCGGGGGCGGCGGCGACGCGTTGCTCGAGTCGCAGTTGCTGCGAGCGCTCCAGCACGCCGACGATGTCGTCGGCCCGGGCTGACGACAAGGTCGCCATCAGCCAGAAAAATGCTCCAAAGATGCGCATGTCGGTTCCGCCTGAAGTCAGCGCCGCGCCTGGCGACAAGGTCGTCCATGCGAGGTCAAGGGTCCAGGAAGCAATCCACGCGCCAACCCAAAAGGGCCGCGCGCCTGCCGCCTGTCCGCAGGATCCGTGCAATGCGTACGCCGCGAAAGTCGCTGCGTTTCCGAGCGCGGGGCATCCCCACGCGGGGCGCTCCTGGCTGGGGACAACCCCGCGCTTGTGCGCGCCTCAACCGCTGGGGGACGAGGGCGTGATCCGAGCGCCTTAGAAGTGGATGCCGCGCATCATCTGCTGCAGCGCGATCGCCTCGGCCGACAGCTTGGGCTTCTCGCCCTTGTCGCCCTTGGCGGCGTCGCTGTCTGGGAACATGCGGAAGCTCGTGTTCATCACGATCTGCGCGATGCGCGGCGCAAACGCATGCAGCACCTGGCCGAAGGTGCCCAGGCGCGTGGCCACGCGCACCGGCTTGTAGACGCAGGCCTGCGCGATCATGTCGGCCGCCTCTTCGGGCGCCAGCGTCGGCACGTTGTTGTAGATCTTGGTCGGCGCGATCATCGGCGTGCGCACCAGCGGCATGTTGATGGTGGTGAAGGTGATGCCCTGGTCGGCGAATTCGCTCGACGCGCAGCGCGTCCAGGCATCGAGCGCCGCCTTGCTCGCCACGTAGGCCGAAAAGCGCGGTGCGTTGGTCAGCACGCCGATCGAGCTGATGTTGACCACGTGCCCCTTGTGCTTCTTGACCATGCCCGGCAACAGGCCCATCGTCACGCGCAGGCAGCCGAAGTAGTTGAGCTGCATCGTGCGCTCGTAGTCGTGGAAACGCTCGTAGCTCGACTCGATGGCGCGGCGGATCGAGCGGCCGGCGTTGTTGATCAGGAAGTCGACGCCGCCGTGCTCGTCTTCGAGTGACTTGACGAACGCCGCGCAACCTTCGGGGTCGGCGATGTCGACGCTGTAGGAAAACACTTTCGGGTGTGCCGTGCCGCGCTGCTTGGCAAAAGCGACGATGCCTTTCACCGCCTCGTCGAGCTTGCCTTCGTCGCGCGCGCAGATGATCGTCACCGCGCCA
>DATDJF010000190.1:0-2686 GCA_036520715.1 Burkholderiaceae bacterium | reverse complement strand
GCCGGTTCGCGACACGCTGCGGCGAAGTCGCGAAACGCGGGTCGGTCGCCAGTTGCGCGACGCCCAGCAGATCGCACAACTTCGTCCAGCGCTCGGGCATGTAGGCGGCGATCATCACCCAGCCGTCGCGTGTCTGGAAGGCCTGGTTCGGCGCTGAGTAGGGCGCCGCGCTGCCGGCGCGCAGCGGCAGCTGGCCGTCGGCGAAGTAGCTGGTGATCGACGACTGCTGCAGCGCCAACGCGCAGTTCAGCAGGTTCACGTCGAGCCGGCCACCGCGGCCGTCGCGCGAGCGCTGCGCGAGCCGGGCCAACACTGCCATCGCCGCGACGTAGCCGGTCATCACGTCGACGATCGGCGCCTGCACCTTGCACGGCTCGGCGCCGTCGACGCCGATCAGGCTCATCAACCCGGAGTCGGCCTGAACGATGCCGTCGACACCGGCGCGGTCGGCGTACGGACCGGCCTGTCCATAGGCGGAGATCGAGCAGTAGATCAGCGCCGGATGGTCCTTCTCCAGATCGTCGAAGCCCAGCCCGAGGCGCTGCATCACGCCTGGGCGCATGCTCTCGACGACGATGTCGGCGCCGGCGATCAGCCGGCGGGCCACCGCCACCGCATCGGGCGACTTCAGGTTCAGCGCGATGCCGAGCTTGTTGCGGTTGAAGGCGTGGTACATCGCCGAGTCGTCGCCGATCCAGCCCGGGCCGAGGCCGCGGCCGAGTTCGCCGTCCGGCGATTCGACCTTGATCACGCGGGCACCCATGTCGGCCAGCAGCATGGTGCAGGTCGGGCCGGCGCCGATCTGCGTGAAATCGATGACGGTCAATCCGTCGAGGGCGTGGCGCAGCATGGTTTCAGCCTTTCGCAGGTGCCGGGGTGCGCTTGAACGCCCCCTGCGCGGTGGCGATCAGCTCGCCCGAATCAGCGATCAGTTCGCCGTTGGCAAAGTAGGTCGAGCGGCCCATCTTGGTGACGCGGCCGGTGGCGCGTAGGCGTCCGCTGCTGACCTTGGCCAGGTAGCCGATCGACAGCATCACGGTGACCGCGTTGCCGAGTGCGCCGCCGTCCGCGTCGGCCAGGCCGGCGTAGCCGCAGGCGGCATCCAGCAGCGTCGCCGCCACGCCGCCCTGCAGGCTGCGTTGCCGGTTGAGGTGGCGCGCATCGAGTTCGACCTCGAACACGGCGCGCCCGGCGCTCACCTCGACCAGCCGGATGCCCAGCGTGTCTAGCAGCGGGTTGTCGGCACCGCCCGGCGCGTCGGCGAATCCGGTTGGGGTGCTCATTGCGACACCTTGATCTGGTTGTCCTTGATCACGCGTTCCCAGCGTTGCAGTTCGCTGGCGATGTAGGCCTTCAGTTCGGCCGCGGTCGAGGCCCGCGTCTCGAAGCCCTGTTCGGCCAGTTGCTTGGCCACGGCCGGGTCCGTGAGTGCCTCGTTCAGCGCCGCGTTGAGCTTGTCGACCACCGGCTGCGGCGTCTTCGCCGGCGCCAGCAGGCTGTACCACAGGCCGGCCTCGTAGTCCTTCATGCCGGCTTCGCCGAAGTTCGGCACCGCGGGCAGCAAGGGCGTGCGCTTCTGGCCGGCGATGCCCAGCGCCTGCAGCTTCTTGCCCTGGATGTGCGGCGCCACCGAGGCGTAGGTCGCGAACGAGACCTGCACCTGGCCGCCGATCAGGTCGCTGATCGACGGGCCGGTGCCGCGGTAGGGCACGTGCACCATCTCCGCCTTGTTCATCTTCGCGAACACCTCGCCGGCCATGTGCTGCGGCGTGCCGTTGCCGGGGCTGCTGTAGCTCACCTTGCCCGGATTGGCCTTGGCGTAGGCGATGAACTCGGGCAGGGTCTTGAACGGCTGCTCGGTGTTTGCCACCAGCACCACCGGCACCGACGCGATCAGCCCGATCGGCGCGAAGTCCTTGTCGATCTTGAACGGCACCTTCATGTCGAGGAAGGGGTTCATCGTCACCTGGCTCGAGGCGATGACGATGCTGTAGCCGTCCGGCGGCGCGTGCGCGACGAAGTCGGTGCCGATGTTGCCGCCCGCCCCCGGCCTGTTGTCGATAACGATCGTCTGGCCAAGCAACTGGCCCATGCGCGGCGCGATGGCGCGGGCGAGGATGTCGTTGCCGCCACCGGGTGTGAACGGCACGACCAGGGTGATCGGCTTCAGCCCGGGGTAGGCCGGTTGAGCGGCGGCGGTCGTGGCGAGCACTGCCGCGGCGATGGCGATGACGGCCCGAAGGCGGGGGATGCGGATGTTCATGGCGGTGTCTCCTGGAAGGTTCGGAAGATCGGGAAGGTTGGGTGGCAGGTCGCTTCAGCGACCGGTGTAGGTGGGAGGCCGTTTCTCGGCGAAGGCCCTGCGGCCTTCGATGCGGTCATCGGTGTCGCGCAGCGCGCCCCAATAGAGTTCGGTCAGCTGCTGGGCGTCGGCTTCGCTCAGGTGCTGCGTCAGGCGCGACAGCTTCTTGATCGCCTGCACGGCGAGCGGCGCGTTCGCGGCGATGATCTGCGCGAGCGCGACGGCACGGTCGAGCAGCGCCGCCGGCTCGAGACACTCGCTGACCAGGCCGATGCGCTGCGCCTGCGCCGCGTCGATGCGCTCGCCGGTCAGCGCCATCTGCATCGCGTGCGCCGCGGGCACGGCCTTCAGCAGCCGATGCAGGCCCGACACCGCAGGGATCGA
>DATDJF010000189.1:0-13711 GCA_036520715.1 Burkholderiaceae bacterium | reverse complement strand
TGCCGCGTTTTCGCGCCGAGGTGGGGCCGTTCGTCGGCTTCGTCGGCTCGGGGGACGTGCGCATGATCGACGGTGGCTACGACCCGGTGGTCACCGACAACGGCTTGGTCGCCGGCGCCGAACTGGCGCTGCGTGCCGGCTTCGGCCTCGACGGCGTGATCGGCGAGGCAGGCGACGGGCTGGTCTTCGCGTCGATCGGTGTGCGCGGCGATACCCGTTCGTCCAACGACTCGCAGTTCACGTCCCCTGCGCTGGAGGCGGCGGGCGGCGCCTCGGCGATCCGGTCGCGCTTCGGCCTGACGACCCGGCTGCGCATGCCGTTCTACCTGATCCCGGGCGACCTGCTGTTGGCATCGCCGTTGTTCCTGATCTCTCCGGCGACCTACGCGGGCATGGCGGTCACCGCCGGCAACGGCGGCCTGATTCCGTGGCAGGCGGGCTGGGCCACGCGCTTCGGACGCTTCCAGTTCGTGCTCGGTCGCGAACTCGGTGCCACCTTCTATGGCTACGGGGGCTTCGACAACACCTTGGCCATGCCGGGCGCCACGGCGGGCGCCGAGCCACGCGTGGTCGACTTCAAGGCGATCTCGTTCGAGCTGCCGATCCTGGAGTACCGGCCCTATCGCGCGTTCGACACCAAGCAGAGTTCGGCGGTGCTGGTGCAACTCTTCGCCGCCGCCGACGTGCCCAAGAGCACGACGGTGACGTATCCGCCGGGCGCGCCCGGCGTGAAGCTGGAGACGATCTACTCGATCGGGCTGCGGCTGATCTTCGACTGGCGGCGCTACTTCTGATCGCGCAGGTTCACTTCACCGCCAGCGCCAGCTGTGCGCGCGGTGTCCACGCTGCATCGCCTTCGCCCGACACCCGCAGCTTGGGCGCCGCCAGGAACAAGCGCTCGCTCGGCAACCCCTTGGCCACCAACGCGTCGCGCACCGCCAGGCCGCGTTGCAGCGCGAGTTGGCGCGCCGTGTCTTCGCTGACGCGCATGTGCTTCTTCAGCAGCGCTTCCATCTCGGGCGCCGGGATGTCCTTGGTCAGGCCGATCAGGTTGCGCGGCTTGTCGGGCAGGTCGGCCTCGCGATAGACGGCGCGCAGCAGCCGCTCGTGCTCTTCGCTGGACAGTGCCTGCGGCGCGCTGGCGGCGGCACCGGCGCGCAACGCTTCGTTGCGTGCCTGCGCCACCACCCGCTGCTCGAGCATCGCCTGGCGCATCGCCTCGGCCTCGCTCAGCGGATCGGCCGCGCCGGTGACCGTCATCTGCAGCGCCGGCCGCTCGGTCAGCGCCTTGGCCACCTTGTCGAGCGCGGCGTTGGCGTTGTCGGCCATCGTCGCCGTACCGGGCTTGAAGCCGATTGCGCTCAGGTCTTCGCCGCCGCCGCCGGCCAGCCACGAGAACGGCGCGGTCACGATCTTGGTGATCAGGTTGACGATCACCTGCCAGATGATGCCGCCGACGCTGAACTTGGGGTCGTTGATCGAGCCGCTGATCGGCAGGTTGACGTCGATCACGCCGTGGCGGTCGGACAGCAGCGCCACCGCCAGCCGCACCGGCAGCTTGGTGGCGCTCGGGCTCTCGATGCGTTCGCCGAAGGTGAGCTGGTTGAGCACGACGTGGTTCGTGGCCTCGAGCCGGCCGTCGGGCTTGACGTCGTAGTGCAGGTCCATCGACAGCTTGCCGCGTTCGATCGCATAGCCGGCGTACTTGCCGGCGTACGGCGACAGCGGTGCGAGCTCGAGCTCACTGGCCTTGGCGACGATGTCGAGCGCCAGCGGGTCGGCCATCGGGTTGAGGCTGCCGCGGATGTCGAGCAGGCCGGTGCCGGCGATGCGGCCGTTCAGCTCGAGCGTGGCCATCTCGCGCGACGTCGAGTCGAACGCGCCGAGCTTGCCGTTGAGCTCGCTCAACGCGGCGCTGAAACTGGGCCGGATCAGGCGATCGGTGTAGTCGACGCGGCCGTTGACGAGCTGCACGCCGCCGACCCGCACATCGACAGGTACCTTGGCGCGCACGCCGCTGGCCGCTGGCAGCGGCACGCTGGCCGCAGGCGCCGGCACGCTGGCGGCGGCTGCCGCCGGCTCGGCCGCTTTGGGTTCACTCTTGGGCTCGTCCTTGGGCGCGTCGGCCGGCTGCTGCGAGATCTGGCGACCCACCGCGAAGCCGCCCTCCGGCGTGGCCGGCGCGCCGCGCCGCGCCGCGTCGCGCACGTTGAAGCGGCCGTCCTCGCTGAGCACGAGCTGCGAGTAGAAGTCGCTGAGCACGACTTCGGCGATGTCGATGCGCGGCCGCGCCTGCGGCGCCAGCGCGACCTTCAAGCCCTTCACGTTGAGCGCCTGCCAGCCGATCAGCTCGTCGGGCGAGACGGCGCGTGTGGCCGGGTCGCGGCCGAACACGTGCAGGTCGGCCAGCAACAGGTCGCCCGCGACGTTGGCCTCGATGCCGCCGGGTCGCTGGCGCAGCGCGACGTCGCCGCGCCACTGCAACTGGCCGCGCGGCATGGAAGCGTTGACAGCGCCGGCGGCATAACGCTCCAACGCGTGCACCGGAAAACGCTCGATGCGCAGCGTGCCGCGCAGCGCCAGCGGCTCGGCGACGAGGCGGCCTTTCCAGTCGATGCTGCCGCCGCGCACGCGGCGCTGCTCGCGCGCGGCCGCCGGGTCGGCCACCTGCGCCGACAGCTGCATCTGCGCCTGCGTGGTGGCCACCGGCCAACTCAGGCCGCTGACGGCGGCGCGTAAGGCGTGCACGTCGAGCAGCACCGGGTCCTCGGCGCCGCCGCCGGCCGCCGCCTCGTCGCGCCACGACAGCTGGCCGCCGTCCACCGACACCTGCGTCAGCGTCACCTGCCACGGCGCAGAGGCCGCCGCCGGCGGCGCCGCGGCAGCCTTGGGCGACGCGCCATCCGCGGCGGCCTTCGTTGGCGCACGCTGCACCCACGTGGTCGCGTTGATGCGGCCATCCTTCGCGCGCTCGATCACGAACTGCGGGCCGTGCAGCGCGATCTGGCCGATCGCCAGCTTGCGCGCCGGCACGTCGAGCGCGGCGTCGCTCACCTCCAGGCGCTTCCACGCCACCGCGTCGCGCGGCTTGTTCTGGTTGCCGCGTGCCACCAAGTTGGCGTCGATGATGCGCAGCGCGTCGACGCTGGCGCTGGCCAGGTGGACGGCCAGCGCGTTCGGCTCACGCGCCCAGTCGAGCTTGGCATCGAGCGACGCACGCCCTTCGACCCGCGGCTTGAACAGCGGCGCCAGGTACGGCGCGAAGGCGCCGAAGTCCAGGCCGGCGAGGTTGACACCCACGCTGGCCTTGTCGCGGTCGCCGCTGCCCTGCACGTCGAGCGTGGCGTCGGCGGCGCCGGGCGCCTGCAGCAGCGCCTTCAGCGCCAGCGTGGCCGGCTGCACCGCCGGCCACGCCAGCGGCCCGACGGCCGACTGGATGCCGGTGAGGCTCAACGCCGCCGCCGGCTGCGTGGTGGCATCGCTCCAGCGCACCCGCGCGTCGCCGAGCTCGAACGACTGCACGCTGAGCTGCCACGGCTGCGCAGCCGGTGCTTTCGCGTCGTTCGCAGGCTTGGCCTCGTCTGCAGGCGGCGGCGCGAGCTGCAGCACGTTGACGCGGCCTTGCGCGTCACGCGCCAGCGCAACGTCGAGGCCCTCGAAGCGCACCGTGCCCAGCGCCACCTTGCGCTCCAGCGGCTGCACGTCGGTGAGCGCGACCTGCAGCGTGCGCCATGCGGCCAGCGGCGCGCCGGCGCGATCGGCCAGCGCGATGTCCGACACCTTGACGCCGCCGCGCACCGACACCGTGGCGCGGTTGTCGTCGCGCAGCACGAACTGCAGCGACAGGTCGGCCTGCACCAGGCCGCGCTGCAAGTCGACCGGCAGGTCGCGCGGCAGGTACGGCCTGGCGTTGGCGAGGTCGAAGTCGCCCATGCGCAGCGTCAGCTCGGTCTCGCGGTCGCGCGTGAACGGCGTGGTCTGCGCGCCGGTGTCGAACGGCGCGCCATCGAAGGTGAAGGCGAGCCGCGGCCGGACGGTGACCTCCACTTGCGACGGCAGCGTCGACAGGAACGGCAGCGCCAGCAGCAACCCCGTCACCTCGTGGCGCCGCCCCATCGGGCGGTCGTCGAAGCTGAGTGCGCCGTCGCGCACCTGCACGTTGTACAGCGCCAGCCGCGCCGGCGGCGCGGGCTCGGTGGCTTCGCGCGGCGGCGGCTTGAGCCGCTCGACGATGTCGTCGATGTCGTAGCGGCCGGCTGCCGTGCGCGCAAGATGCACGCGCGGCGCATCGAGTTCGAAGGCGTCGACGATCGGCGCCAGCCGGAACAGCGAGCGCCAGTCGGCGTCGGCATGGATGCGATCGACCTGCAGCAACGGCGGGCCGCCGGCGCCCTCGGCAGCGGCGATCGTGAAGTCGCGCAACGTCAGCCGCAGGCTCCACGGCTCGAACTGCACCACGCCGATGGTGACCGTGCGGCCGAGCAGCGCGCTCAGGCGATGTTGTGCCTGCGCCTTCAGCAGCGGCGGCACCGCGAGCCACAGCACGCCCCAGCTCACCAGCACGACCGCCAGCACCACGGCAAGCGCGCGCAGCGCGGTCATCGCCACGCGCCGCCGCCGCTCGGGCGCCCACGTCCAGGGCGCGGCGTGCGCGAGCCTGGGCACGAAGGCAGGCCGGTTCATAGCAAAGAGGTTCATGGCCGACCCAGTCCGGCCTCAGTATGCCGCAGCGCCGCGACGCAGCAGGCGAGCCGGGCGGCGGCGAGCGTCATCGGCAGTGACGGCACGCCGCGCCACGACCTCGAGTTGGCGCAGCGCGCATCGGCGTCAGAGCTGCAGCTTGTTGAACTTGGTGCCGTCGAGGCTCAGGTTGGCCATCAGCCCCGCGGTGCTGCGCACGAAGCCGACGATCGGCGCCGTCGCGGTGCGGGTGTCCACCCGCGCGGCAGCACCTTCGTCCATCATCGCCACCGACGCATCGGCGCCCGCCGTCCAGCCATTGCTGGCCTCGAACTTCTGCAGCGCCTCCTGGGTCATGAAGAGCAGGACCATCGCCTTGGTCTGGGCGCCGGCGAGCAAGCCCACCGAGCCGGCGCCGACGCTGTAGTAGCCCGCCGTGGCGCCGCCCTTGCGCAGTGCACCCTGGCCGTACGAGCCACCGACCACGAAGCCGGCCGAGATGACCTTCGGGAACACCAGGATGCCTTGCGCCTTGCTGGCCAGGTCACGCGAGCCGGGGTGGGCGGCGTACAGGTCGGCCAACGCGACATCGACCTCGGTGTCGATGGCGCGGCGCTTGGCTGCCGGATCCGCCGTCCCCTCGCCGGGCGTGGAGCATGCCGCGATCCAGCCGGTGCCACAGGCGAGCAACAGGTTTCTGCGCTTCATGGGGTTTCCTTGCCGTGTCGAGACCGCAGCGGTCACCGCGCAGATTGACGCCGCCGGCCATCCGCAGCCTATTGGACCAAGGTCCAATTTGCCGCTCGCCGGGCCGTGCCGATGCTGTGCGCACCAGCCGCCGTGCGCGGCGTGCCGGTGCGTGCACGATCCAACGGGGCTGACACCACCCGAGGTCCGCCCATGACGACCGCGCAACTGATCGGCCTCGCCATCCAGCTCAGCATGGCGCTGATCATTTTCTGCGTCGCGCTCGATGCGAAGTTCGGCGACCTGGTGTTCCTGTGGCGCAGGCCAGGGTTGTTGGCGCGCTCGTTGTTCGCAATGCTGGTGGTGATGCCGCTGCTCGCCATCGGCATGGCGCAGGCATTCGACATGCAGCGCGCGGTGGCGATCGCGCTGCTCGCGTCGGCGCTGTCGCCGGTGCCGCCGATCCTGCCCAACAAGCAGATCAAGGCCGGCGGCGAGTCGTCCTATGTGGTCGGGCTGCTGACCACCACCGCGCTGGTGTCGATCGCCTACATCCCGCTGGCCGCTGCGCTGCTGGAAAACGCGTTCAAGGTTCAGATCGACGTCTCGATCGCCAACATCGTGAAGATCGTCGCCACCTCGATGCTGCTGCCGGTGCTGGCCGGCATGGCAGTGCACCACTGGGCGCCCAGGCTGGCCAGGCGCATCGACAGGCCGCTGTCGATCGTGGCCACCGTGGTGCTGGTTGCCGCGTGCATTCCGATCCTGCTCAAGGAGTGGCCCGGCATGGCCAGGCTTGCCGGCCACTTCAGCCTGCTGGCGATGATCCTGTTCGCGCTGGTCGGTCTCGCGGTCGGCCACTGGCTCGGCGGACCCGACCCGCACGAGCGCAGCGTGCTGGCGTTGGCCACCTCGGCACGCCACCCGGCGGTGGCGCTGGCGATCTCGCACAACGCGGTCGACAAGCCCGGCGTGATGGCGGCGGTGCTGTTGACGCTGGTCGTGGCGTCGATCGTGGCCGTGCCTTACGTGAAATGGCAGCAGCGCCGCCACGCCGCCGATTCGACAGCGGGCCACTCGCCGGCCCGGTGACAACCAAGGAGCGAACCCTCATGCCGACGAGCCAGCCCACCCGATCGACGATGCCGCCACGTCCGGCGCGACCGACACGCCTGGCGCCGTGGAAGAGCCCGCAGCGGCCGGCGCACGTGCCCGAGACGCCGCCGCCACCGGTGCCCGACGTCGACCCGAAAATGCTCGACGACCCGTCGACGAAGCTTTCGCAGCACCGCACCCGGCTGTCGACGCACCGCACCGGACTGTCGGAGCATCGCACCACGCTGTCGGAGCACCGCACCGACCTGTCGACCCACCGCACCGACCTGTCGGGACATCGCACCGATCTGTCGGAGCACCGGACGGACCTGTCGGAGCACCGCACCGATCTCTCGGAAAACCGCACCGAGATGTCGATGCGCCGCACCGGCATGTCGTTTCAGCGCACGCGCATGAGCGCCGAGCGCACGCTGATGTCGGTGATGCGCACGTCGCTGTCGCTGATCTCGTTCGGCTTCACGATCTACCAGGTGTTCCAGAAGATGGCCGACCACCAGGTGCTCTCCGGCTCGGCTCCGGCGCGCAATTTCGGCGTGTTGCTGGTGGTGCTCGGCATCACGATGCTGGTGATCGGCATCGTCTACCACGTGATGTTCATGGCCGGCCTGCGCCATGAGCGCGAGGCGATGACGGCCGACGGGCTGATCCACGGCCAGAGCGGCTTCCCGCCGTCGCTGACGTTGGTCACCGCGGTGCTGCTGCTGGGGGTGGGTCTCGCAGCGATCGCCAGCATGGTGTTCCAGCTCAGCCCGTTCGGCTGAGCCGCCCCGCCGCAGTGGCGCCCTCATCCTTCGGGGAACACCGCCTTCCAGTCGCGCTGCATGCTGACCACGGTGATGCCGTGGTCGGCCGCGTGGTCGAGCGCCTCGGCCAGCGGGCTCAGCCGGAACTCGCGGTCGTAGGCGAACTCGCGCTCGGCATCGTCGTGGTGCAGCAGCAGCGCCAGCCGCACGCCGGGCCCGGTTTTCGTGTAGCGCAGCATCGCCAGGTCGCCGTCGGAGTTGCCGAAAGCCAGGATCGGCCGCCGCCCGATGTGCAGGCCGATGTTGTGCACCTTGACCTCGCGGTCGTCGAAGCTGCCGAGCTCGGGCGTGCGCATCAGCTGCACGCGGCCGTCGTGCACCTCCAAGCGTGTCTTGATGCTCGAGCCGATCACCTGCTCGCTGGGGATGCCGTAGGCGTCTTCGGCAAACGCACGCATCAGCCCGATGCCGCCGCCCGAGACGATGAAGGTCTTGAAGCCGTGCTCGCGCAGGTGGGCCAGCAGCTCGAGTTGCGGCTGGTAGAGGCAGCGCGTGAACAGCCGCTGCAGCTTCGGATGCCTGGCCGACGCCAGCCAGCGCCGCGCGATGACGTCGAACTGCTCGTCGGTGACGCCGGCATGGGTGGCGAACGCCAGCTCGAAGATCGCCTGCTTGCCCAGGCCGTGCAGCGTCTTCAGGTCGTGTTCGAGCAGCGCCTTGTAGGGCTGCCGCTCCTTCAGCGACGGATCCTCGGCCGCCAGCGCCCGGATGCGGTCGACCAGGAAGAACACCTGCACCTGCATCGGCTGCTCGCACCACAGCGTGCCGTCGTTGTCGAAGGTGGCGATGCGCTCGGCCGGCGGCACGAAGTCGGCGCCGCCCGGGCGGGTGACCCGGGCGACGAAGTCGACGATCGCGGCCTTGGCCGCGCCGTCGTGCCAGCTGGCAAGGGCTGAAGGCATTCGCACTCCCGTTTCCGGCCGGCGGGCGGCCGGCCTGGAACCTCGATGGCGTGATGCTCGCGCATCTGCGGCCGGCGCTGCATGGGACCAAAGTCCAATGGTCGGGCGCACGCGGCTCCGGATGATAGGCGCCTCGCTGCACGGTCGATGGATCGTCGCGCGAACACGAACCGCACCCGCACCAACGTTAGCCAAGGAGTGTTCTCGATGGCCAAGTCAGCCAAGCCCAACATCCTCGTCATCTGGGGCGACGACATCGGGCAGTCGAATCTGAGTTGCTACACGCACGGGCTGATGGGCTACAAGACGCCCAACATCGACCGTATCGCCAAGGAAGGCATGCTGTTCACCGACAGCTACGGCGAGCAGAGCTGCACGGCGGGCCGCTCGTCGTTCATCACCGGGCAGAGCGTCTATCGCACCGGCCTGTCGAAGGTGGGCATTCCGGCGGCGCCGATCGGCATGAACGACAAGCTGGTGACGATTGCGGCGGTGCTCAAGGAGCAGGGCTACGCCACCGGGCAGTTCGGCAAGAACCACCTGGGCGACTTGAACCACATGCTGCCCACCAACCACGGCTTCGACGAGTTCTACGGCAATCTCTATCACCTCAATGCCGAAGAAGAGCCCGAGATGGCCAACTACCCCCGCGAGGGCGATCCGGACATGCCGAACTTCCGCAAGAATTTCGGCCCACGCGGGGTGATGCGCTCGTGGGCCACCGACAAGGACGACAAGACCGTCGAGCCGCGCTGGGGCAAGGTCGGCAAACAGAAGATCCAGGACACCGGACCGCTGACCAAGAAGCGCATGGAGACCTGCGACGACGATTTCGTCGCCGCCGCCACCGACTTCATCAAGCGCCAGAACAAGGCCGGCAAGCCGTGGTTCGTGTGGCTCAACACCACCCACATGCACATGTTCACGCACACCAAGAAGTCGAGCCTCGGCCAGGCCGGGCGCTGGCAGTCGCCCTATCACGACACGATGGTCGACCACGACAAGAACGTGGGCCAGATGCTCGACCTGCTCGACGAGCTGGGCATCGCGGACGACACGTTCGTGCAGTACAGCACCGACAACGGCCCGCACCGCAACAGCTGGCCCGATGGCGGCATGACGCCGTTTCGAAGCGAGAAGAACACCAACTGGGAAGGCGCATTCCGCATCCCGCTGCTGGTGCGCTGGCCCGGCAAGATCAAGGCCGGTTCGGTGTGCAACGACATCATCCAGCACCACGACTGGCTGCCGACCTTTGCGGCCGTGGCGGGTGCGCCCGAGGTGGTCGACAAGCTGAAGAAGGGCTACAAGGCGATCGGCCGCACCTACAAGAACCACATCGACGGCTTCAACTTCCTGCCCTACCTCACCGGCAAGGAGAAGAAGGGCCCGCGCAAGTTCTTCTTCTACTTCAGCGACGATGGCGACATGCTGGGCCTGCGCTACGACAACTGGAAGCTGGTGTTCATGGAGCAGCGCACCAAGGGCACGATGGCGGTCTGGTCCGATCCGTTCACGCCGCTGCGCCTGCCCAAGCTCTTCAACCTGCGCACCGACCCCTACGAGTTCGCCGACGTGACGTCGAACACGTACTACGACTTCTTCCTGCACAACGCCTACTTCATCTACGCGGCGCAGTCGGGGGCGGCGCAGTTCGCCGCCACCTTCAAGGAGTTCCCGCCGGTGCAAAAGCCCAACACCTTCACCGTCGACGCGGCGCTGGCCAAGATGAGCGAGGCGGCAGGCGGCGGCTGAACGAAGGGATCGATCGGCGTGTGCCGAGGCCGCCACGGCCTCGGCTCGTGTCCACCGGGCGCGGCCGGGGTCCGTTGAAGACCTCTGCGACCATAATTGCGTGCATCACCCATGCGTGCCTTGCTTCATCGGCAGTCCCTGCGCGCCGCGCTGTTGCTGACGCTGCTGCCCGTGCTGGCCGCCGGGCAGCAGACGGCACCGCCGGCCGCCAAGCCGCCGCCGATCGCCGCGTCGGCGCCTTCGGGCTCGTCGGCCACCTTCAGCAAGGAGCAGCTCGAGCAGCTGGTGGCGCCGATCGCGCTGTATCCCGACTCGCTGCTGTCGCAGGTGCTGATGGCGGCCACCTACCCGGCCGACGTCGCCGAGGCGGCCAAATGGTCCAAGGCCAACAAGGACATGAAGGGCGACGAGGCCGTCAAGGCGGTGCAAGACAAGCCGTGGGATCCGTCGGTGCAGTCGCTGGCCGCGTTCCCGCAGGTGCTGCAGCCGATGGGCGACCAGGCCGACTGGGTGCAGAGCCTCGGCGACGCGTTCCTCGCCTCGTCGAAGGACGTGCTCGACGCCGTGCAGCGGCTGCGCACCAAGGCGCAGCAGGCGGGCAACCTGAAGTCCACCGAGCAGCAGAAGGTGATCGTCGAAGAGGCAGCGCCGCAACAGACGGTGATCAAGATCGAGCCCGCGCAGCCCGAGGCGATCTACGTGCCGGCGTACAACCCGACGTATGTGTACGGCACCTGGCCGTATCCGTACTACCCGCCGTACTACTGGCCGCCGTATTCGTACTACTACCCCGGCTACTACCCCGGCGGGGCGTTCGCCGCCGGCATCGCCTGGGGCATCGGCATCGCCGCCATCGGGTCGATCTGGGGCGGCTGCAACTGGGGCCGCGGCGACATCGACATCAACGTCAACAAGTACAACAACATCAACCGCAACCGCCAGATCGACGCCGGCCAGAACAAGTTCCAGCACAACGCCGCCAACCGCAAGGGCGTGCCCTACCGCGACCAGGCGAGCCGCGACAAGTACGGCCAGGGGCGCGGCGGCGCCGACGCGCGCAACAACTACCGCGGCCGCGATCCGGTCACCGACTCGCGGCGCCAGCAGGCGCAATCGACGCTGCAAGACCGCGGCATGGACCCGGCGCAGGCACGCGACCAGTTGCGCAACGACCCGGCCACGCGCGAGCGTGCACAGGCCGCCACGCGCGACGCCGGGCGCGACTTCGGCGGCGGGCGAGATGGCGCGGGCGGCGCCGGTGCGGGCCGCGATGGCGGGTTCGGCGGCGCCGGCGGTGGCCGCGACGGTGGTGGTGCCGGCGTCGGCGCGTCGCGCGACCGCGCGCAGGCTTTGGGTGGCAACGATCACGCCTTCCGTGGCGCCAGCAACCCGGGGCAATCGCGCCAGCAGTTCGATCGCGGCAACGCCAGCCGCCAGTCGATGTCCAGCCATCGCGGCGGCGGTGGCGGATTCAGCGGCGGCGGTGGCCGTGGCGGTGGTGGCGGGCGCGGCGGTGGCCGTCGCTAGCGCGAAGGGACGGTGCATGACCCGGTCGATCGCTCACCTCGTGCGCGCGCTGCTGCTGGCCTGCCTGCTGGCCACGCCGCTGGCGTACGCGCAGAAGCACTACCTGACGCCCGAAGCGGCAGGCGAAGCGCTGGTCAAGGCGATGCGCAGCAACGACACCAAGGCGTTGCAGGCGGTGCTCGGCCAGCAATGGCGCAGCTTCATCCCGACCGACGACCTCAGCCGCGACGACGTCAGCGCCTTCCTCACGGCGTGGGACCAGTCGCACCGCGTCGACCTCGAAGGCGACGCGACCGCGCTGCTGACGGTGGGCGCCGAGCCCGGCTTCACGCTGCCGATTCCGATCGTCAAGAACAAGGCCGGCGTGTGGAAGTTCGACGCCGCCGCCGGCGCCGACCGGCTGCGCACCGCGCGCATCGGCCGCAACGAGCTGGCGGCGATGCAGGCGGTGCTGGCGTACTACGACGCGCAGCGCGAGTACGCCACCGAAGACCGCACCGGCAAGGGCGTGCGCGAGTACGCGCGCAGGCTGTTCAGCAGCAAGGGCAAGAAGGATGGCCTGTTCTGGCCCGCGAAGCTCGACGAACCCCAGAGCCCGCTCGGGCCGCTGATCGCGCAGCGCCAGCCCAAGGGCCCGGGCTATTGGGGCTACCACTACAAGATCCTCACCGCGCAGGGCGCCGACGCCCCGGGCGGCGCCTACGACTACGTGATCGGCGGGCGCATGCGCGCCGGCTTCGCGCTGGTGGCCTGGCCGGTGCGCTACGGCGACACCGGCGTGATGACCTTCATGGTGAGCCACGCCGGCACCGTGGTCGAGAAGGACCTCGGCCCCAGCACCGATGCCGTCGCACGCGCGATGACGCGCTTCAATCCCGACGCGAGCTGGCACAAGGCGCCGGTGCCTTGATGCGCGTCAACCGGCTTGGACCAAGGTCCAATGGTCGGCCGCGCTGATCGACCATAATCTGCGCCCACGATGCATCGCCGCCCGATTCGCTGGCAGTCCTGTCACCTCGCCCTGCTGATGGCGCTCGCGGTGCCGTTGGCGGTGGGGCAGACCACGGCCCCGCCGGCCAAGCCGCCGCCGACCGCCGGCACCGCGCCGCCGGCGGCCGCTCCCGCCGGCGCCCCGGCGAGCAAGGAGCAACTCGAGCAGCTGACGGCGCCGATTGCGCTGTATCCCGATTCGCTGCTGTCGCAGATCCTGATGGCGGCCACCTATCCGGCCGACGTGGCCGACGCCGCCAAGTGGGCCAAGGCCCATCCCGACCAAAAGGGCGATGCCGCGGTGAAGGCGGTCGCCGACCAGACGTGGGATCCGAGCGTGCAGTCGCTTGCAGCGTTCCCGCAGGTGCTCGACATGATGGGCAACAAGCCCGACTGGGTGCAACAGCTCGGTGACGCATTCCTGGCCTCGTCGAAAGACGTGCTCGACGCCGTGCAGCGCCTGCGCCAGAAGGCGCAGCAGGCGGGCAACCTGAAGTCAACCGAGCAGCAAAAGGTGATCGTCGAGCAGGAGCCGACGACGCAGCAGACGGTGATCAAGGTCGAGCCGGCGCAGCCCGAGACGGTGTACGTGCCGGCTTACAACCCGACGGTGGTCTACGGTGCCTGGCCGTACCCCGCGTACCCGCCGTACTACTACCCGCCGCCACCGTACTACTACCCCGGTGGGGCGATCGCCTCGGGCATCGCTTTCGGCATCGGCGTGGCGGCCGTGGGCGCGATCTGGGGCGGTTGCAACTGGGGCCGCGGTGACGTCAATATCAACGTCAACAAGTACAACACCGTCAACAGCAACCGCCAGCTCAACGCCAACCAGACGAACTTCCAACACAACGCCGCCAACCGCAAGGGCGTGCCGTATGCCGACCAGAAGAGCCGCGACCAGTTCGGCAACAAGGGCGTCGGTGACGCCAGCCAGCGCGCCGACTATCGTGGCAAGGATCCGGGCCGCGATGCGCAGCGCCAGCAGGCGCAGTCATCGCTGCAGAACCGCGGCATGGACCCGGCGCAGGGCCGCAGCGAGTTGCGCAACGACCCGGCCGCGCGCGATCGTGCCAACCAGGCCACACAGGGCGCGGGTGATCGTGGCGGCGCCGGTGATCGTGGTGGCGCCGGTGGTGGCTTCGACTCCGGTGCGCGCAATCGCGCCAGCGGCGCCTCCGACAGCGCGCTGCGCGGCGCCGGCAATGCCGGGCAGTCACGCCAGCAAGCCGATCGCGGCGGCTCGAGCCG
>DATDJF010000188.1:0-3354 GCA_036520715.1 Burkholderiaceae bacterium | reverse complement strand
CAGGCCAACCGGTTCGATGGCTGCCACTGTAGCGGCCGGGCCGGCGCAGCGTGCGAGCGATGCGACGGACAGCGACAAACGGGGCCCAGGCGCCGGGCGCGCCGTCACAACGAAAAGATCTTGCCCGGATTGAGGATGTTCCTCGGATCGAGCGCGCGCTTGAGCGTGCGCATCATCGCCACGGCGCCCTCGCCGGTCTCGTCGACCAGGAAGCCCTGCTTGTGCAGCCCGACGCCGTGCTCCCCGGTGCAGGTGCCTTCCAAGCGCAACGCGCGTTGCACGAGCTGCAGGTTCAACTGCTCGGCGCTGTTCCACTGTTCGCTGTTCTTGGGGTCGATGAGGTAGGCCACGTGATAGTTGCCGTCACCAACGTGGCCGACGATGTAGTACGGGATCCCCGACTCATCGGCCTCGCGCACCGACTCGTTGATCGCCTCGGCCAGCCGCGAGATCGGCACGCAGGCATCGGTGGTCACGGTGCGGCAACCGGGGTTGGCGGCCATGCCGGCAAAGTACGCGCGATGGCGCGCCGTCCACAGGCGCGAGCGCTCCTCGGGCGTGTTCGCCCATTGGAAGGCCTCGCCGCCGTGCTCGTGCGCAATGCCCTGCACCGTCGTCGCCTGCTCCTTCACGCCGGCGTCGCTGCCGTGAAACTCCATCAACAGCATCGGCGTTTCGCGCAGGCCCAGCTTGTCGTGGCGGTTGACCGCGCGCACCGCGTTGGCGTCGAGCAACTCCACGCGCGCGATCGGAACGCCCATCTGGATGATCTCGATCGTCGTGTCCACCGCCGCGGCCACGCTCGGGAAGTGGCAGATCGCCGCCGAGATCGCCTCGGGCAACGGATACAGCTTCAGCGTGACCGCGGTGATCACGCCCAGCGTGCCTTCGCTGCCGACGAACAGACGCGTCAGGTCGTAGCCGGCGCTCGACTTCTTGGCGCGTGTGCCGGTGCGGATGACCTCGCCGGAGGCCGTGACCACCTCGAGGGCCAGCACGTTTTCGCGCATCGTGCCGTAGCGCACGGCGTTGGTGCCCGACGCGCGGGTGGCCGCCATGCCGCCGAGCGAGGCGTCGGCGCCCGGGTCGATCGGAAAGAACAGCCCAAGGTGCTTGATCGCCTCGTTGAGCTGCTTGCGCGTGACGCCGGGCTGCACGGTGGCCGTCAAGTCCTCGGCGTTGATGCGAAGCATCTGGTTCATGCGTGCGACGTCGAGGCTGATGCCGCCCTGCACCGCGAGCAGGTGGCCTTCGAGCGACGAGCCCACTCCGAACGGAATGATCGGCACCGAGTGCAACGCGGCGAGGGCCACCGCGTCGGCCACATCGGCGGTGGTTTCGCAGAACACCACGGCGTCTGGCGGCGTCACCTCGAACGGCGACTCGTCGCGGCCGTGTTGCTCGCGCACGGCCTGGGCGCGGCTGCAGCGTTCGCCGAAGCGCGCGGCCAACGCTTCAAGGAAGGCCGGTGGCACCGGGCGACGTTGAGCAGCCAAAAGTAGATGATCGGGCGCATTCATGGGCAAGCTCCGCGGCCCGCAGCGCGAGCCGATGGCCCATTGTAGGAAGCGGCGGCTGGCGGCAGGCGCGGGGTTACGATGCCGGCATGGGCAAGCGCTTGACCCGCATCGCCACCCGCACCGGCGACGACGGCAGTACCGGCCTGGCCGACGGTGCGCGCGTGGCCAAGAGCCACCGCCGCGTGGCGGCGATGGGCGACGTCGACGAGTTGAATTCGCAGCTCGGTGTTTTGCTGGCGGAGCCGCTGCCCGACGAGGTGCGTTCGCTGCTGCAGCAGGTGCAGCACCAGTTGTTCAACCTCGGCGGCGAGTTGTCGTTGCCGGGACGGGCCTTGCTGAAGGCGGATGCCGTCGCGGCGCTCGACGAGGCGCTCGAGCACCACAACGCCACGCTACCGCCGTTGGCCGAGTTCATCCTGCCAGGGGGCAGCCGCAGCGCCGCGATCGCGCACGTGGCGCGCACGGTGGCGCGGCGCGCCGAGCGCGCGCTGGTCGCGCTCGGCGAGGTCGATGCCGTCAACGCGGCGCCACGACAGTACTTGAACCGGCTGAGCGATCTGCTGTTCGTGCTGGCGCGTGTGCTCAACCGCGCCGATGGTCGCAACGACGAGTACTGGAAGAGCGAGAAGCTGGCCCGCGATACAGGTGAGGCCGCCCGCTAACGACGGCGCTGCGTGACCGCCTCCGACAGCGCCTCCAGGACAGTGAGCGAGTCGTCCCAGCCGATGCAGGCATCGGTGATGCTCTTGCCGTACTCGAGCGCGGCCGGGTCATCCTTGCCGGGGCTGAACTTCTGCGCACCGTCCATCAGGTGGCTCTCGACCATGACGCCGAAGATGCAGCGCGTGCCGCCGGCGATCTGCGCGGCGACGTCGCGCGCCACCACGATCTGGCGCTGGTGCTGCTTGCTCGAGTTGGCATGGCTGCAATCGACCATCAGGTGGCACGGCAACTGGGCGGCTTCGATCTCCTGGCACGCCGCGGCAATGCTCGCGGCGTCGTAGTTGGGCGCCTTGCCGCCGCGCAGGATCACGTGGCAGTCGGCATTGCCCTTGGTCTCGACGATCGCCACCTGGCCGTTCTTGTGCACCGACAGGAAGTGGTGCGGCCGCGCCGCCGCCTGGATGGCGTCGACCGCGATCCTCAGGTTGCCGTCGGTGCCGTTCTTGAAGCCGATCGGTGCCGACAGCCCCGACGCCAGCTCGCGGTGCACCTGGCTCTCGGTGGTGCGCGCGCCGATCGCACCCCAGCTGATCAGGTCGCCGATGTACTGCGGGCTGATGACGTCGAGGAACTCGCTGCCCGCGGGTACGCCGAGCCGGTTGATCTCGACCAGCAACTGGCGGGCGATGCGCAGCCCCTCGTGGATGCGATAGCTCTCGTCGAGGTACGGGTCGTTGATCAGGCCCTTCCAGCCGACGGTGGTGCGTGGCTTCTCGAAGTACACCCGCATCACGATCTCCAGCGTGCCGGCGAAGCGCTGGCGCTCGGCCTTGAGCTTGCGGGCGTAGTCGAGCGCGGCCGCCGGGTCGTGGATCGAGCACGGCCCGATCACCACCAGCAGGCGGTCGTCCTCGCCCTGCATGATCTTGCGCACCATGGCGCGCGTGCGGCCGATCAGCTTCTCGATCGGCGAGTCGGCGATCGGAAAGAAGCGGATCAGGTGCTCGGGGGGCGGCAGCGGCGTGACGTCGCGGATGCGTTGGTCGTCGGTCTGGCTGGTGCGCTCGCTGAGCGCGAAGCTGTGAGCGCTCTCGAGGGGGTCGCCGTTGGGCTGTCGCGGGGCCATGAAGTTGCTCTCCTTGCAGGGGTCTGAGATCGGCAGCGTGAATGG
>DATDJF010000187.1:0-17381 GCA_036520715.1 Burkholderiaceae bacterium | reverse complement strand
GCAAGGCCGAGCGGCACGATGGCGAGAAAGATGTTGATCATGTGAAGGGTCGTTGGCAGTGGGAAAGAGGGCGCATCGGTGATGATGCTGCGGTGCAGCATATCAGACGATCCGTGGTGGCGGCCCGTCACCCACCAGAGTGCGGCGTCTAAACCGCGCGCTTTGCACACCCCTTGAAAGAGGCGATCCACCACCGCTTTGAAATGAGCACCTGAGGGCGGGGCTCGGCCTGGTCCGCAAAGAAAAAGCCCCGCCTGGGGCGGGGCTCGCGGGCACGTGTGGGGTCAGGTTTTCTGGTTCGGATGCACGCAGTTGTCGACCATGCGCTGGCCGATCTTGCTGTTCATCAGCATCGACTTGTTGGCGATCTGCAGCCACATCATGCCGTTCTTCTTGTCCTCGAGGCGCACGGCACCCGTGGTCGTCGACTCGGGCGCCATCAGGTACGACTTGCCCTTGTATTCGACGTTGAACCAACCCTTCTGGTTGGGCACCGCGGCGACGTTGACCGATTGGTCGAACTCACAGCGCGACTGGCCGAGCAGCACACGATCGGCGGTGTGCAGTTGATCGGTCGACAGCGTGGCCACTTGTTGTTGCGCAGCCGGTTTGGCGGCTGGCTTGGCGGCCTTGTCGGCGGCCGACACGCTCAGGGGCATCGCGATCGACACGCCCACCGCTGCGGCGAAGGCAATTGACAGTCGTTTCATTGGATCTCTCTCCTGTGGGAAGCACGGTGAGATCCATTCTTTCGAAGCCACGTCGCGCGAAGCGTTGCAAGTTGATTCGGCGCGCGAATACGCCCGTGTCACTTCTCACGGATGCGCGCGCGGTTGCAACCGATGGAGAAGTTGTGCCGAGCACGCGCAGCAAGCGCACGAGACGCGTGCACTCGCTCGCGTATTCGTAACCGAGGTCGATGTCTCGGTGACGCGAGGCTTCGATGCGTGCGGCTAAGGCTTGCGCGCGCCGGCCGGCGCGGCCTGCTCGACGGCTCGTGTCGCGGCGCGCTGCTCGGCGTGCAAACAACCGTCGACCATGCGCTGGCCGATCTTGGCGTTCATCAGCATCGACTTCGACGGAATCTGCAGCCACACGATGCCGGCCTTCTTGTCTTCGAGGCGGATCGCACCGCTGCTGGTCTCTTCCGGAACCACCGTGTAGGCCACCTTCTTGAAGGTGACGCGAAAGTGACCCGGCTGGCCGTCGATGGGCAGCACGCTGACGGTCTGGTCGAATTCGCAGGCGGCGTCGCCGGTGAGCACACGATCGGCGATCTGCAATTGCGCGTCATTGACGCGCTGCGCCGTCTCCTGCCCCAGCGCCAGGCCCTTGGCGCGGTCTTCGCGCTGCTGCTTGTTGGCGGCGGCGCTCTGGGGCTTGGCCTGCGGCTTGCCTTTTTCGTCGGCAGCCCACGCGATCGGCATCAGCGTCAGTGCGACGGCACATGCCGCGATCTTGCGGCTCGCGGCAAAGGGTTTACGGGCTAACGCTGCGAGAGTCATGCTGCCTCCGGTTGTTGGCTCAGGTTCAGGGGCGGGTTCCGAACCACGCCTGTTCGATCTCGACCGGCAGGGGTTGCCGGGTGCGCCGCGCGCGTTCGATGACCTGCCAGTAGTAGCGGTAGCTGGCGCGGTCGTGCAGCGTGTCGCGGTGGCGGATCGGCGCCCAGCGCGCGGCCTCGGCCGCGCCGATGATCTCGATGGCCTCGTCCAGCTCGGCCACGGTAGGCGCGAAGACCTCGATGATCGGCTGGATCTGCGACGGATGGATGCTCCACATGCGCGTGTAGCCGAACTCGTGCACGGCCCGGCTGGCCGCGGCCTGGATGGCCTTGACGTGCTTGAACTCGGTGACCACGCTGTGCGATGGCACTTTCGCGGCGGCGTGGCAGGCGGCAGCGATCTCCAGCTTGGCGCGGCGCACCAGCGGATGCTCGAACTGCCCCTGCGCGCTCATCGCGCTGACCGGGATCGCGCCCTGGTGCGCCGACACGAAGTCCATCAGCCCGAACGACAGCGACTGCACGCGCGGCAACGCCGCGATCGCGAACACGTCGCGCAGGGCGCCGTGCGTTTCGATCAGGAAGTGCACGGCGGGCCGCTGCCGCAGGCCGTGCTGTCCTGCCGCCGCGTCGATCGCCTTGATCGCCTGCTTGGCGTCGGCGAGATCACGGACCTTGGGCACCATGATGTAGGGTAGCCGCGCTCCCGCGCCCTGGATCAAGGTGTCGACGTCGTCGGCGAACGCGTCGTGGTCGAACGGGTGCACGCGCGCGCCGACGCGCCCGAAGTTGTTTTCGCTCGACATCAGCAGATCGACCGCCATGCGCACGTGCTCGGCCTCGTGGCCCACCGGCGCGCCGTCTTCGCAGTCGAAGGTGACGTCGAACACCGGGCCCAGCTCGACCTGCAGCGCCAGGCTCTTGCGCATGCGCTCCTCGACGCCGCAATAGTGGTCGCACACGGGGATCGACGGCGCCAGGTCGCCGTCGGCGAACAGCACGTCGCGGGGGTGTTCGATGGCCGCAGTCACTGCAGGAAGTGCTTTGCAGCTGCTAGAGCAGGTGCTTGACGCCGTCTTGCTCTTCCAGCAGTTCCTTGAGCGTCAGGTTGATGCGCTCCTGGCTGAAGGCATCGATGGCCAAGCCTTCGACGATCTTGTATTCGCCACCCGTGCAGGTGACCGGGTAGCCGAACATCACGTCCTTGGGGATGCCGTATTCGCCCCTGGAGGCCACGCCCATCGTCACCCATTGGCCAGCGGTGCCCAGCGCCCAGTCGTGCATGTGATCGATCGCCGCATTGGCGGCCGACGCCGCCGACGACAGGCCGCGCGCCTCGATGATGGCGGCGCCGCGCTTGCCCACCGTGGGCAGGAAGGTGTCCTTGTTCCATGCCTGGTCGTCGATCATCTCCTTGACCGACTTGCCGTCGATGGTCGCGAAGCGGTAGTCGGCGTACATGGTGGGGGAGTGGTTGCCCCACACGCACAGCTTCTCGATCGCGGCCACCGGACGGCCGGTCTTGGCGGCGATTTGCGAGGCAGCACGGTTGTGGTCCAGGCGCAGCATCGCGGTGAAGTTCTTCGCCGGCAGGCTCGGCGCCGACTTCATCGCGATGTAGGCGTTGGTGTTGGCCGGGTTGCCCACCACCAGCACGCGCACGTCATGGCTCGCCGCCTTGTCGAGCGCCTTGCCCTGCGCGGTGAAGATCTGCGCATTGGCGGCCAGCAGATCCTTGCGCTCCATGCCCGGGCCGCGCGGCCGCGCGCCCACCAGCAGCGCGTAGTCGGTGTCCTTGAACGCGGCCACCGGGTCGCTGTGGGCCTGCATGCCGGCCAGCAGCGGGAACGCACAATCCTCGAGTTCCATCATCACGCCCTTGAGGCCCTTTTGCGCCTTCTCGTCGGGGATCTCGAGCAGCTGCAGGACGACGGGCTGATCGCGGCCGAGCATCTCGCCGGCGGCGATGCGGAACAACAGGGCATAACCGATCTGGCCGGCGGCGCCGGTGACGGCCACGCGGACGGGCTTCTTGCTCATGAACTTCACTCCAGGAAAGTGGGCTGGCACTGCGTACGCGTGCGCTTGGACGCGTCGAAAGGCAAGTGTAGGTCACCGCAGCGCCCCGGCTGTGCTGCAATGGCGGCCATGAGCCCGTCGTCCCAGCGGCCGCACAAGCCCGCGCGACCGCAGCGCGAAGGCGATGCCGCCTTCAGGCCGCTGTATCGCCGGATCAAGCTGCTGATCGTGCAAGACATGCAAGCGGGCGTGTGGAAAGCCGGCGAGATGATTCCCAGCGAGTTCGAGCTGGCCGATCGTTTCGGCGTCAGCCAGGGCACCGTGCGCAAGGCGATCGACGACCTGGCGGCCGAAAACCTGCTGACGCGCCGCCAGGGCAGGGGCACGTTCGTGGCCACCCACGCCGAGCAGACCACACGCTACCGCTTCCTGCGCCTGGCCGCCGACGACGGCAGCGGCCGCGACCTGCAGCGCCGCCTGCTGCACTGCCGCCGTGGGCGCGCCAGTGCCGACATCGCCCGCGCGCTCGAGTTGAAGAGCGGCGACCCGGTGGTGTTCGTGCGCCGCCTGCTGCTGGCCGAGCAACGGCCGGTGGTGCTCGACGACATCTGGCTGCCGGCACGCCTGTTCAAGGACCTGAATGCCGAGCGGCTGTCGGCCTACGAGGGCCCGATGTATGCGCTGTTCGAGGCGGCGTTCGGCGTGCAGATGATCCGTGCCGAGGAGAAGATCCGTGCCGTCGCCGCCGACGGCGAGGCAGCGGCCTTGCTCGAAGTGGCCGCCGGGTCGCCGCTGCTGAGCGTGGAGCGCCGCTCGCTGACCTACGGCGAGCGGCCGGTGGAGTTGCGGCGCGGCCTGTACCGCACCGATGCGCACCACTACCGCAACGAGCTGCAATGATGCCGTTGCACTGGTCAGAGCGGGGCCGGTCGTCGGGTTGAAATAAAATCGTCCGGTTCTTCGGGCAGCGAGGCAGGTTATCCATGGCAGACGAGCACAGGCAACGCCCGGTCTATACCAACATCCACGTCTCGCAAATCGTCGCCTACCGTTTGCCGCCCGCGGGCTGGGTGTCGATCCTGCATCGTGTCAGCGGTGCCCTGATGTTCGTGTTGCTGCCGCTGGTGGTGTGGCTGCTCGACGTGAGCCTCACCAGCGAGGTCTCGTACGAGCGCTTCAGCAATGCCTTCGTCGCCGGCATCGGCATCGTGCCCGCGTTCCTGCTCAAGTTGATCGTGCTGGCGTTGATCTGGTCGTTTCTGCACCACCTGATCGCCGGCGTGCGCCACCTGTGGATGGACGTCACCCACAGTGTCACGTTGCAACAGGGCCGCATCTCGGCGTTGATCACGCTGGGGGCGAGCGGCGTGCTGACCCTCGTGCTCGGCGCCAAGCTGTTCGGGCTGTACTGAGGCGCACGGCATGAGCAGCAACGACTTCGGCTCCAAGCGGCTCGTCGTCGGCGCCCACTACGGCCTGCGCGACTGGCTCAGCCAGCGCGTCACCGCGGTGCTGATGGCGCTGTACACGCTGGTGCTGGTCGCGCAGGTGCTGTTCGGCGCCAAGCTCGGCTACCTGCGCTGGTCGGCCATCTTCTCGCCGCAGTGGATGCGCTTTGCCACCTTCGTGGTGATCATCGCGCTCGCGTGGCACGCCTGGGTCGGCATGCGCGACGTCTGGATGGACTACATCAAGCCGGTGTGGCTGCGCCTGGCGCTGCAGGTGGCCACCATCGTCTGGCTGGTCGGCTGCACCGGCTGGGCCGTACAGGTGTTGTGGAGACTTTGAGAAATATGCCGTCACCATCGATCACCAGACGCAAGTTCGACGTCGTCATCGTCGGCGCCGGCGGCTCGGGCATGCGCGCCTCGCTGCAGCTCGCTCGTGCGGGCTTGAACGTGGCGGTGCTGTCCAAGGTGTTCCCGACGCGCTCGCACACGGTGGCCGCGCAAGGCGGCATCGGCGCCTCGCTCGGCAACATGAGCGAGGACAACTGGCACTACCACTTCTACGACACCGTCAAGGGCAGCGACTGGCTGGGCGACCAGGACGCCATCGAGTTCATGTGCCGTGAGGCACCCAAGGTGGTGTACGAGCTCGAGCACATGGGCATGCCGTTCGACCGCAACCCCGACGGCACGATCTATCAGCGGCCGTTCGGCGGCCACACCGCCAACTATGGCGAAAAGCCGATCCAGCGCGCCTGCGCCGCGGCCGACCGCACCGGCCACGCGATGCTGCACACGCTGTACCAGCAGAACGTCAAGGCGCGCACGCAGTTCTTCGTCGAGTGGATGGCGCTCGACCTGGTGCGCGATGCCGACGGCGACGTGCTCGGCGTCACCGCGCTCGAAATGGAAACCGGCGAGGTCAGCATCCTGCAGGGCAAGTGCACGCTGCTGGCCACCGGCGGCGCCGGCCGCATCTATGCGGCGTCGACCAACGCCTTCATCAATACCGGCGACGGCATGGGCATGGCGGCGCGCGCCGGTCTGCCGCTCGAGGACATGGAGTTCTGGCAATTCCATCCCACCGCGGTGGCCGGCGTCGGCGTGCTGCTCACCGAGGGCTGCCGTGGCGAGGGCGCGATCCTGCGCAACGTCGACGGCGAGCGTTTCATGGAGCGTTATGCGCCGACACTGAAGGACCTGGCGCCGCGCGATTTCGTGTCGCGCTGCATGGACCAGGAAATCAAGGAGGGCCGCGGCTGCGGCCCCAACAAGGACTACATCCACCTCGACATGACGCACATCGGGGTGAAAGACATCATGAAGCGGCTGCCCTCGGTGTACGAAATCGGCCACAACTTCGCCAATGTCGACATCACGAAGGAGCCGATCCCCGTGGTGCCCACCATCCACTACCAAATGGGCGGCATCCCCACCAACATCCACGGCCAGGTGGTGGCGCCCCAGGGCGGCAATCCCAACTCGGTGGTCGGTGGCCTCTACGCAGTGGGCGAGTGCGCCTGCGTCAGCGTGCACGGCGCCAACCGGCTGGGCACCAATTCGCTGCTCGACCTGCTGGTGTTCGGCCGCGCCGCCGGCGACCACATCGTCGGCGCGCTGGCCAAGGCGCCCCAGGCCCACAAGGAGCTGCCCGCCGACGCCACCGAACTGCCGCTGAGCCGCCTGGCGCGGCTCGATGGCGCCACCGACGGCGAATACGCGCAGGACGTGGCCAACGACATCCGCGCCACGATGCAGCACCACGCCGGCGTGTTTCGCACCCGCGCGCTGCTCGACGAAGGTGTCGAGAAGGTGGTGGCGCTGCGCCGGCGCGCCGAAGCGATCGGCCTGAAGGACAAATCGAAGGTGTTCAACACCGCGCGCGTCGAAGCCCTCGAGATCGAGAACCTCATCGAGTGCGCTCAGGCCACCATCGTGTCGGCCGCCGCGCGCAAGGAGTGCCGCGGTGCGCACACGGTGGTCGACTACGAGCGCGGCGCCGACGACCCGTTGTTCCCGCTCGGGCGCAACGATGCCGAGTGGATGAAGCACAGCCTGTGGTACAGCAAGGGCAGCCGGCTCGACTACAAGCCGGTGCAGCTCAAGCCGCTCAGCGTGGACTCGGTACCGCCCAAGGTGAGGACCTTCTGATGACAGCCGCCGCCCCCGACGAGGGCGCCGCACTGACGGCGTCCGACAGCACCTACCTCAACTCGCGCTTCGAGCGCGTGACCAACCTCAAACGGCGCACGTTCCAGATCTATCGCTACGACCCCGACCGCGACGAGCGGCCGCACATGCAGACGCTGACGCTCGACCTCGACGGCTCCGAGCGCATGCTGCTCGACGCGATGATCAGGCTCAAGGCAATCGACCCCACGCTGAGCTTCCGCCGCTCGTGCCGCGAAGGCGTCTGCGGCTCCGATGCAATGAACATCAACGGCAAGAACGGCCTGGCCTGCCTCACCAACCTGCGGCGGCTGAAGGATCCGATCGTGCTCAAGCCGCTGCCCGGGTTGCCGGTGGTGCGCGACCTGATCGTCGACATGACGTTGTTCTTCAAGCAATACCACTCGATCAAGCCGTACCTGGTGAACGACGATGTGGCGCCCGAGAAGGAGCGGCTGCAAAGCCCGGAGCAGCGCGACGAGCTGAACGGCCTGTACGAGTGCATCCTGTGCGCGAGCTGCTCCACCAGCTGCCCGAGCTTCTGGTGGAACCCCGACAAGTTCGTCGGCCCGGCGGGGCTGCTGCAGGCCTACCGCTTCATCGCCGACAGCCGCGACCAGGCCACCGGCGAGCGGCTCGACAACCTGGAAGACCCGTACCGGCTGTTCCGCTGCCACAGCATCATGAACTGCGTCGACGTCTGTCCGAAGGGGCTCAACCCCACGGCGGCGATCGGCAAGATCAAGGAGTTGATGGTCCGGCGCACGGTATGAAAGAGCCCGTGGAGCCCGCCCTCGACCCCGTCGCCTTCAATCGCCTGAAGTGGCGCTGCCGGCGCGGCCTGCTCGAGAACGACATCCTGATCGAGCGCTACTTCAACCGGCACGGTTCGTGCATCACGCTGCGGCAGGCCGATGGCCTGCAGGCGCTGATGGACCTGCCCGACAACGACCTGCTCGATCTGCTGCTGGCGCGCTGCGAGCCCGCCGGCGAGCTGGATCGGCCGGCGGTCCACGAGGTGCTGGCGCAGATGCGAGTGGCCCCGCGCGCGCCAGCGTAGAGTTCGAACACGCAACAAGGAAATGCCATGATGACCCCGTCCAACGTCAAAGCCACCCTGTCGTTCTCCGACAGCAGCCCGGCGATGGAGCTGCCGATCTACAAGGGCAGCATCGGCCCGGACGTGATCGACATCCGCAAGCTGTACGCGCAGACGGGCAAGTTCACCTACGACCCGGGGTTCCTGTCGACCGCGTCGTGCAACTCCAACATCACCTACATCGACGGCGACAAGGGCGAGCTGCTGTACCGCGGCTACCCGATCGAGCAGCTCGCGGTGAGCTGCGACTTCCTCGACACCTGCTACCTGCTGCTGTACGGCGAGCTGCCCAACGCGAAGCAGCAGAAGAGCTTTCACAAGCTGGTGACCAACCACACGATGGTCAACGAGCAGATGCAGTTCTTCCTGCGCGGCTTCCGCCGCGACGCGCACCCGATGGCAGTGCTGACCGGCCTGGTGGGCGCGTTGTCGGCCTTCTATCACGACAGCACCGACATCAACAACCCGGTGCACCGCGACATCTCGGCGATCCGTCTGATCGCCAAGCTGCCGACGCTGGTGTCGATGGCCTACAAGTACGGCATCGGCCAGCCGTTCATCTACCCGAAGAACGAGCTGTCGTACTCGGCCAACTTCATGCGCATGATGTTCGCCACGCCGTGCGAGGAGTACGAGTCCAACGACGTGCTGGTGCGCGCCATCGACCGCATCTTCATCCTGCACGCCGACCACGAGCAGAACGCCTCCACCTCCACCGTGCGTCTGTGCGGCAGCTCGGGCACCAACCCATTCGCGGCCATCGCCGCCGGTGTGGCCTGCCTGTGGGGCCCGGCGCACGGCGGCGCCAACGAGGCGGCGCTGAACATGCTGATCGACATCCAGCGCAACGGCGGCGTCGAGAAGATCGGCGACTTCATCCGCCAGGTGAAGGACAAGAACTCCAACGTCAAGCTGATGGGCTTCGGCCACCGCGTCTACAAGAACTACGACCCGCGCGCCAAGCTGATGCGCGAGACCTGCCACGAAGTGCTGACCTCGCTCGGCCTGCACGACGACCCGCTGTTCAAGCTGGCGATGGCACTGGAAAAGATCGCGCTCGAGGACGACTACTTCGTCTCGCGCAAGCTGTACCCGAACGTCGACTTCTACTCGGGCATCGTGCAGCGCGCCATCGGCATCCCGGTGGGCCTGTTCACCGCCATCTTCGCGCTGGCGCGCACGGTGGGCTGGATCGCGCAATTGAACGAGATGATCGGCGACCCCGAGTACAAGATCGGTCGGCCGCGCCAGCTCTACGTCGGTGCGCCCCGCCGCGACGTGTTGCCGATCGACCAGCGCGCGTAATTTTTCCGCCACGAATCCGACTGAAGGCCCGCACGCACAGGCGTTGCTCCAGGGCAGGCAGCGGATTGGCCGCTATTCTGCGCGGGACTCGTGCCGGACTGCGCCACGACGCGGCTGCCTCGCGTGGCCCGAAGGGGCGTGGCCGGGCCGGGCCGGGGATTGGAACTCTCGATTGCTGCGTATACGGCTACACCGTCCGATGCTATGCCGCTGACCCGTCGTCACTGGTTGTCGCTCGCGCCTGCGTGGATGGGTGCCGCCGCCAGCGCGCAGGCATTCGATCACGCCTACGCGCAATGGGAGGCGCTGCTGGGCAAGCACGTGCGCTGGCTGCCCGACCACAAGCAGAGCCGGGTCGCCTATGCCGGCCTGTTGGCCGACCGCGCTGCGCTCAAGGGTGTGCTCGATGCCTTCTCGGCGCTGACGCCTGCCGGCTTTGCCGGCTTTTCGCGGTCGCAGCAGATGGCGTTCCTGATCAACGCCTACAACGCCTTCACGATCGAGCTGGTGCTCACCGAGTACCCGAAGCTCAAGTCGATCAAGGACGTCACCTTGTTCGGCTCGCCTTGGAAGAAAACCTTCTACAAGCTGGTCGGCGAGCCGCGCAACCTCGACTGGATCGAGCACGAGCAGCTGCGCCCGCGCTACAACGATCCGCGCGTCCACACGGCCATCGTCTGCGCCAGCATCGGCTGCCCGGCGCTCAGGCCCGATGCCTACACGGCCGACCGCCTCGACCAGCAGCTCGAAGACGGCATGCGCCGCTTCCTGGGCGACCGCACGCGCAACCGTGCCACCGCCGGCAAGCTCGAGGTGAGCTCGATCTTCAAGTGGTTTCGCGAGGATTTCGAGAAGGGGCACCAGGGCTTTCGCAAGCTGGCAGACGTGTTTGCCCGCTATGCCGTGTTGTTGAGCGACGAGCCGGCGGTGCAGGAGGCCCTGCGCGCCGGCCAGCTCACGCCCGAGTTCCTGGACTACGACTGGTCACTCAACGACGCTGCCCGTTGAGCGATGCTTCATCCAAACCACGCGCGCCGACGTAGGTAGACCCATCGTGACCCGCAACGCCCGCACGCTCGTGCTGTTCAATTACGACTGGGACGCCAGTGCGTTCGCCCGCCTGGCCGGCAGCTGGCGGCTCGACCACGCCGGGTTCGACCTGTTCAGCTTTCCGAGCTGCCTGCGGCTGGCTTCGTTCGACCTGCACGGTTTCGTCGAGCGGCTGGCGCAGCGCGCGCGCCGCGGTGCCTGGAGCGCCGTGGTGTCGCACCACGAGCAGTTCGGCGCCCTCGGCGCGGCGCTGCTGGCCGAGCGCATGGGCTGGCCCGGCACGCCGGTGGCCGCCGTGCTGGCGTGCCAGCACAAGCTGTACGCGCGGCAGGTGCTGCAGCGCGTGTGCCCCGAGGCCAACCTGCCGTTCGCGCCGCTGCAGGCGCGCTACGGCGAACCGATTCCCCATGGCCTGCACTATCCCGCCTTCGCCAAGCCGGTGAAGGCGGCGTTCTCGGTGCTGGCGCGGCGCGTGGCCAACCACGCGCAGCTCACTGCGCTCACGCGCTTCGGCGCGCTCGAGCAGTGGATCATTCAGCGGCTGGTCGAACCGTTCGACCGTATCGCGCGCTCGCGCCTGGGCGAGGTGTCCAGCGCGCACGGCATGCTGCTCGAGGAGCCGGTCGACGCCCCGCAGTTCAATCTCGACGGCTACGTGTTCCGCGGGCGGGTGCATGCGATCGGCGTCGTCGATGCAGTGATGTACCCGGGCACCTCGGCCTTCCAGCGCTTCGAGCGGCCGAGCCGCCTGGCCGAGCGCGTGCAGGAGCGTGCGCTCGACGTGGCGACGCGTTTCCTCCAGGCGGTGGGCTTCGACCACGGCTACTTCAACATGGAGTTCTTCTACGACGTCGCCAGCGACGCGCTGAAGGTGATCGAGTTCAACCCGCGCCTGGCGCCGCAGCTTGCCGATCTGTACCGCCGCGTCGACGGCATCGATGCGCATGCCGGCTCGCTGGCGCTGGCGCACGGCCTCGATCCGGCGCCGGCGATGCGCTGCGCGCCCACCGCGGGCGCCGCCGCGAGCTTCGTGTTCCGCAGCTTCGAGCGCGAGCGCGTGCCCGCGGCGCCCACGAGGCGGCGGCTGCGTTCGTTCAACGGGCGCTTTCCCGATGCCTGGCTGCAGGCGATGCCCAAGCAGGGCAGCGCGCTGGCGCGCGACTTCAAGTGGCTGGGCAGCCACCGTTATGGCGTGCTCCATCTGGGTGGCGCCGACGCCGTCGACCTGCACGAGCGCTACCGGCGCGCCTGTGCCTTGCTGGGCTGGCCGGCTGCCGAAGCGCGTGATGCGCATGGGCACCTGCCGACCATGCCGGTGGCCCGCGTGCTGCCCCACATCGAGGGCGTGCCCACGTGAACGTGTGTTGCCGCATCGCTTGACCACCGCGGCAACACCAGCTTCATCGACCATGCGCCGTCGCAGCTGGCTCGCAGCGACGGCCGCGACGCTGGCCGCCTGCACGCTGGCGCCCGACGCCGACCACGACGGGCCCGACGCCCCGCGGGCCGAGCCGCTGCGCCGCCCGGTGCGCACGGCCTGGGTGTTGAGCTCGGGCGGGCCACGCGGCTTCGTGCACGTGGGTGTGCTGAAGGCGCTCGACGAGCTCGGTTTGTTGCCCGACCTGATCGTGGGTGCGTCGGTCGGGGCGCTCGTCGGCTGCCTGCGCGCCTCGGGGCTGGCGGCCGGCGACATCGAGACACTGGCGCTGGAGCTGCAGCCCACCGCGATGGCGCGTCTGGCGATCTGGTCAGAACAGCGCTTCAGCGGCGCGCCTGTCGCTGAACTCGTGCACCGCCACGCACGCAAGCAGTTGCTCGAGGAGATGCCGGTGGCCATGGCCTGCGTGGCCACGCGGCGGCGCGACGGTGTGGTGGTGGCCTTCACCGCCGGCGATGCCGGGGTTGCCGTGCAGGCATCGTCGGCCATCGAGGGGCAATTCACGCCAGTGCGCATTCGTGCCGAGCCGTATGTCGACGCCGACTGGTCCTCGCCGTTGCCGGTTCGGGTGGCGCGCTCGTTGGGCGCGCAGCGCGTCCTGGCGGTCGACGCCTCGGCGCACATCGATCGCGCGCCGCCGGGCGCCGAGCGCTACCGCGAAGGCGACTTGCGCAAGCTCGCGTTGGTGCAGGCCGATGCGGCGCAGGCAGATTTGCTGCTGCACCCCGACTTCGGCTATTGGGTCAGCTTCTCGCGCGACTTTCGCGAGCGCGCCATCGCCGCCGGCTACCGCGACACCATGGCGCAGGCCGCGCGCCTGCGCGCGCTGCACCGCTGAGCAGGCGTCACTGAGCCGGCACGACCTGGGGTGCGCCCGGCATCACCGGCAGCGTCTTGGCCTGCAGCCTGGCCTGGTACTCCTCCTGCAGCGCGCGGTCGGTCTTGTAGTGCGGCACACGAAAGACCAGGCGCCTGTAGCGTGTGAACAGCGCGTTGGCGCCGGCCACTTCCTCGTTCCAGTACAGGTGCGCGAGCTGCAGGTTGCGCTCGGTGTCCATCTCGAAGTGGTCGCGCGAGCTCTGGCCGCCGAACACATAAAGCTTGCCGCGATAGATGCGCCAGGTGTTGGGGCCGCCGCCGGCGCCCCACGGCACCGCGTAGTTGATGCCGTTGGCGCAGAAGCCGCCGAACTGCGGCATGTAGCTCTCCGGCGACTTGGCGAACTGCGCCTTGTGCGCCTCGCTGGCGAAGCGGTAGGTCACGCCCAGGTGCTCGAGCTTGATCGCCGGGTCGCCCTTGACGGCGGCGTTGTCGGTGAAATAGGCCACCGCGTCGTAGCCCAGCAGCATCAGCTTGTCGTCGGCGCCGTCGCTGACGGTGCGAAACGGACCGTTGTTGGGCGAGTTGGAGCTCTGCGCCCACGCCGCGCCAAGGCTCAACAGCAGCGCGGCGCAAAGCGCCCGTACGATCGTTCGCATCATCGACGTCTCCTGTGTCAAGCCCATCACTCGAGGTCGCGCGCCAGCCGCACGCCGCTGAACTGCCAGCGCGCGTCGGTGGGAAAGAAGTTGCGGTAGCTGGCGCGGATGTGCGAACGCGGCGTTGCGCACGAGCCGCCGCGCAGCACGTACTGGTTGACCATGAATTTGCCGTTGTACTCGCCGACCGCGCCGTCCCAGGCGCGAAAGCCGGGGTAGGACTGGTAGCTGCTCGAGGTCCATTCCCAGGCGTCGCCGAAGAGCTGGCGCATGCCGCCTGCGATGCGGGCCACCGGCATCGGATGCAGCGCCTGCGACTCGACGAAATTGCCGGCGGCGATGGCGGCAGCCGCATGCGGGCGCGCCGCGTGTTCCCACTCGGCCTCGGTGGGCAGGCGCGCGCCGCGGCACGCACTGCGGTTGGCCGACACCCAGCGCGCATAGGCATCGGCCTCGAAGTAGCTGACGTGGGCGATCGGCGTGTGCGGGTCGATCGGCACCAGCCCGTGCAGCGTGAAGCTGGCCCAGCCGTGGTCGCCGTCGCGCTGCCAGTACAGCGGTGCGTCGATGCGCTGCTGGCGCACCCAGTCCCAACCGGCCGACAGCCACCAGCGCGGCTCGGCATAACCCCCGTCGGCCACGAACTCGGCCCATTCGCCGTGGGTGACCAGCCGGTTGGCCAGCGCGTACGCCTGCAGGTGCTGCGGGTGCCGCGGGCTCTCGTTGTCGAAAGCGAAGCCAGCACCGTGGTGCCCGATCTCGACCGCGCCGCCTGCCACGCCGATCCAGTCCATCGCCAGCGGCGCCACCGTCGCCAGCGGCCACGACGGGCGATACACCGGTGCCAGCGGGTTGCACGACAGCACGTGCTTGATGTCGGTGAGCAGCAGCTCCTGGTGTTGCTGCTCGTGCTGCAGGCCGAGCTCGACCAGCGCGTCGATCGCCGGGTCGTGCGAGGCGGCCAGCAGCGCGGCCATGCGCCGATCCACCTGCGCGCGGTACGCCTTCACCTCGGCCAGGCTGGGCCGCGACACCAGGCCGCGCTGCGCGCGCGGATGCTGCTCGCCGACCTGGTGGTAGTAGCTGTTGAACAGCACGCGGTAGCTCGGATGGAACGGCTTGAAGCCGCGCTCGTGGCGCTCGAGCACGAAGGTCTCGAAGAACCAGGTCACGTGCGCCAGGTGCCACTTGGTCGGGCTGACGTCGGGCATCGACTGCACCTGCGCGTCGGCCTCGCTCAACGGCTCGGCCAGTGCCAGCGACAACGCGCGCACCTGCGCATAGCGGTGCGCCAGCGCGCTGGGTTCGATGAGTGGACGCGGCAATGGATTCATGGCTTGTCCTTGCGAAGGCTGCCGCTGGCGATGTAGCCCATGCCGAATTGGGTACTCCAGCGCTGCAACGGTGACTGGCAATACGCTTCGATGCGGTCCCATGGATGCCACAGATCGGCCGCCTTGGCGTTATAGGGGCGATTCTTCAGCCAGGCGAGCAGGTTCAGCGGTCCGGTCCACCACGGGAAGAATTTGATGCCTGCAATGGCAATCCGCGCTCCCGGCGCGAGCTGGCGCACGAGGTTGGCCAGCGCCTGCGGTGTACGCAAAATGTCATGCGTGTAGTTGAACAGCACCGCATCGGCGGGCTCGGGCAGCACCACGGTTTCGGCCGGTGCGCAGGTGTGCCACACGTTGCCCCAGCCCTCGCGTTCGACCCGCGCGCGCGCCTGCGCGAACATCTCCGGGCTCTGCTCGAAGGCCAGCACGCGGCCGGAGGCGCCCACGCCGTCGCGCAACCAGGCGTAACTCAGGCCGGTGCCGGCGCCGACGTCGAGCACCACTTGGCCTGGCTGCAGTTGCAGCAGGTCGATCGTGCGCCGGCGCAGCGGCATCGTGCGTTGCGCCGATTCGTCGTAGCCCGCCGCGTGCGCGCGATAACGCCGGATCGACAGTTCGTTGGGCGACTGCGATGCCATGCCGCAGCCTTCAAGCGGGTGCCCGCGACGCGGCGTGCAGGCCGCACACGCCGATGACGATGAGTCCGGCCGACACCATCTTCAGCGCGGTGGCGGGCTCCTTGAAGTAGAGGTAGCCGATCATCGCGGTCAGCACGGTGCCCACGCCGGACCACACCGCATAGACCACGCTCAGGCCCAGCGTGCGTGTGACCAGCGTGTTGAACACGAACGAGATGGCGTAGAACACGAAGATCAGGATCGACGGTGTCAGCCGCGTGAAGCTCTCGCTCAAGCGCATGCACACGGTGCCTGCCACCTCGAACAGGATGGCCACGCTCAGCAGCGCCCAGGCTTGATTGACGGTGAGAGCTTGAGCCATTCGAGCCGGCGTTGCAGTCGATCGTTGCAGGGTGTGTCTTGGCCGAACCAAGGCGGCGCGCATCCGCTCGGGTGCCGGGCCCGTACAGCAGGTGTCGCGTTCGCCGATTAGACCTTACACATGGATTTCCCGCCTCGGCCGAGGCATGCTGGTTGCCCATACTGAAGCCATGACCAGCCCTCGCTTCGTCCAGATGCATCGCGAAGACAGCGCGGCGCTGCGCCAGGAGCTGTCGCACGGCCTGCTGGGGCGGCCGGCGACGGTGTCGCCCAAGTTCCTGTACGACGCGCTGGGCTCGCGGTTGTTCGACGCCATCACCGAACTGCCCGAGTACTACCCGACGCGCACCGAGCGCGCGATCTTCGACGCGCACGCGCCCGCCATCGCGGCGCTGGCAGGGCGCGGCCGCACGCTGATCGATCTCGGCGCCGGCAATTGCGCCAAGGCGGCGCGGCTGTTCGACGTGCTGACACCGCTGCGCTACGTGGCGCTCGACATCTCGGTGGACTACCTGCGCCACGCGCTGGAAGGCTTGCAACGGCAACATCCCGCCATCGAGATGGTCGGCGTGGGGGTCGACTTTTCGACCGCGCTGACATTGCCGCCCGAGGCCGGACGCGGCGAGCGCCTGTTGTTCTATCCGGGCTCCAGCATCGGCAATTTCACGCCGCCCCAGGCGCTGCACTTTCTGCAGCAGGTGCGCGCGGCGGGCGGCGCCGGTGGCGAGCTGCTGATCGGCGTCGACCTCGTCAAGCCCAAGGCCCTGCTCGAGCTGGCTTACGACGATCCGCTCAAAGTCACCGCGGCATTCAACCTCAACCTGCTGCGGCGGCTCAACGGGCTGCTCGGCTGCGATGCCCGCGTCGAAGACTTCGAGCACGTGGCGCTGTTCAACGACGCCGAGAGCCGCATCGAGATGCACCTGCAGGCGCGGCGCGCGCTCACGCTGCGCTGGGCCGGCGGCGAGCGCGCGCTTGCCGCCGGCGAGCGCATCCACACCGAGAACTCCTACAAGTACACGCTGCCCGGCTTCGAGCGGCTGTTGCGGGAGGCCGGCTTCACGCGCACGACGCACTGGGCCGACCAGCAGGGCTGGTTCGCTGTCTTCCTGGCGTCCTGAGCCCTCGGCGCGGCGGATCGCCGCACGCACGATCGTTGTAGTGCTGACTACATAACAAGATCGAACGCGAAGTCAGGAATCCTGACAATTCATTGGGAATGGCCTGCACCACGGGCCTCGTGCGTCGATGTATAAACACGAATACAACGACCGCCCGACCCCGACGCCATGAAGCGCCTGCTCACCCTGCTGCTGGCCGCCGCCCTCGGCACTGCCGCCCATGCCGCCGACCTCACGGTGTCGGCCGCCGCCAGCCTGACCAATGCGTTCAAGGACCTGGCGCCGCTGTTCGAGGCGGCCACCCCCGGCACCAAGGTGCTCTACAACTTCGGCGCCTCGGGCGCGCTGCTGCAGCAGATCGCCAAGGGGGCGCCGGTCGACGTGTTCGCCAGCGCCGATCAGGAGACGATGGACCAGG
>DATDJF010000186.1:0-13082 GCA_036520715.1 Burkholderiaceae bacterium | reverse complement strand
GCCAGCGCCACATCAGGCGACACGCTCTGTCCGGGTTCCGCCAGCACGGTGGCCAGCGTGCCGTCCTGGGGCGCGCGGATCAGCATCTCGTGCTTGGCGTCATTCTCCGCCGACTCCTGCGCCAAGGCCTGCGCCGCGCGTTGCAACTCGCCGGCACGCGCGCGTTCCTGCAGCGGCAGCTCGCGGCGCTGGCCCTCCAGCGCGGCGACGTCACGCGTCAACGTGCTGCGCTGGCGTTCCAGGGCAACGAGCTGTGCACGCAGTGCCAGCACCTCTTCACCCTTGTTGTTGATCTGCGCGGTCGACACGAATCGCTCCTCGCGCAACGACTCCAGCCGCGCCAGCGTCTGCTGCGACAGCGCCAGGCGTTGGCGCTGCAGCTCGATCTCGGTGGCGATCTGCGCGATCTCCTGGCGCAGGCCAGCCAGCCGCTCGGTCAGCGCCACTTCCTGCTCGCGGCTCAGCCGCTGCCGCGCCTCCAGTGTTTCATTCAAACTCTGCTGGCGCGCCCGCAGGCTCTGCTGCACGCGTTGCTGCGCGTTGCCGTCACCGCCGTGCTGCTCGAGCGACAGCACGAACAACACGTCGCCGGCGCGCACCGCCTGGCCCTGCGTGACGCGCCGCTCGGTCACCGTGGCGAGCTGCGGCGTCAGCAGCCGGATCCAGCCGCGATCGGGCACCAGCACGCCGCGCACATGCGCCTTGCGCGTGTACTCGCCCAGCACCAGCCACGAGCCCACCGCGATGGCGACCACGACCAGCACGACGACCAGCACCGACATCGACACCGGTCGCACCAGGCGCACCTCGCCCATCCACTGCTGGCGGTGGGCTTCGATGGCCTCGCGCCGGAACAACGGCGTCATGTCGAATGGGACCCAGAAATGCAGAACGGCCCGGATGAACCGGGCCGCCGACTAGCCGGCCGGAGGGGGGAAGCGCCGGCGCGTCGTGGGAAACGTCGCTGAGCGTTAGTTCCAGCCGCCCTTGGGCGAGCCGGTCTCGGTGAGGCCGCCCACCACTTGCGCCAGTTGGCGCTCGTCCAGCGGCTGCACGGCCTTCTTGGGTTCGATCGAACTGCGGCGCTTGCCGCCAAAGAGGGCCTTGAGGAATGATGTCTTGCGGGGTTGCTGCATTTTGGTCTCCGTTCGGGAATTCGCGCCTGTCCCGAGGCGCATGAGGGAGATTTCAGCAGCGGACGAGTGGCCACGAAACTGTCAACTCTTACAGGGTGACAGCGTCAACGCTTCCGGGCCAAACTATGCAGGTGTGCGTCAGCGGATCAGGCCCAGCCGCAGGGCCTTGAGCACCGCCTGGTGCTTGTTGACGCAACCGAGCTTGCGCATCGCGTTGTTCAGGTGCAGCACGGCCGTGCGCTCGGTGATGCCCAGGATCGAGCCCACCTCCCACGCCGTCTTGCCGTCCATCGTCCAGCGCAGCGACTCGAGCTCGCGCGGCGTCAGCGACGGCGCGTCCGGCGAGGCCTGGCCCGGCAACAACACCCGCATGGCCGCGTCCAGCGCGTGCACCGCGAACAACTGCAGGTCGGCCACCACGCGCGTCAGCTCGTGGCGATCGCTCGGCAACGCACGGTCGCGGTCGACGCCGAGCATGAAGTGTTTGCCCTCTGGCAGGTGCAGCGCCATCGCGATGCCGGTCTGATAGCCGTAGCGCGCCTGCTCTTCCCACAGCTCGCCCTGCCCTTGGGAGGTGTAGGTGCCTTGATCCCAGATGATCGGCAGGCTCTGGCGCTTGCAGTGCTGCATCACCGGGTCGCGCTGCATGGCGCGCGGGTCGTTGAACACACCCAGATACTCCTGCGGCGTGTTGTCGACCACCACGAACTCACTGCGCCCGATGCCGCGGTCGATCACGGCCATCGCCGAGACCGTGTCGAAGCCTAGCGCTCGCCCGAAGCGCACGACCTCGTCCCGGAACTCATCACGGTCCCGGGCTTGTAGCACCGATGAATAGCCACCCTGCAGCATGTGATCGAGTCGACATCAACGATCCGGACACGCTCGGACCTGAAAGGTCTTACAGATTTCATTCGCTTGCGACTTGCCGAACACTATTCGGCACTGCAAACAACGAGTCGCACCATGCAATCCAAGTCCCACGCTTGCCCCCCCTGGACCGTCCGCGCCTGGCCGCCGCTATTGTGGCAGGTTGACAATCTGCGGCCACTGCTGCTGCGGCATTTGGGCACACGTGTCACAAACCCGGGCGACCAGGTCTCGCGCACCTCCGGGCAGACGATCTGGGCGGCCGCGGCCGCCGACTGCCCGGCCGGCATGGCCTGGGACTGGATCCAGTTGTCGGCCGGCGTGGTGGCGATGGCCGATCCGCTGTCGGTGGTGACCAACCTGCGTCTGGTGAATACAGATGGTGACACGCTGACCCAGTTGGAGTCGTTGCGCTGCCTCAACGAGGTGGTGCACACACTGCCATGGCAGGACGAGGTCGAGCGGGTGCTGATGGTCAACACGCAGGCTGCATGACGGGCCTGGTGCGAGGCACTGGCCTCGCACCACGTTTCGTGTTGCAACAGCCCGCCGGGCTCAGCGGGTCACCGCCACCCGAAGGTGCCGCGCGATGTCCGCCAGGCAGGCGGCGGTCAGCAGCGCGGCCACCGCCAGCGGCACCAGCAGGTCGGCAGCCCCGAAGGCATCGCCGCGCAGCACCCGGCCCATCAGCGTGACCTGCGCCAGCGCCGGCAGCCACAGGTGCCACGGCCGCTCGCCGGCGTCGTTGAACAGCGTGGCCATCGGCAGCAACGACACCACCAGAATGACCACGGTGTTGCTGGCCTGGGCTTCCTTGAAGGTCTTGCAGCGGATGGCGATGGCCATCATCAGCGCCGACAGCATCGCCGCCAGCGGCAGCAGCAGCGCCAGGAACAGGCCCGCCTCGCGCAGGCCGAAGCGAAACAGCGCCGCCAAGGTGTCGCTGCGCAGCAAGCCCTGCGCGGGCAGGAAACTCAGGCAACTCAGCACCGCGATCAGCATGCCGACGCTGGCCACCGCCCCCCACTTGCCGATCACCAGCGCCAGCCTGGAGGGCGGCGTCATCAACAACGGCTCCAGCGAACCGCGTTCGCGCTCGCCGGCCGTGGTGTCCAGCGCCGCATTGAGCGCCCCGTACAGCACGGCCATCAACACGAAGAACGGCACGATGCCGGTCAGTTGCGCGGCGCGTGCCCGCGGATCCGCCAGGTCGCGCTCCTGGATCTGCACCGACTCCAGCATCGCGGGCGCGACCCCGCGATGGGTGAGCTGCTGCGTCGCGATCTCCTGATTGAACCCGTGCAGCGCACGCTGCACCCGCCGCACGCCGCCGGCCGCGCGCATGTTGGCGCTCGACGTCACCACCTCGAGCAGCGGCCGCTCGCCACGCGCCAGCGCGGTCTCGAAGTCCGGGGCGATCACCACCACCGGGTCGGCCAGGCGGCGCTCGACGAGCTGGCGCTCGTAGTCGGCGGGCGCGGCCTTGATCTGCAGCGTCTGCCGTTCGAGAAAGTTGCGCAGGCTCGGCGCATGTTCGATGCCGGCGACCATCACCTCGCGCGACTCGGCGCGTTCCTCGCTGCCGGCCACCAGCACCGACAGGCCGAACAGCAGCAGCGGCCCCATCGCCACCGACGACAGCACCACGGCCATCAGCGTGCGGCGATCGCGCAGCGCATCGCGCACCTCCTTGACGAACACCACCCACGCGCCCTTCACCGGCTGCTCCCGTCGCCACCCGGCGCGAACGCCAACGCCACGAACGCCTGCTCGAAGTCGTCGTGGCCGGCGCGCCGGCACAGCTCGTCGACGCTGCCCTCGGCGACCGCGCGCCCCTGTGCCACTACCACCACGTGGTCGCACAGGCGCTGCACCTCCTGCATGATGTGGGTGCAAAAGACGATGCACTTGCCGTGCTCGTCGCGCAACTGGCGCAGCACCTGGCGCAGGCCGCGGATGGCCTGCACGTCCAGCCCGTTGGTCGGCTCGTCCAGGATGACGTTCGGCGGGTCGTGCACCAGCGCTCGCGCCAGCGCCGTCTTCATGCGCTCGCCCTGGCTGAACCCTTCGGTGCGGCGATCGAGCAGGCTCGAGAACTCCAGCAGCTGGGCCAGCGCCTGCGCGCGCTGATTCGCGGCGTCGTTCGCCATGCCGTGCAGGCGCGCGTGGTAGACGATGTTCTCGCGCGCGGTCAGCCGCGGGTACAGGCCGCGCGCATCGGACAACACACCCAGCCGCGCGAGCGCGTCGCGCGGCCGCGCAGCCACGTCGATGCCGTCGACCGCGATGCGCCCGCTGTCGGGCTGCAGCAGCGCGGCCACCATGCGCAGCGTGGTGGTCTTGCCCGCGCCGTTGGGGCCCAGCACCGCGGTGATGCGGCGGTCGGCGGCGTGCAGCGTGACCCCGCGCACCGCCTCGATCACGCGCGCCTTGCGGCCACGCCCCTGCACGAAGCGCTTGTGCAACTGGTCGACCTCGATCATCGGCTCGGCACCGGGGCGGCCTGCCCGAGCGGCACGAACAGCCGCGGCCGCGGCAGCGCCGCAGCGCAGGTGGCATCGACCTGCAGCGCCGCGCCGTCGTCGGCGGCTTCGATGAAACGCAGCACCGCATCGCGCACACACGGCAGCGCCATCACGCCGTGGCCGGCGTTGGGCACCACCGTGTGCCGCGCCTTGGCGCCGAGCGCGCGCGTGATGCGTTCGCCGTGGCGCGGCGGCGTGGCCGGATCGGCGGCGCCCGACAGCACCCAGGTCGCGGCCGGCGCCGGAGCCGTCGAGTAAAAGGCCGGATCGACGTCGGCCCGCGGCCACGAGGCGCAAGCCTGCTCGTACAGGCGCACGAAGCCGCTGCCGAATTGCGCGCCCGCCGCGTCGGCGCCGCGGCTCAAGCGCGGCACGTCCTCGGCGCACACCACCGAAAAATGCATGCCGGTGTACAGACGCGCGCCAGGCCCCGACAGCGCCGACGCCAGCCCCGCCAGCGCATCGAAGCGGCCACGCGCCGCGTCGGCGATCGCCGCCGGCAGCGCCGCCGCCAGCGCCGGCACGTACAGCGGCGCGCGCACCATGCCGAGCAGCGCGTCGCGCGTCAACAGCACCGTCTCGGGCTCGCCGGTCATCGGATTGGCGATCTGCGCGCGCTGCGGCAGGCCGTCGAGCAGGCCCTGCCACGACGCACGCAATCGCGGATGCCGGGCATGGCAGCCGGCATCGGCCGCGCACCAGCCGAACAAGGCGTCCAGCGCCGCCTGGTTGTCGGCGGAGAACGATGCCGGCAGCACCATGTCGGCCGGCGCCACGCCGTCGACCACGATTCGGCGCACCGCGTGCGGAAACTGCCGCATGTACTCCAGCGCCGCACGCGTGCCGTACGACGCACCCACCAGGTTGATCGTCGGCGCGCGCAGTGCGCGGCGCACGGCATCGGCATCGGCCATCGCGATCGAGGTGGTGTAGCGGCGCAGGTCGCCGTGCGGCAGGCGCGTCAGGCGCTCGCGGCAGGCGGCGAGCCGAACCAGCTGCAGATCAGGATCGATCTGCTCGGCCAGCGGCCGCAGCGCCTGGCCATCGGCCTCGCAACGCAGCGGCGCGCTGCGGCCGGTGCCGCGCTGATCGATGAACACCAGGTCGCGCCGGTTGTTCAGCCGTCCCATCTGCGCGGCCACCGGCCCGGCCAGCTCGATCGCGCTTTGTCCGGGGCCGCCGGCGAAGAAGAACACCGGATCGGGCAGCTTGTTGTTGGCCAGCGCCGGCAGCACCGCGAAGTGCACGTCGATCTTCACGCCGTCGGGCAACCCCGGATCGAGCGGCCGCTGCACGCTGGCGCACAGGGCCTCGTGCGTCACGCCCTTGAGCCAGCACGGCTGCAGTTCGACGGCGTGCACTGCCGCGCACAGGCCGAGGCCCGTCAGCCAGGTGGCCCAGCGCAAGTTCCGCCGGTGGATCATCGGCGCGCATTGTCCACGACCGGTGCGCGGCGGCTCGAGCGTCGGCATTCCCTGCGCCGGGCCGGCCCATTACGCGCGAGATATGCTGGCGCCCCGAATCGCAACGACCTGGAGACCACATGAAGCTTTACTACAGCCCCGGAGCCTGTTCGTTGAGCCCGCACATCGTGTTGCGCGAGCTGGGGCTGCCGTTCGAGCCCGTGTTGGCGAGCACCAAGACGCACAAACTGGTCGACGGCACCGACTACTACACCATCAACCCCAAGGGCTACGTGCCGTTGCTCGAGCTCGACGACGGCCAGCGGCTGAGCGAGGGCCCGGCGATCGTGCAGTACCTGGCTGACCAGGCGCCGGGCAAGGGCCTGGTCGCGTCTGCAGGCACGATGGCCCGCTACCGCCAGATCGAATGGCTGAACTTCGTTTCCACCGAGCTGCACAAGTCGTACTCGCCGCTGTTCAACCCGGCGATGCCCGAAGAGGGCAAGGAAGTGTTTCGCCAGCGCCTGACGACTCGCTACAAGTACGTCAACGAGCAGCTCGAGGGCAAGTCGTACCTGATGGGCGACGCCTTCTCGGTGCCCGACGCCTACCTGTACACGGTGACCAACTGGGCGCCGCGTGTCGGCGTCGACATCGCCGACCGCGCCAACGTGCAGGCGTTCATGGCCCGCGTGGCGGCCCGGCCCGCGGTGCAGGAGGCCCTCAAGGCCGAGGGCCTGCTCAAGTAGCGGTTTGCGGGCTGCGCACCGCGGCCTGCTTTCGCGCGCCCGGACTCAGGCGCTCGTCTTGGCGGGCGGCTTGAACGTGCCGTCGCAGGCGGCGCGGGCCGCCGGCTCGCCGTCGAGCCGGCCGCACACCGGCTGCAGCTGCGCGCGCAGCCGCCCGAGCACCGCGCTGTGGCGGCCGTCACGGTTCCACTGCGCCAATTGCTTGTCGACGCGCGCCAGCGAGCGTGCGCTGCGGCCGTCGAAGGCGCCCTTGTCGAGCGCGGCCTCGTCGATCATGCGGGCCACCGCGCGCTCGAGGCGCGCCTCGTCGGCGGGTGCCAGCTCCACCAGCGCCGTCACGTATTGCGCGCCCCACTGCAAGCGGGTTGCCGGGCCCTCGCTGCGCTCGAACGCCTGCTCGTACCAGCCCAGCGCCTCGTCGCTGCGGCCGAGCTTGCGCGCGTTGCCGCCGAGCTGGCTCATCAGGTAGTACGGCGAGTGGCTCCTGGCCAGGTTGGCCTTCAGCAGCGCGTCGGATTCCTGCCACAGCCCGGCCTGGCCGAGGATGTAGGCCGCCGCGGTGATCACGGCCTGGCGCTCGTAGCCGTCGGTGACCTCGCGGTCAGCCAACGCGCTGGCCTCGCGCACCTGCTGCAGCAGCGGCGGTGGGATGCGCGGGTGGCGCTCGGTCTTCGGGCTGTGAATGCGCGCCAGGTCGACGCGCGCGCCCAGCGCCGTCAGGCGATCGGCACGCGACAGCGTGGCGTCGGCCTGCAGGCCCCGCAGCGCTGTGTCGTAGGCGCCGACGATCGCCTTGCGATCGGCGCTGCCCGGCGCCGACACCGCCTTGGTGATCTCGGGCGCAAAGTTGGTCAAGACGTCCATCTGGGCCCGCACCACCGCTGGATCGCCGAGCCAGCCGCGCAAGCGCCGGCGCAGCGCGGCGTCGGCCTTGACGCCCTTGCCATCGTCGCTGTCGGCCAGCGCCTTGAGCATCAAGCGGGTCGCGCTGTCCGCTTCAGCGCGCGGGCAAGCGGCCGCCAGGCCGGCCAGCACGTCGGGGCGCTCGGCCTCGCTCAGCAGCTGGGCTTCGTCGCTGATCCACGAATAGAAGGCGAGCATGCGCCACTCGGCGCCAGACAGCACCTTGCCGGCGCGAGCATCGGCGAGCACCTCTTTCGCGGCGCGGCCACCACCCAAGCCGAACTCGAGCAGCTGCAGCACCTGCGGCGCATCGGCCTCGCCCGGCAGCCGCATCAACTCGGCGCCGTCGCTGCGCATCAGCACCATCGTCGGGTAGCCGCTGACCTTGAAGCGCGCGCCGAGCTTTTGCGCGCCTGGCAGGTCGCCGTCGATCTCCACCGCGACCAGCGACTTGCTGCGCTCGATGAAGTCGTGCCGGTTGAACAGCGTGGCCTTCAGCTGGTTGCACGGCGGGCACCACTTGGCGCCCCAGTACAACAACACCGGCTTGCCGGCGGTGCGCGCTTGCGCGAAGGCCCGTTCGACGTCGGCATTGTTGGCGGCCGGCTGCCAGGCCACGCCGTCGTCGGCGGCCCGTGCCGCGCCCAGCACCGCCAGCCAGCCAACCACGAAGGCCATTCGCAGGGCGGCAACAAGGGTCGGGTGGCGCATGGCAGTGGGCGTGCGGGCTGGCAAGCGCCATTGTGCGTCGGCCGGGCCCTCGCTGCAGAGCGCGCGGCCAGCCGCACCCTCAGCCGCGGTGCCATTGCACATCGTAATAACGTCGCTGCACGCTGCGCCCGATCGATCGGCAAAATCGCCGGCGGCCGACCCAGGCCGCACAACCGAGGTTTTCCATGATCGAACTGCTGTCCGACCCCCAGGCCTGGATCGCGCTGGCCACGCTGACCGCGCTGGAGCTGGTGCTGGGCATCGACAACGTGATCTTCATTTCGATCCTGGTCGACAAGCTGCCGCACGCGCAGCGTGACCTGGCGCGGCGCATCGGCCTGGGCATGGCGATGTTCATGCGCATCGGGCTGCTGCTGGTGCTGTCGTGGATCGTCGGCCTGGTGGCACCGTTGTTCACGTTGGCGAACACCGAGATCTCCGGCCGCGACCTGATCCTGATCGCCGGCGGCCTGTTCCTGCTGTGGAAGAGCACCAGCGAGATCCACCAGTCGCTGGAAGGCGAGGAAGGCCACGCCTCGGGCGCGGTGCGGGCCACCTTCACGGCGGTGATCCTTCAGATCATGGTGATCGACATCGTGTTCTCGCTCGATTCGATCATCACCGCGGTCGGCATGGTCGACGAGATCGCCGTCATGGTGACCGCGGTGATCGTCTCGGTGGCGCTGATGATGGTGTTTGCCGGCGCGATCGGCCGCTTCGTGTCGGACCATCCGACGATCAAGGTGCTGGCGCTGTCGTTCCTGGTGGTGGTCGGCGTGGTGCTGATCGCCGAGGGCTTCGACCACCACGTGCCCAAGGGCTACATCTACTTCGCGATGGCCTTCTCGGTGTGCGTGGAGATGCTGAACATCCGCATGCGCAAGCGCTCCGCCAAGCCTGCGCACCTGCATGCCGCGTACACCACCCAGCAGGAGCTCGACCTGCGCCGCTGAGCCGCAGCCGCCGGCGTCAATCCAAGGCGGCGTCGCGAGGCGCCCCGAGCCAGCCCTGTGACTCGTCGTCCAGCGGCTCGGGCGTGGCGCGCGCCAGCACCATCCACACCGGAAACGGCAGCCTCAGCGGCCGCTTGGGCGCCGGCCGCAGCACCTCGAGCGCCGACTCGCGCGCCACCATCACACCGAATGCCGCCGGGATGTCGTCTGCGCCGCCGATGCCCTCGCGCAGCACGTACCAGCACTGGCTGCTGTTGTGCAGGTAGGCCTGGCCCTTCTCGGGGCGCCGCAGGTCGGACAGCAGGTCGGCGCGATGCACCTTGATTTCATGGGCCACCGGTTCGACGTAGTCCTCCACCGTGGTGTGCCGGATCGAGTAGACGTCGGGCATGGCGATCGCCCAGGCCGCGGCATCGCCCTCGCCGACCTTGGCACGCAGCGACAGGCCCCGCCACACCACGCGGCCGGCGCGCTGCATCTCGCGCGCCACCCGCGCCACCAGCGCCTCGTGGGCGTCGCGCACGGCGCGGTTGCGTTGCAGGGTGGCCGCGAGCACGGCGATGCCGGCGTCGGTGACGCGCAGCGACTCGCGGCCGTCGCCATCGCGCTGGCGCTGCAGCAGCCCGGCGGCCAGCAGCTCGACCTCGATCAGGTCCTGGCACGGCCAGCCGGCCGAGCGCCAGATCTCGCGCAAGCGCCGGCGATGCGGTGCCGGCAGCGGGCGCGAGGGCGCCTCTTCGGACAGGCGATCCACCACCACCTCACCAGCGTTTGGGCAACGGCTTGCGCAGCACGATGCGCTCGCGGCTCGCCTCGATGTAGCCGCCGGCGGCCAGGTCTTGCAGGATGCGGTTGATCATGCTGCGCGAGGCGCCCACACGGTCGGCAATCTTCTGCTGGCTCAACGGGCCGGGCACCACACGCTGGCCGTCGTGGTCATGCGCCATTTCGTTGAACAGCCGCACGACGCGGCCGTAGACATCCATCGACACCAGGCCCTGCACGTTGCGGCTGAGCTGCCGCACGCGGTCGATCAGATGCTGGATCACGTGGAACGCCAGCGCCGGCTGCGCCGCCAGCGCCTGCTCGAACTCGGCGCGCGTGATCATCGTCAGCCTCGCCTTGGAGGTGGTCTGCACGGTGGCGGTGCGCACCTGGCTGCCCAGCATCAGCTCACCGAAGTACTCGCCCGCGCCCATCGTGTTGAGCTCGACCTCCTTGCCGTCTTCGTCGGACACGAACACGCGCAGCGTGCCCTCGTGGATCAGGTACATCGACAGTGCCGGCTCGCCTTCGCTGACCACGATGGTGCCCTTGGCGTAGGCGCGCGCGTGGCCGAGCGCCGCCAGCGCCTGCAGCAGCGCATCGGGCAGCGTGCTCGCCGACGCCTGCTCGGGGGGTTCGGGGTTGGCGTCCATCGCCGCGCATGATGCCGCAGATGCCCCGGGCGCGGCGCAATCGGCCGCACTGCTGACGGCCGTGCTCAGGCCCGGCCGTCGGCCTCTTCGCCGCGCACCACCAGCACCGGCACCGGCCGCTGGAAACCCTTGAGGCGCAGTTCGCCGCGGGCCTCGGTCACGAACCCCGGGCCCAGCGCCGCCACCACCCGTTGCGCGACCAGCACCTCGCCGCCGCCCGCCTCGGCGCACAGCCGCGCCGCCAGGTTGGTCACCGTGCCGATGGCGCCGTAGTCGATGCGGCCTTCGAAGCCGATGGCGCCGATGGTGGCGAAGCCCATCGCAATGCCCACGCCCATGCGCAACTCGTAGCCGCGGCGCTGCCAGCCGTCGGCCAGTCGCGCCACCTCGCGCTGCATGCGCAGCGCCATGCGCACCGCGCGCGGCGACGCATCGGGCATCGGCACCGGGTCGTTGAAGAACACCATGATGCCGTCGCCGGTGAAGCGCTCGAGCGTGCCTTCGTGCTCGATGATCAGCCGGCCCATCGCCGCGTGGTACTCGCGCAGAACGCCCATCACCTCTTCGGGGTCGGCGGTCTCGGTGAACGCGGTGAACCCGCGCAGGTCGAGGAACACCACGGTGATCTCGCGGCGGTGGCTCTTCAGCGGATCGTCGGCGCCGCCGCCGACGATGGCCTCGGCCAGCTGCGGCGAGAAGAAGCGCTTCAGCCGGCCCACCCGCTCGAGCTGCGCCACGCCGTCGGCCACCCGCTGCTCGAGCGTCAGATTCCACTGCGCGAGCTCGGCCTTCTGCCGCTGCACCTCGTCGTGGTAGGCCTTGATGCGCAGCAGCGAGCGCACGCGCGCCATCAACTCGGCCTGGTTGACCGGCTTGTTGAGGAAGTCGTCGGCGCCGGCTTCGATGCCCTTGATGCGCTCCTGCGCCGGGTCGAGTGCGGTCACCAGCACCACCGGCAGCATTGCGCTGGCCGCGTCGGCGCGGATCGCGCGGCACACCGCATAGCCGTCGAGCCCGGGCATCATCACGTCGAGCAGCACCAGGTCGGGCGGCTCGGTGCGGATCGCTTGCAGCGCCTCCTCGCCGGATGCCGCCTTGCTGGTGCGGTAGCCCTTGGCCGCCAGCACGTCGGCCAGCAGGCGCACGTTCTTTTCGACGTCGTCGACGACGAGGATGTGGAAGCGCGCCGCGCCCTCCTCCTGGCCCGCCGGGCTCACTTGGCGCGGCCCTCCGTCAGCGCGCGCTGCACCGCCGCCAGGAACGGCTTGATCGAGATCGGCTTGGCAATGAAGCCGTCGAAGCCCGAGCCGACGACGCGCTGCTGCTGATCGGGCATCACCGAAGCCGACACCGCCAGCACCGGCATCGCGTCGAGCGACGTGTCCTCGCGAATGCGCGAGAGCACCGCCGCGCCGTCGATGTCGGGCAACTGGATGTCCATCAGCACCAGGTCGGGCCGCTCGCGAAGCGCCATCGCCAGGCCGGACGCGCCCGTCTCGGCCTCGAGCGTGCGGTGGCCGTGGTGCTGCAGCAGGTCGCGCACCAGCTTCATGTTCTTGGCGTTGTCTTCGACGATCAGGATCGTCTTGGGCATGACGGACCTCGGCAGTCTTGAAACATGGTCGGAATCACTGCAGCACCTTCACCTCATGCTGCGGCAGCACGAAGCGGAAGGTCGAGCCGCGGCCAGGCTCGCTGTCGAGCGAGACCGTGCCGCCGTGCAGCTCCACGAAGCGCTTGACCAGCGCAAGCCCCAGGCCCGTGCCCTCGGCCTTGCGCAGCACGTCGCCGCTGGCCTGGCGGAACTCCTCGAACACCAGCGCCTGGTCTTGCGGCGCGATGCCGACGCCGGTGTCGCTCACCGATATCTCGGCCCACTCGCCGGCGCGGCCGTCCACGCCATTGAGGTGGCGCGCCCGCACGCTGACCCGGCCACCGTTGGGCGTGAACTTCACCGCGTTGGACAGCAGGTTCACCGCCACCTGCTTGACCTTGCGCGCATCGGCCACCCACTCCTCGAGCCCTTCGCCGACCTCGAGCTCCAGCGTCAGGCCATGGCGCTGCGCGCGCTCGCGCACCAGCGTGGCCGAGTGCTCCAGCAGCAGCCCGAGGTCGAAGCACGACAGGTCGAGCTCCATCTTGCCGGCCTCGATCTTGGACAGGTCGAGCACGTCGTTGATCAGCGCCAGCAGATGCTGCCCTGACGAATGGATGTCCTTCAGGTACTCCATCTGCTTGTCGTTGACGTCGCCGAACATCTGCTCGGTCAGCACCTCCGAGAAGCCGATGATCGCGTTGAGCGGCGTGCGCAATTCATGGCTCATGTTGGCCAAGAACTCGCTCTTGTGGCGGTTGGCCGCCTCGAGCTGACGGCTCTTGTCCTCGATCTCGTGGAACAACCGCGCGTTCTGGAT
>DATDJF010000185.1:0-23237 GCA_036520715.1 Burkholderiaceae bacterium | reverse complement strand
GGATCGGGTTGTCGGTGGCAGCGACCGGACCTACTGCGACGTGCACGCACCCAGGCGTGGCGCACTGAGGCGTTGCGACAGCGTCATGTTCTTGCCACCCATCTTGATGTGCAGCACCGCTTGGAATCCACCGGATTGCTGCGTGAAGCGTGCAGAGCCCGTGGCGGCCTGCGGATTCCTGCAGCGCAGGGAGAACTGCGCTTCACCCTCGGCTGACGCCTCGTGGTCCAGCGTGCAGCCCGCAAAGGCCTCGTGACGCAGCAGCGGAAAGAGCTCGGAAGCTTCCTGCGTACCCAGGCACTCGCGCGATCGTGTCGTGGCGTAGCGCAGGCTCTCTTCCAAATGGGGCAGCACCGTCTGGGCAGTGAGTTCGTACAGACCGGGCTCGACGCTGACCGTGGCGGCCCCTGACGACTGGCAAAGGCCGGCAGCGCCGACAAGCCCGGCACCGACGAGGATCGAACTGCACCAACGCATCACACCCGACGGCGGACCACCAGCTCGTTGAAGCCGGTGGCCGCATCGAGATCTGCGCCGAGGGACAGTCGGATCGGCAGGAACTCCATGCGCTCACACCACAAGCAGGCCTCGGAACCCTCTGGCAGCGTAGTACGACTGCGCGCCATTGTGGTACACGAACACCTTGCCATAGCGCCTGTCGCAGAAGAGCGCCCCTCCGAGCGCTCTCACATCGGGCGGTGTGCTGATCCAGCTCGACGTCTTGGTGTCGAATTCGCCAAGCTTCTGCAGTGCTCGGTATTGCTCCTCCGTCAGCAGGTCGATGCCCATCGCGGCAGCCATCTCGACCGCGCTGCTCGCCGGCCTGTGTTCCTTGCGAGACTCGAGCGCTTCCAGGTCGTAGCAAGCACTTCGGCGGCCACTCGGACTCTCTGCGGAGCAATCGCAGAACACGTAGCGCCCGGCGCTGCTGTCCCGGCCGATGACATCGGGCTCGCCACCCGTGGCCTCCATTTCCCGCAGCGACCTCAGTGCAGCGGAGTTGCTTTCGAGCCGCGTTCGTACGTCGGCCCACGTTATCCCCTTGTGGCGGTGCATGTTCCTCTCGAAGCGAGCCTTCAGCGCCAGAAGAAGCTCTTCCCGCTCCTGCGCGTTCGTGGTTCTTGCCATGTGGTCCCAGGACTGGTTGTCGGCTACAAGACTGCGCTCAGCATCATCGCCAGGCCAACGATGCCTGCCAGCCAGACGGCAGTGCGCAAGTACACAATCCCAGCGTAGTAGACAGGGACGTACAAGACGCGAGACCAGAAGAAGATCTGTGCACCCAAAGCGACCCGGGGGCTCGTGACGCCGGCTGCATGAGCGACCAGCGCGATGGCCGCAAAGAGCACGAAGTTCTCCAGGGTGTTTTGCGCCGTGCGCGCAGCGCGGCCCGCCAGTGGAGTTTCTTCGGGCAGGTTGTCGCGGTTGCCAAAGGCGATCAGTGTCCCTGCGAGAGTCCATCCCTTGGCACGAATGAGGCTCGCGGCAAGAAGCGTGAGCCACGTGAGGATGGCCATGTAGATCACGAGCGTGAGTGTGCTGGTCACAAGGGTCTCCTATCGGTGTGAGCGCGGGTATCGAGCGAAGGCCCTCCTGCGGCTGTCGGTTGCAGCACGCGATGATGCCTGCGGTTGAAGATCAACTCGGCGACCAGAACATTGGGCAACCAGCACAGCCAGGCGATCACCGGATACGCGACCTCGAATGCAACGCCCATCGCGATCGAGGACGGAAGGTACAGCCGCAGAGTCACTGCCGCGAAGGCGAGCGCGAAATTGCGCACCATCCAGCGACGATGCGACGCCACATCACGCCGACGGATCGCGAGGAAGGCGCGAAGGCCGGTGAACAGCCAGGCCAGCGCCAGGCACCCGAAACCAAGGCGCGACACGATGCCACCAAACGCATGCAGCGACATGTACAGGCCGGCGAAGCCGCCGACCAGGACGCCGACGCCGAGATAGGCGCGACCGGACCACCGGTGCAGCTTGATGTGCGAAGTGCGCAAGCGGGAAGAAAACTGCAACGGGCCCAACGAGAGCGCAACGGCCGCGGCGAAGACGTGTGCGTAGACGCTGATCGGATGGGCCTGAAACGCGGCGCGCATGTCCGGGTGCAGCAGCGCGCCCAGCGGCAAGAACCCGTAAACGCCAATGGCGTAGACGGAAACGCCAACGGACAAAGCAGCGAGCGCGATCCAGCCGGCAAGACGCATGACGTTCGATTTCATCCGCGTGCGCAAGCCGGCATCATGCACCCCGTGGATGCCTCGCTCGCCTCGCTCCCTCCAACCCCGTTGCTGCTGTGGCTCGGCGTCGGTCTCGTCGCCTTCGTTGCCGCGGTGCTCGGTGGTCTGGCCGGCTACGGCACCGGGCTGATCCTGCCGATCGCGCTGGCGCCGGTGATCGGGGTGGCCAACATCATCCCGGTGATGGCGGTGGCGATGATGATCAACAACGCCAGCCGGGTGGCCGCGTTTCGCCGCGAGATCAAGTGGCCGCACGTGTGGCGCATGCTGTGGCTCGGGCTGCCGGCGTGCCTGCTCGGTGCCTGGGGCTACACGCGGCTCGATGCGCGCTGGATCGCGCTGCTGCTGGGTGTGTTCCTGCTGGCCAGCATTCCGCTGCGGCGGCTGCTGCAGCGAGCGCAGATGCAGCTCGGTGCGCGCGGCGAGGTGGCGGCCGGCGGCGTGTTCGGCGTCATCGAAGGCGGCATGACGGGCACCGGCGTGATCCTGATCTCGATGCTGATGGCCGCCGGCGTGCAGGGCGCCGGCCTGATCGCCACCGACGCGGTGATCTCCACCGTCATGAGCCTGGCCAAGGTGCTGCTGTTCGGCGGTGCCGCGAGGCTCGATGCGGCGCTGGCGGTGACCGGCGTGCTGATCGGGCTGTGCACGGCGCCGGGTGCGTTCGTGGCGCGCGCGATCCTCGTGCGGATGCCGCAGCGGCTGCACCTGCGCATCATGGAAGCGGTGGTGGTATGCGGCGGCTTGGGGTTTCTGTGGCGCGCGTGGCGCTGAGTTGCATCGGTTCATGCAAGATCTGCGTACACCCTCGCAGCAGAGCCGGGAGCCACGATGAAGCGACGATCTCTGATGCTGGCGGCGCTCGCCGCGGTGGCCGTGCCGCTGCGGGCGGCCGAGCCGGTGGCCGCCGCCGACGCCAAGGCCGTGCGTGCGCTGATCGAAACGCAACTGGCGGCCTTCGCCAGCGACGACGCGAACAAGGCGTACTCGCTGGCGGCGCCGGCGATCCAGACGATGTTCGTCAGCGCCGACCGCTTTCTGGCGATGGTGCGCGAGCAGTACCCGGTGGTGTACCGCCCGGCGTCGGTGGCGTTCCTGCAGCCCGAATGGATCGACGGCAAGCTGATCCAGCGTGTGCAGATGGCTGATTCGGCCGGCGCGCCGTGGATGGTGGTCTACGAACTGCAGCGCCAGGCCGACCGGTCGTGGCGCATCGCGGGCTGCGTGGCGGCACGCGGCCAGGGCCGCTCGACCTGATCGTTGCTCACGGCGCCACCGGTGCCGGCAGGCTGCGCAGCACGCGCACCGGCGAGCCGCTGATCACCAGCGCCTGCACCACGAAGCCGGCGGCCGCCAGCGCCAGGCAGGCGGTCTCGCCCCACAGGCTGCCGACCACGCCGCCGAGCGCGGCGCCCACCGGCCGGGCGCCGGCGTTGACGGTGAGGAACATCGCCGACACCTGGCCGAGCACCCGCGCCGGCACCAGCGTCTGGCGCAAGGTGGTGGTGGTGACGGTCCACACCAGCGGGCCGGCGCCGAACAGCACGAACGACAGCGCGGCCAGCGCTGCCGTGGGCCACCACAGCGTGGCCAGCATCGCGGCCGCCGCCAGCACCGACATCAGCGGGCCCAGCAGCACGGCCAAGCCGAACGGCAGCGCGCGCGTCACACGGGTCGCCAGCACCGCGCCGATCAACATGCCGCCGCCATAACAGGCGAGGGTGAAGCCCACGGTCTCGGCGCTCATGCCCAGGCTGCGCATCGCGTAAGGCACGTAGGCTGCCTGCAGCACGAACCAGGCGATGTTCCACACCACCGCGGTCCACATCACCGGCCGCAGCAGCGGATCGCGCCACAACAGGCCGGCGCCGTGCCGCAGCTCGTCGAGCACGTGCCGCGTCGGCCCCGCGGCGCGCGGCGATGCCGGCAGGCGCAGCAACAGCAACGTCGCCAGCGTCGACAGCACGGTCGCCGCCACGAACGCGGTGCTCGCGCCGGCCCACGCCACCAGTGCGCCGGCCAGCGCCGGGCCGGCCGCGAAGGTGGCGCTGCGGGCCAACTCGAGCCGCGCGTTGGCGCGCGCCAGCGCGTGCTGCGGCACCAGCGACGGCACCAGCGCCGGCGCCGCGACGGTGAAGCCCACGGTGCCAGCCGCGCCGATGAAGCCGAGCACGGCCAGCAGCGCCAGCGACAACGAGCCGCTGCTCACCACCGCCAGCAACCCCAGCAGCGACAACGCGCGCACGGCCTCGGACACCCCCATCAGGCGCGCGCGCGACCAGCGATCGGCGAGCACGCCCATCGGGATCGCCAGCAGCAGGAACGGCAGCGTCTGCGCCGTGCTCAGCAGCCCGATCTCGCCGGGGCCGGCCTGCAGCACCATCACTGCGACGATCGGCACCGCGGCCAGGCTGATCTGCTCGGCCGATTGCGCCGCGAGGTTGCTCCACGACAGCGTGCGCAACGCATTCGTGGATGCCGTGTTCGAGGGGACTGGATTGTTCATGCACGCATCATCGCCGCGAGCGCCGCTCGTCACTCGCCGTATTCGGACGCATGTTTGCAGGTCCGGGAACGGCGAGTCGCTGCGTTAACCTCGCGGCATGGCCGCGTTGAACATCACCGTGCACGACCAGCCCGAGGCCAGCGACGCGATGGTGGTCGATGGCGGGCTCGACGCTTCCAACAGCGCGGCGTTCGACGACGTGCGGCCGCTGGCGTGCTTTCTGCGCGATGCCGATGGCGTGGTGCTTGGCGGCGCCGTCGGGCGCCGCTGGGGCGAGTGCGCGGAGCTGCAGCAGTTGTGGGTGCGGCCCGAGCTGCGGCGCCAGGGGCTCGGCGCGCGGCTGGTGCGTGCCTTCGAGCAGCACGCGGCCACGCACGGTTGCCGCCGTGTTTATCTGGAGACCTTCAGCTTCCAGGCGCCGCGCCTGTATCGCTCACTGGGCTACGAGATGCGCCACACGATCGCCGGCTACGGCCCGGGGATCGAGAAACACTGGATGGTGCACGAGCTCGGCACCTGAGCGCGCGTCAGGCCAAGCCCGCTTCGGTGTTCACCCGCTGCGGATCGACGCCGAGCTTCCTGGCGGCGCCGAGGATCTCCTGCCAGGTGGTGGTGTCGACCGGCACGCCGGACTTCGATCGTTTGGCACGCGATTCGCGCTCGGGCTCGCCTGCCAGGCGCACGCGGTCGAAGCCTTCGCGCGGCGGCGACGCGGTGACCCAGTCGACGAAGGTCAGCGCCTCGGCTTCGTAGGCCGCGCGATCGGCGATCCTGTCGGCGTCGATCAGCACCGTGAGCATGCCGTTGAGCACACGCTTCTTGCTGCTGTCGTGCGTGTGCTGGGTCGCGCCCGCGGCCAGCGCGCCGCCGAGCAGCTCGCACAGCACCGCCATGCCGTAGCCCTTGTGCGCGCCGAAGGTGAGGATGGCGCCGAACGGTTCGATCACCGAGTAGCGCGGGTCCTGCGTCGGCCGGCCGTGGTCGTCGATCAGGTGGTCGGGCGGCACCGATTCGCCCTTGTTGTGCGCGACGCGTGTCTTGCCCTGCGCGATCACGCTGGTGGCGAAGTCGAGGATCATCGGCTCGCGGCCCTTCAGTGGGATGCCGGCGGTGAACGGGTTGGTGCCGAAGCGCGCGTCCGAGCCGCCGTAGGGCGCGACGATGCCGCGCGAGATCACGTTGACGAAGTGCAGCGACACCAGCCCGGCGGCCACCGCCTGCTCGGCCCAGGCGCCGATGCGGCCCAGGTGGTGCGCGTTGCCCAGTGCCATCACGCAGCAGCCGTGCTGGCGTGCGCGCGTGATGCCCAGCGCCATCGCCTCGCCGCCGACCACTTGGCCGAAGCCGGCCTGGCCGTCGAGCCGCAGCAGCGCGCCGCCATCGAGCTCGGTGCGCACGTGGGCGTTGGGCTTCAAGCCGCCTTCGAGGAACGAGTCGGCATATCGCGGCAGCATTCCGATGCCGTGCGAGTCGTGGCCGGTGAGGTTGGCCTCGATCAGGTTGTGGCAGACGGCTTGGACTTCGGCCTCGTCGCTGCCGAAGCCGCGCACCAGCAGGTGCATGGCGCGGCGCAGCGCGTCGACGGCGATGGTGTGGCTTCCGCTCATGGGTCGTGGCTGTGGTTGGCTGGCCTGAAGCGGGTCGCCCAGGCCCATGCGGTTGGGGTTTCGCCGCTCGCGCAGGGCGGCGGGGTGAGGCATTCTCGCCTGGAGGGGCCGGACCCGCAGGCCAGACGAGCCCGGGACGGCAGGACGCGGAGGCATTTAACCCCTGCACACCATGGCCGACCTGCACCTGCGCCGTATTTCACGGGGTGCAGCCGGTCAAAGATGTTGCAATTCCAAGCTGGAGCCGAGGGGCCCCCGGACATGCCTGTCATCGCCATCGTCAATCGCAAGGGAGGGAGCGGCAAGAGCACCCTGGCCACGCACTTGGCGTCGTGGTGTGCGCACCAGGGCCTACCGGTGCTGCTGGGCGATGCCGATTTCCAGCAGTCGTCGCACGCCTGGTTGCGCCAGCGCGACGCGCAGCGCCTGGTGCAGGCGCCCAAGATCGCCGGCTGGTCGGTGGATCCGCGCAACATCCTGCGCACGCCGCCCGGCGTCACCCACGTGGTGCTCGACACGCCCGGCGGCCTCAAGGGCTACGACCTGCTGCGGGTGGTGATGCTGGCCGACGTGGTGTTGATGCCGCTGTGCCACTCGCTGTTCGACCGCGAGTCGGCCGCCGAGTGCTACACCGAGCTGCTGGCGCACCCGCGTGTGGCCCGCGGCCGCTGCAAGGTCGCTGCGGTGGGCATGCGCATCGATGCACGCACCAAGGGTGATGTCGCGCTGCGGCAGTGGGCCGACAACCTGCAGTTGCAGTTTCTCGGCGCGCTGCGCGAGACGCAGACCTATGTGAAGTGCCTCGAACACGGCCTCACCGTGTTCGACATGCCGGCGGCCAAGGTGGAGGCCGACCTCGTGCAGTGGCGGCCGATCCTCGACTTCGTGTCGCCGACGCTGCAGCCGGTGGCCGCCAACGAACCCGGCGCCAGGCCGGTGGCGGCCAACGAGCCGGCCGCCAAGCCGGTGCTCAAGCCCGAGGCCAAGCTGATGGCCAAGCCGGTGCAGAAGCCCTCGCGCCCGGTGCTGCCGCCCGGCTCGCTGCCCTCGGGCCACCTGCGGCCGGTGGCGGTCAGCGCCGAGGCTGAATTGAACGCCGCGCGCACCGCTCCCGGTGCGTTCGATCCATTGCCGGAAGCGGCGGCGCCGCCGGCGCCCGAGCCGGTGGCCAAGGCCAACGGCTCGGCGTCCGAAGGCCGCGCCAACGGCGCTGTGGCGGAAACCGCAAAAATCCACCGCCTGGTGCCGGTGAGCCCGGTCGAGGAGCTCGACAGCCACTTCGGCGGCCTGACCACCCGCATCGGCCGCTGGCTGGAGTCGCTGTCGGTGAAGCGCGCTCGCTAGCGGCGCAAGCCGCATTGCGTGACGAAAGCGCCGCGAAAGCGGCGTTTTTTTCGGGTTTGACGCTCAACCCGGCCACCCAGACTGCCGATGCAGCAACGGGTGCCGAGGGCGTTGTCTGGACATCGCGCAGCGAGTCCACGCCACGGACGTTGATCGCAACAGGAGTTCCCGATGGCAACGATTTACAACATGGCCGTTCGCGCCGGAGCAATGCTGGTGGGCGCAGCGGTCGCCTGGGCGGCCAGTGCGGCGGAACCCGCACCGGCAGCGACCGAACAAGACCGCGTGTGGCTGCTCGGCGCGCCGCCGGAGCCGGCCGACAACCGCGGCACGCCCGAGCGCATCGAGCTGGGCAAGGCGCTGTTCTTCGATCCGCGCCTGTCGGGCAACGGCACCGTGTCGTGCGGCACCTGTCACAACCCGGCGCTCGGCTGGTCCGACGGCCTGCGCACCGGCGTGGGCATCAACGGCACCGTGCTCGGCCGCGCTACGCCGACGGTGGTGAACACCGCCTACAACACGCAGTTCATGTGGGACGGGCGCAAGAAGTCGCTCGAGGACCAGGCGCTGGGCCCGATGAAGACGCCCGAAGAGATGAAGACCGATTTCGGCGCCGCGCTGGCCATGCTGGCCAAGACGCCGGGCTACCAGGCGATGTTCGCGCGTGCCTATCCGAACGAGTCGATCGGCGAAGAGACGGTGGCCAAGGCGATTGCCGCGTTCGAGCGCACCGTGGTGTCGCGCGACTCGCGCTTCGATCGCTGGGTCGAAGGCGACCGCCATGCGATCACGCGGCAGGAGTGGAGCGGCTACCAGGTGTTCAAGGATCCGGCCAAGGGCAACTGCGCGGTCTGCCACGCGGGACCGAACTTCACCGACAACGGCTACCACAACGTCGGCATCGCGCACGCACCGGGTGCCGAAGACCTGGGCCGCTTCAACATCCGCAAGGTCGCCGTGCTGAAGGGCGCCTTCAAGACGCCGACGTTGCGCGACATCGAGCTGACCGCGCCGTACTTTCACAACGGCACGTCGGTCACGCTGGCCGAAGTGGTGGAGCACTACGCACGCGGCGGCGACGACCGCAGCAACGTGTCGAAGGACGTGCGCACGCTGCCGCTGAGCGAGCAGGAGAAGGCCGACCTGGTGGCCTTCATGAAGGCGCTGACGGGCTCCACCCGCTCGGCCAGCATCCCGGTCCTGCCGCAATAACGGAGCAACCATGCAAGCCAATCGATCGAGCGGCACGGCCGCACGCTGGCTGCGCGCCACGGCACTGGCTGCGGTGGCTTCGTGCGCGGCGGTGGGCTACGCCGAAGAGAGCATGCGCACCGACGGCGCGCTGCTGCCGCGCGACAGCGCGGACGCGGCGATCTTTCGTGGTGGCCTGGTCTACGCCAACTACTGCGTCACCTGCCACGGCATCAACGCCGACGGCAACGGCCGCGCCGCGCGACTGCACAACCCGCGGCCGGCCAACCTGCGCGCCAGCGACAAGAACGACGCCTACATCGGCCTCATCGTGCGACGCGGCGGCGAGGCCCTCGGCCGCGCGCCGGGCATGCCGCCGTGGGCCGAGGAGTTGACCGACGAGCAGATCAAGGACGTGACCGCGTTCGTGCGCTCGGTCAACGGGCAGCACCGCTGAAGTGGCGCGTCCCACAACAAGCATCAACAGGAGTACCACCATGAAACCCATCCGCATGCTGGCGGTCGCTGCATTGGTCGCGGCCAGCCCATGGAGCCTGGCGGGCGAGCACCTGGTCAGCCAGAAGGACAAGGCCTTCTCCGCCAAGACGCTCGACATCAAGGCCGGCGACAAGGTCGCCTTCCGCAACGACGACGCGTTCTCGCACAACATCTTCAGCCTCACCGATGCGATGCCGTTCGACCTCGGCACCTACGGCGGCGGCCAGATGAAGACGGTGACGTTCGCCAAGGCCGGCAAGTTCGAGATCGAATGCGCGATCCATCCGGAGATGCGCATGATCGTCAACGTCGCGCCCTGACGCTGTTGCCGCTGCGCGCCATGACACCCTCACCGACACGGCTGTCGCGCCGCGCCTGCCTGGCCTGGCTGGTTGCCAGCCCGGCTGCGCTGGCCGGGCCGGTGGTTTGGCATGGCCGTGAGCCGCCGGCGCAAGTGGGCGGCGCGCTCGACCTCATCGACCACGACGGGCGCCGCTTCGCGCTGTCGCGTGTGGCTGGGCGGCCGGTGCTGGTGTTCTTCGGCTTCACCCACTGCGGCACCACCTGCCCGCAGGCGCTGGTCACTGCACGCGAGGTGCTGCACACGCTGCAGCCGACCGAGACCACCGTGTTGTTCGTGACGCTCGATCCATTGAACGACGGACCCGAGCAGTTGCGCAGCTTCGTGCAGCGGCTGGATCCGCGCATCGTCGGCCTCACCGGCAGCCCGCAGCAGATCGAGCAGGCGGCCGAGCGCTACGGCGTGGCCCTGCGCGGGGTGGCCAACACCATCGAGCACAGCTCGATGTTCTATCTGCTCGACGGCGCCGCACGCGTGCGTCGCGTCTACCCCCACAACACGCCGGCACCCGCGCTGGTGGCGGACATCCGCCGCCTGCGCGCGGTGGCGGCCTGACCACCATGGACACCCTCGACCCGCCCGTGGCATCACCCGCTCGGCGGCGCCGCTTCGGCGTCGGCGCACGGCTCGGCCTGGGCTTCGGCCTGGTCTGCCTGCTGCTGGTGGCGATGGCCGGCAACGCGATCTGGCAAGCCATCAGCATGCAGCGGCAGTTCGCCCAGGCACTGGACGGCCGTGTCACGGTGCTGACGCAATTGCAGGCGCTGAGCAGCGAAGTGAGCGGCGTCAGCCTGGCGGCGCGCGACTCGATCCTCGCCGTCGAGCCCGCCGCGGCGCAGGCTGCGCTGGAACGCATCGAGACCGGCCGCGGCCGCATCGGCGATGCCATCGAGAAGCTGCAGACGCAGCTCGGCACGCAGAACAAGGAGCTGGCCGAGGAACTCGGCAATCACAGCAGCGGCGTGCTGGTGGCGTTGCTCAAGTTGAGCCGCCTGCAGCGCGCGCAGCAGGGTGAGGCCGCGAAAGCGCTGTTGTTCGGCGCGCTGGTGCCCAAGATGGATGGCTTCACCAAGGGCATCGACAAGGCACAGTCGGCGCAGATCGCAGGCCTGGCCGACAGCCGCTCGCAGTCGGCCGCGTTCTCGGTGCTGGCACGCTGGGTGACGGTGGCGATGGTGGTGGCGGCGCTGCTGATTTCGGGCCTGATGGCCTGGCGCATCACCCGCAGCATCACGCGGCCGGTGGACGATACGGTGCGCATGGCCGAGGCCATTGCCGCCGGCGACCTGACGGCATCGCTGGTGGTCGAGCGCGACGACGAGCTCGGCCGCCTGCAGCACGCCGTGCTCGCGATGCAGCGCCAGTTGAACGAGCTCGTGGGTGGCATCTGCCGCCTGGCCGACCAGCTGGCCACCGCCAGCGGCGAGATCGCCGATGGCAGCCTGCACCTGAGCCAGCGCACCGAAGAGACCGCAGGCTCGCTGCAGCAGACGGCGAGCGCGATCGCGCAGCTGTCGGCCACCGTGGAGCGCAGCGTCGAGGCCGCGCGCACCACCAACCAGATGGTCAACAGCACCGCGTCGACCGCCCAGCGCGGCGGCCAGGCGGTGAACGAGGTCGTGCAGCGCATGGGCGAGATCGCCGCCGCCAGCGGCCGCATCGCCGACATCACCGGCGTGATCGACGGCATTGCCTTCCAGACCAATATCCTCGCGCTGAACGCCGCCGTCGAGGCGGCGCGTGCCGGTGCGCACGGCAAGGGCTTCGCGGTGGTGGCCACCGAGGTGCGCGCGCTGGCGCAGCGCGCCACGCAGTCGGCGCGCGAGATCAAGGAATTGATCGACGCCAGCGCCAAGACGGTGGAATCGGGCGAGCGCCTGGTCAAGGACGCCGGCGTCACGATGACCGACATCGTCAACGGCGTGGCGCGTGCCACCTCGATGGTCGACGAGATCTGCAAAGCCGCCACCTCGCAGAGCCAAGGCCTGGGCGAAGTCAACCAATCGGTGACCCGCCTGGACGAGATGACGCAGCAAAACGCCGCGCTGGTGCAACAGAGCGCCGCTTCGGCCGACGGCCTGCGCTTGCAGGCCCGCGAGCTGCAGGAACTGGTCAAGCGCTTCAAGCTGGCGGATCAGGCCACGTCCGAAGCGGCCTAGCACCGCACCCAATCGAGCTCTTGGGTGAGTTCGGGTGCCGACAGCCGGAGATCGATCAGTCCTTGGCCAAGAAGCCCGGCACGCGCAGGCCGTCGCGCACCGCCTGGTCGAGTTCGGCCTCTGCCTTGCGGATCGCCGGCAGCCGCCCGATGACTTCGTCCAAACGTGCCTGCGGCACGACGACCACGCCGTCGCCGTCGCAGACGATGACGTCGCCGCTGGCCACCGGATGGCCGGCGATGGTGACCGCAAGGCCCACGCTGCCCGGGCCCGAGCGGGCCGGTGAGTTGGGCGTGACGCCGACGCAGTAGCACGGCAAACCGACCGCGCGGATGCCCGGCAGGTCGCGCACGCAGCCGTCGGTGACGAAGCCGACCGCGCCGCAGTTGCGTGCCATGCCCAGCACCAGGTCGCCGGTGACGGCGCAGCCGGTGTAGCCGCCAGTGGCGGCAACCAGCACATCGCCCGGCTGCACGGCTTCCAGCGCCGCCACCAGAGCCAGGTTGTCGGCCGGGCCGGCATCGCAGGTCAGCGCCACGCCGCAGCACGAGGCCTGTTCGGCGATGGCGGGCTTGATGCGGTAGTCCAGCGCGCCGCTGCCACCGAGCGCGTCGACCAGGAAGCCGGTGGGCGTGCCGCGCAGCGCAGCCACTTGCGCCGCGCTCGGCCGCTGCACCGACTGGCGCCGGATCCGTGGGGCTTCGTCGATCATTGTTCTATCCTTCTTGACGGGAACGGAGATGGTATCGAGACGCGGGCCGCGGCTTCGAAACTTCAACTCGCCCAAGCCGCCGATGCCCCATCCCACGCTCGCGCAGCGCTACCCCCACATCCGCTCGATGCGCGAGGCGGCACGCCGCCGCCTGCCGCAGGCGATCTTCGACTTCGCCGATGGCGGCGCCGAAGGCGAACGCACTCTCCGGCGCAACGAGTCGGCCTTCGGCCGCTGGGCTTTCGTGCCGCAGCCGCTGCGCGGCGCCGGTGTGCGTGACCAGTCCCTGACCTTGTTCGGCCAGACCCTGAGTGGTCCGGTGCTGATCGGGCCTACCGGCCTGGCCGGGCTGTTCTGGCCGCGCGGCGAGATCGCCGCCGCGCGCGCCGCGGCGGCGGCGGGCACGGTGTACTGCCTGAGCCATGGCTCGGTGTGTTCGATCGAGCAGGTCGCCGCGCAGCACGACGGGCCGCGCTGGATGCAGGTGTTCATCTACCGCGACCGCGCCTTCACCCGCGAGCTCGCCGACCGCGCGCACGGCGCCGGTTACCAGGCGCTGGTGCTGACCATCGACAACCAGCTGCTCGGCCAGCGCGAGCGCGATCTGGCGAACGGCTTCTCGATTCCGCCGCGCTTCAGTGCGCGCCAGTGGCTGGCGATGGCGCCAAAGTGGCACTGGGCCTGGGCGATGCGCAACGAGCTGCGCACCTTGACCTTCGGCAACTACCTGCGCCCGGGCTCGGGCGAGTCCCTCGCTACCCTGGCCGGGCGCATGGCTTCGCTGCTGGATCCGGCCATGAACTGGGACGACGTGGCCCGGCTGCGCGAGCAGTGGCGCGCTCCGCTGCTGCTCAAGGGCGTGCTGCACCCGGCGGAGGCGAAGCGCGCGCTGGCGCTGGGCATCGACGGTCTGATCGTGTCCAACCACGGCGGTCGTCAGCTCGACGGTGCGACGAGTTCGCTGGAGGCCTTGTCCGGCATCGTCGACGCGGTGCAGGGCCGCCTGCCGGTGTTGCTGGACGGTGGCGTGCGCCGCGGCGCGGACGTGGTCAAGGCGCTCGCGCTCGGCGCGCACGCGGTGCTCGTCGCGCGCCCGCAGTTGTGGGGCCTGGCCGTGGCCGGGCAGCCTGGCGTGGAGCGGGTGCTGGCGATCTTTCGCGACGAGATCGATCGTGTCATGGGCCTGCTCGGCGCACGCACGCTGCCGGAGATTCGGCAACTGGAAGCGCTGGTGCCGCACGATCCAGACTGAGCGCGCGATGCCGTACCGCTCGATCGGTGTGACACCGCCGTCGATCACTGCCTGCAGGCCGCGGTCGTCGGTGGTGGCTGCCACGCCGTGGCGCGCGGATCGCTGAGCGTTTCCAGGAATGCGATCAGGTCGGCGCGCTCGCCTGGCTTCAGGTGCAGCGGCTCGAGGATGCGCTCGCCGTCGGCGTGCAGTCGCTCGAGGTCGAGCTGCGAGTAGTGGTTCACCACGTCGGCCAGCGTGGCGAGCTGGCCGTCGTGCATGTAGGGCGCGGTCTGTGCCACGTTGCGCAGGCTCGGCACCTTGAACTCGCCGAAGTTGCGGTGCTGCGGCTGCACGTGGCGGGTTTTGGTCGCGACGGCGGCGTCAGCGCGGGCATCGCTGAAGCGGCCGAGCAGGTTGTACGGGCTCGCGCGCAGCGCCGCGATGCCGCCGTGGCGGCCGGGATCGACTTCGCCCGGGCGCACGAAGAAACTCAGCCCGGTGTCGCCGAACTCGCCGTTGCTGAACATCGGCCCCGAGTGGCACACCGCGCAGCGGCCGCGGCCGACGAAGAGCTGCAGCCCGCGTTGTGCGTTGGCAGGATAGCGCGCGGTGGCGTTTTGATCACCGCGTGCCAGTGCATCGCGGAACTCGTCGAACGCGCTGCGCCCCGACACCAGCGTCGCGACGAAGGCGCCGATCGCCTTGGCGGCGTGAACCAGCACCGTGTCGTCATCGCTGTCGGCCGGCGCGGCGCCGAACGTGCGCCGATAGCGGCACGCGAGCTCGGCGTCGTCAGCCAGCAGCGCGTGCACCTGCGACGGTGTGGCGCTCATCTCGCGTGCATCGAGGATCGGCCGGATCGCCTGGCTCCACAGGCTGTCGGCGGCGCCGTCCCAGCCATACCAGCGCTCGTGCACCGCGTTCCACAGCGACGGCGCATTACGATCGAGCAGCCCGCGGCCGAGCGAACGCCGCTGCCCGTCGGCGAAAGCCAGCGCCGGCTGGTGGCAGGTGGCGCAAGCGAAGTGATCGTGGCTCGACAACCTGACGTCGAAGAACAGCGCCCGGCCGAGCGCAATCGCCTCGCGCTGGCCCGACAACGCGTTGCCGGCATCGTGCGCCGCCGGCGGCGGCCACGGCCCGTGAGCGAGGATGCGCCGCTTCTCCTCGGCGCTGAAGTGCACGGCATCGGTCTGCGCGAGCGCGCCCGCGCCGATCGCCAGCAGCAGCACGGCGCACCAGACACCGGCGCGCCAAGGCTTCACGGCACGTCGACCTCTTGGGTCAGCCGTGCCGTGCGGCCGTCGAGGTCCAAGTCGAAGATGAAGCGCCAGCGCCCCGGCATGTGCAGCATCAGGCCCTCGGCGTGATAGAGCCCCGGGCCGCGCGCGACCACGCTGGCGCGGTAGTTCATGCCATGGCGGTGCGCCGGCATGTCGGCGTCGACCTGCACGCTCTTCGGCACCGTCGCACCTGCGCCCGGGCACACGGCGATGTCGAGCGCGAAGTGGCCGCCGGTGGCCAGCGGCCCCGGCCGCGGCACGAACACCACCGTGTAGCCGTCGCCGCTGGCGCGCAGCGCGTGCGGCGCCTTCGATCGTGTGGCGCAGTCGTCGGTCGCTTGCACGGCGGCAACAACCAGTAGCAGCGCCGCGAAGGCGAGCGCGCGGATCATTGGTGCACCCTTGGGGCCTGCGGCCCCTTCCCGCCGAGCGGGATTCGCCCCCTTCGGACGGCCGGGCGGGGGCTCACGCCTTCTTCTGCCAGGCGCCGCGCAGCAGCGTCTCGGCGTTGCGCCAGCCGATGTTCTGCGCCAGCGGCGGCGGCAGATCGGCCAGCCAGGCGCGCGAGAAGTCGGCATGCGGCACGATGTAGTGCCAGCGCTCCGGCGTGAAGGTGTCGGTGCCGACCATGAAACGATCGGGGAATTCGGTGAACGCCTCTCGCCACGCGGCGTCGACCTTGTTGAACGACGCCTGGTCGGTGCGGTAGGCGAGGTCGCACCACAACTGCTTGTGTTTGCGCAACATGGCGCGCACGGCATCGGGCCGGTCGAAGCCGGAGTGCGCCCACAGGATGCGCGCCTGCGGCCAGCTCTTGAACAGCCGCTCCACTGCGTCGGCGTCGCTGTGCGCGTGCAGCAGCAGGTCGCGCTCGCGTGCCAGCGCCACCATACGCTGCGGCACCGGCAGCTCGGCATCGGCGCCGTACAGGTGGAACTCGCCGATGCCCGCGTAGCGGTGCTTGGCGAGGCGCTGCTCGAGGTACTTGACGATGCCGTCGTCGCGCACCCAGCCGCTGGTGTCGGCGCGCGTGCGGTAGGGCCGCAGCTCCGGCACCACCAGGTCGGGTGCTTCGGCCAATAGCTTTTGCGTGCCCTCGTCATCGGACGATGACACGAACACGCCTTTCAGGCCCGCCTGCCGCAGGATCTGCACCGCCTGCTTGGGCGGCACCGATTCCACCGCGTCGTGGCTGTAGTGCACGTGGGCGTCGAAGATCGGCAGCCGCTCCTGGGCGCGTGCGTCCAACGCGGCGCCAAGCGGCAACGACGCCAACCCTTGCAGCAGTTGTCGGCGCCGGAGCGCGCCCCGTGGGCTCATCGAATCGTCACGCTGCATCAGCTCTTGTACGTCACGGTCAGATCGCCGACACCGTCGACGTGGCCCTCGAGCTTGTCGCCCGGCTTGATGGGGCCCACGCCGGCCGGCGTGCCGGAGAAGATCAGGTCACCGGGCTGCAGCGTGATCAGGTTCGACAGATAGGCGATCTGCTCGGCCACGTCCCAGATCTGCATCGCCAGGTCGCCCTGCTGCTTGAGCTGGCCGTTCACCTTGAGCGTGATGGCGCCCTTGGCGGGGTGGCCGATCTCGCTGGCGGGCCGCAGCGCGGTGACTGGCGCCGACTCGTCGAAGCTCTTGCCCATCTCCCACGGACGCCCCATCTTCTTGGCCTCGCCCTGGATGTCGCGGCGTGTCATGTCGAGCCCGACGCCGTAGCCCCACACGTGACCCAGCGCCTTGTCGACGGCGATGTTCTTGCCGCCCTTGCCGATGGCCACCACCATCTCGATCTCGTGGTGGACGTCCTTGGTGCCCACCGGGTAGGCGATCGTGGCGTTGTTCTGCACGATCGAATTGGCCGCCTTCATGAAGAAGAACGGGGGCTCGCGGTCGGGGTCATGACCCATCTCGCGTGCATGGTCGGCGTAGTTGCGCCCCACGCAGTAGATGCGGCCCACCGGGAACCGCGCGTCGCTGCCGACGATGGGCAACGAAGGTTGGGGTCCGAGCTCGATGACGTACTTGTCCATGGCTTGCCTTCCTGTTCAGTCCAGTTTGATTCCGATGGCTTTGGTGATCTTCACGTACTTGTCGACCTGGCCGCGCAACATCTCGCGGAACTCGTCGGCCGACTTGCTGGCCAGCGGCTCGGCCCCGTTGGCGTCCATCGCCGCCTTGAATTCTGGCGTGGCGACCACGGCTGCGATCTCCTTGTGCAGGCGATCGACCACGCTGCGCGGCATGTTGGCCGGGCCCATGACGCCCAGCCAGAGTGCGGCCTCGAACCCGGCGTAGCCCTGCTCGGCCACGGTCGGCACCTCGGGCAGCGCCGGCGAGCGAGCCGTGGTGCCCACGGCAAGCGGGCGCACCTTGTTGGCCTTGGTGTTCTGCAGCAACGCCGGCATCGAGCCGAACACGGCCTGCACTTCGCCACCGATGATGGCGGCGTCGGCCGGCGCGTTGCCTTTGTACGGAATGTGGACCAAGTCGATGCCGGCGGCGTCCTTGAGCATCTCCATCGCCAGGTGCGTCGCCGTGCCGTTGCCCGCGGAGGCGTAGTTGAGCTTGCCCGGCTGGCTCTTGGCGAGGGCGACGAATTCGGCCAGGCTCGACGCCTTCACCTGCGGATTGACGACCAGCAGATACGGCGTGATCGCCACCAGCGAGATCTGCGTGAAATCGGCGACCGGGTCGTACGGCAGCTTGGAGTAGGCGCCCGCCGCGATGGCGTGGGTGCTGGTGGTGCCCAGCGTCAGGGTGTAGCCGTCGGGCGGGGACTTGGCGGCCAGGTCGGCGCCGATCGTGCCGCCGGCGCCCGCCTTGTTTTCCACCGTCACGGTCTGGCCCAGCCGCTCGCCCAGACGCTGCGCCACGATGCGGCCGACGATGTCGGTCGACCCGCCGGGGGCGAAACCGACGATCAGCTTGATCGTCTTGTTGGGGTAGTCGGCTTGCGCGATCGATGCGACCGGGATCCACAGGAGGCCGGCGGCGATCGCCGCGGCAACGAGGGCGGGAGGTCTCATGGTCGGCTCTCCTCGGATCGGGCGGCCATCCTAGCGCAGTCGACTGCGCACTGCGGCGCCGCAAGACTGCATCGCGCCGTGTCAGGCCTGCAGCCGGCCTGGCTCCAGGGCATGCACCTGCACGCCCTGCGCGCGCAGGGCGACTGGCAACGGCGCGCCGAGCCACAGCGCGGCGGCCAGCTCGGCAGTGCCCGCCGCGCTCTGGATGCCGTAGCCGCCCTGGCCGGCGAGCCAGAAGAAGGCGGTTCGAGTGGCGTCCCAGCCGACGACGAGCTCGCCGTCGGGCGCGAAGCTGCGCAGGCCCGCCCAGGTGCGCGACGGCCGGCGGATCGTCAGCGTGGTGGCGGCTTCGATCGCCGCGATGCCGGTGGCGATGTCGATCTCCTCGGGCACCACGTCGTGCGCGGGCACCGGGTCGGCATTGGCCGGCGAGCCGAGCAACTGGCCGGCATCGGGCTTGAAGTACCAGCGCTCGTCGACGTCGGCCACGGTCGGCCACTCGCGCACGTCGACCCCGGCGGGCGCGGCGAAGGTGAAGGCACTGCGCCGCCTGGGCTGGATGGCCAGCGGCGCCACACCGCAGCGCCGGGCCAGCTCGTCGGCCCAGGCGCCGGCGGCGTCGATCACGGTGCGGCTGCGCACGCGGCGGCCATCGGCCAGCTCGAGGGTCCAGCGGCCGCCCGCGGCGTTGCCCTGCGTCACCTCGGCGTCGCACCACAGCGCGCCACCCTGGCGCTTGAAGCCGCGCAGGAAGCCCTGGTGCAGCGCGTGCACGTCGACGTCCATCGCGTCGCTCTCGAGGATGCCGCCCTGCAGCCCGGCTTCGCGCAACACCGGCACGCGGCGCAGGCATTCGGCGGCGTCGATGCGTTGCACGCCATGGCCGCCGGCGGCGAGGTCGGATTGCAGCGTGTCGAGCGCGCCCTGCTGGCCGCCGTAGGCCACGTACAGCGCGCCGCGCGCACCGAGGATGGGCACCTCGGCAAAGCCGCGCGGCGGCTGCGTGTAGAAGGCGCGGCTGGCGCGCGTCAGCGCGCGCACCTGCGGCGGGCCGTAACTCTCCATGAACATGGCGGCGCTGCGGCCGGTGCTGTGCATGCCCGGCTGCGGCTCGCGCTCGAGCAGCAGCACGCGTGCGTGCGGCGCCAGCGTGTAGGCGAACGACGCGCCGGCGATGCCGGCGCCCACGATGGCGGCGTCGAACTCGGTGTCGGCCATCGTCGTCACGGCGACCTCACATCGCGGTCGCGGCGCTTCAGCGGGTACCGTTGGGTGCCCGCATCAGCGTGCTCTTGCCGAACAGGCTCTCGATCAGGTCGACCGCCAGCTCGGCGGTCTTGTTGCGCACGTCGCACGCCGGGTTGAGCTCCATCACGTCGAGCGAGGCCAGCGCGCCGGTGTCGGCGATCATCTCCATGCACAACTGCGCCTCGCGGTAGGTGGGGCCACCGGGCACCGTGGTGTCGACGCCGGGCGCGATCTCGGGGTCGAGGAAGTCGACGTCGAAGCTGACGTGCAGGTGCGTGTTGGCATCGATGGTGGCCAGCGCCAGCTCCATCGCCTGGCGCATGCCCATCTCGTCGATGTAGCGCATGTCGAACACCTCCAGCCCGCTGGCGTGCACCAGCTTCTTCTCGCCGGGGTCGACGCTGCGGATGCCGATCTGGCGGATGTGCTTGGGGTTCAGCGCCGGCACCTTGCCGCCGATCTCGATCAGCGCCTGCGGCCCCTGGCCGCACAGGCAGGCCACCGGCATGCCGTGGATGTTGCCGCTGGGCGTGAGCGTGTTGGTGTTGAAGTCGGCATGCGCATCGAGCCACAGCACGCGCAGCTTCTTGCCGGCCTCGCGGCAGTGACGGGCCACCGCGCTGATCGAGCCGATCGCCAGGCTGTGGTCGCCGCCCAGCAGGATCGGCAGGCGCGACTGCCTGAGCTCGCGGTGCACGGCCTCGTGCACGGTGAGGTTCCACTGCACCACCTCGCCGAGGTGGCGGTAGCCGTCGACCGGCGGCAGCCACGGATTGGCCGGGCCGTTGAGGTTGCCGCGGTCGGCCACCTCCAGGCCATGACCCTCCAGCGTGGGCTGCAGCAGCGCCACGCGCAAGGCCTCGGGTCCCATGCTGGCACCGCGCGCGCTGGCGCCGATGTCGGTGGGCGCACCGACGAGGCTGATCTGGCGGTTCATGTCAGCGCCCGCTCGGCCGCCCGAAGGGCGCTGAAGCCCCCTCGGGGGGCAGCGAACGAAGTGAGCGTGGGGGCCCCATGACATCCATTGTGACGCGAACCCCCACGTTCGATGGGTCCGCCGCGCAACAGCGGCGGTTGCAGGGTTGCGTAAAGTGGCGGGCCATGAACCCCGAGAAGCGCTTTCGCTCCGCGATCGATTTCTCGGTGACGCACGAGATCGGCTGGCCGCGCGATCCGTTCGAGCAGCCGTTGCGCTGGGGCATTCACCACGACGATCCGCCGCCGTACAACTGCTTGCGCGGCCCGGTCCATCCGCGCGGCGGCGTGTCGGGCATCGTGCTGCAGCACGGCCGTGTCGTCACGGCGTGGGGCGAGCCCGAACGCGCCGACCTCACCTACAGCATCGCCAAGACCTACCTGGCGATGCTGGCCGGCGTGGCGCACGGCCAGGGTTTGCTGCCCGAGGTCGACGAGCCGGTGGTGGCACGGCTTCCTGGCATCGGCTTCGACTCGCTGCACAACCGCACGATCACCTGGCGCCAACTGCTCGAGCAAACCAGCGAGTGGGAGGGCAGCAACTTCGGCATCCCCGACACCGTGGATCGTTACCGGCACGTGTCGCACGACCCGCGCCCGCCCAGCGGCCGCAGGGGCGATGCGCGGCCGTTGCAGGTACCGGGCACCCACTGGGAATACAACGACGTGCGCATCAACCAGCTCTCGCTGGCGTTGCTGCACCTGTTCAGCCGCCCGCTGCCCGAGGTGTTCGACGAGGCGCTGATGCAGCCGCTCGGCTGCACCGCCACTTGGCGCTGGCGCGGCTACGACGACGCCTGGGTCGACGTCGGCGGGCGCCAGATCCAGTCGGTGCCGGGCGGCAGCCATTGGGGCGGCGGCGTCTCGATTTCGGCGCGCGACCAGGCGCGCCTGGGGCAACTGCTGCTCGACGATGGCCGCCACGCCGGGCGCCAGCTGATTCCGTCGGCGTGGGTGCAGCACATGCACGAGCCGTGCCTGATCGCGCCGTTCTACGGCTGGCTGCTCTGGCTCAATCTCGATGGCCGCACCTATCCGCAGGCGTCGACGCAGGCGTACTGCATGGTCGGCGCCGGCGGCCACCTGGTGTGGATGGAGCCCGCGCACGAGGCAGTGGTGGTGGTGCGCTGGATGGATCCGGCGCACACGGCGGGGTTCATGCAGCGGATGGGCGAGGCGCTGGCGGGGGGGTGATTCACGCTGGCGCGCCGTACGGGCGTGCGCCGCCGATCAACCCTCGTCGGACAGCTCGCCGGCGGCCGTGCCCAGCTCGTCGAACCCGTAGTGCTCGGCCAGGCGCGCCCACGCTTCCTCTGCCGTCTCGACGTAGTGGAACAAGCCGAGGTCTTGCGCGCTGATCATCCCGCAGTCGACCAGGTGCTGAAAGTTGATCACCTTCTCCCAGAACGTGCGGCCGAACAGCAGGATCGGGCGCGGCCGGCTCTTGCCGGTCTGCACCAGCGTCATCGTCTCGAACAACTCGTCGAAGGTGCCGAAGCCGCCGGGAAAACACACCAGCGCGATCGAGCGCATCACGAAGTGCATCTTGCGCATCGCGAAGTAGTGGAACTGGAAGCACAGCTCCGGCGTGATGTACGGGTTGGGCGCCTGCTCGTGCGGCAGCACGATGTTGAGCCCGATGCTGCGCCCGCCGACGTCGTGCGCGCCGCGGTTGCCCGCTTCCATGATGCCGGGGCCGCCGCCGGTGACCACGTAGATCGGCGTGTCGAGCGTGCGTGATCGCTGCGTCACGATCTGCGAAAAACGCCGCGCCTCGTCGTAGTACTGGCTCATCTCGAGCGCGACGGCGGCGCGCCGCACCAGCGCCGCGTCGCCGCTGGCATCGGCGGCCTGCATCTGCAGCTTCGCCACGTCGGGCGGCACGATGCGCGCACTGCCGAACAGCACGATCGTCGATTCGATGCGCTGCTCCTGCTGGATCATCTCGGGCTTCAGCAGCTCGAGCTGCATGCGCACCGGCCGCAACTCCTCGCGCAGCAGGAAACGTTCGTCGGTGAACGCCAGCCGGTAGCTGCTCTCGGGGCCGCCGTAGCGCGACACCGGTTGGGCGGCCCGCGCGTCCTGCTCGGCGGTGGGAAAGTTGCGTGCTCGGAGCCGATGGCGCTTTTTCATTCGTGCCGCCTGAAGACGATGAAGCCCCGTCAGCTTACAGCGCCGGAGGCTGTGCGAGACTGCCTGGGCGATGCCACTGACTGACAGCCCCCGACGCGGGGGCGCCACTTGAGCGCCGACCTGGCCGCCGCGGCGCCCGTCGACATCGAAGAGCCACGCTACGGCTGGGTCGTCGTGTGGGCGACCTGCGTCGCCCTGGGGGTGATCTTCGGCGTCGCGTATTCGTTCGCCGCCTTCTTCGAGCCTTTCGTCGCCGAGTTCAAGGCGCAGCGCGCCGACGTGTCGCTGGTGTTCGGCCTGTGTGGCGCGATCTACTTCGTGCTCGGTGCTTTCGGCGGCATGTTGTCCGATCGGCTGGGTCCGCGCGTGGTGGTGGGCGCCGGCATGGTGTGCATCGCAGCGGGCCTGCTCGGCGCCGCGGTCGCACGCTCGATGATCGAAGTGACGCTCGCCTATGGCGTGGGCGTCGGCCTGGGCATCGCGCTGGTGTACACGCCGGCCATCGGCACCGTGCAGCCGTGGTTCACGCGCCGCCGCGGGCTGGCAGCGGGCATCGCCAGCGCGGGCATCGGCGCCGGCACGTTGGTGGTGCCGCTGCTGGCCACGGCAGCGATCGCCGCCTGGCAGTGGCGCGGTGCGATGACGGCGCTGGCCATCGGCACGTTGCTGCTCGGCGTTGCCGCGGCCCTGCTGCTCAAGCGCGCGCCGGCGG
>DATDJF010000184.1:0-9635 GCA_036520715.1 Burkholderiaceae bacterium | reverse complement strand
CGGTGTCGGCCGCGGACATCGACCCCGACACCTTGGCCGAGGCGCCGGTGCCCGCGCTGCGCAGCCTCTCGTGGTCGGGGCCGCGCACGTTTGCGGCGCCGAAACCGACCGATCCCGACGAGCTCGCCAACGCGATGCAACTCGGCATGAGTGGCATCGACCTGGCCATGGTGCCGCGTTACTGGCGCACGTACGAATCGCAGCGTGACGCCGTGCTCTCGAAGTCGCGCCCGGTCGCCTCGTTGGTGCAGCGTTACCCCGATGTGGCCAACGAGATCGAGGCGCTTGCAAAGGCGGCGGGGACGACGACCGCCGAATTGCGCTTCCTGCCGCTGCGTTCACAGCGGGCGAACGATTGGGTCACGCTGGTGGCCGCTCCGGACGCCCGCATCGTCGGCCACCTGCATCGAGACGGCTTCTTTTGACCTCGTTCGAGCGACCGGGCTGGACGGCGATGGCCTTGCTCGCGATCGCGGGCCCGGCGCTGCTGGCGGTCAACTTTCCGCCGTCGCCGACCCTCGTCAATCAGACCCTCGCGCTGGCGGGCTGGGGCGGCATGGTCGCGTTGGTGGGCACATCGTCGGCACGGCACGCGGCGGGCTGTGCGCGCCACTCGCTGCCGCTGTGGCTCGCGCTGGGTCTGCTCGGCCTGGCCACCCTGCTGTCGCCGGCGTTCGGGGCCTTGCCATGGGGCATCGGTGTCACCGGGCTGGCCCTGGTGGGCGCGGCCGGCCTGGTGGCATGGAGCATCTGTTCGCTCGATGGTCGGCACCCCGATCACGAGGCGGCCTTTGCCGCTTTCGCCAACGGCATGGTCGTCGCCGGCCTGGCCAGCGCGGCGATCGGCATGGTCCAGGTGTTCATGCCGTCGCTCGCCGATGGCGGCTGGATCGCCACGCACGTGCCGGGACGTGCCACGGGCAACGTGAGGCAGCCCAACCACCTGGCGAGCCTGTTGCTGTGGGCACTGATCGCCGTGGTCTGGATGCGCGAGAGCGGTCGCCTGCGCCTGTGGCAGAGCATCGGCGTCGGCGCCGTGCTGCTGTTCGTGGTCGTCTTGTCCGCTTCACGGACCGGTCTGGTCGGCGCCGTCGTGCTCTCGTTGTGGGGTCTGCTCGATCGCCAGCTCAGCAGCCAGACCCGCCGGATGCTGTGGGCGATTCCGGTCTTCTATGCCGTGGCGTGGTGGCTGTTGAGTGCGTGGGCGCATCACAACCCGCAGGCCTTTGCCGGCGAGGCGCGCCTGAGCCACGGCGGAGACCTGTCGAGCTCGCGCTTCGCCATCTGGTCGAACACGCTGGCGATGATTCGCGACCAGCCTTGGCTCGGTGTCGGTCACGGCGAGTTCAACTTCGTGTGGACGCTGAGCGAGTTCGCCCGCCGGCCGACCGCATTCTTCGACCACACGCACAACCTGCCGTTGCAGCTGCTCGTGGAGTTGGGCATCCCCCTCGGGGGCGCCGTGATGGGCCTGCTGCTGGCTGCACTGTTCCAGGCCTGGCGGCGCGCGCGCTCGGCGCAAGGCCACGGCGGTGCGGCCAGGCGAGCCGCCTTCATGATGGTGCTGATGATCGGACTGCACAGCATGCTGGAGTACCCGCTGTGGTACGCCTACTTCCTATTGCCGACCGCTTTCGCCTGGGGCTTCGTGTTGTCGCCTGCAAGCCCCGAGGGTGCGCAGACGCCCGCAGGCTTGGCGCCCGACGCGGCCCACCGCAATTGGATCGCCGTCGGCGCTGCCATGGTGGTCGTGGCAATCGCGGCGACGTGGGACTACATGCGTGTCGTGGTGATCTACGACCCACCCGAGCTTGCCGCGCCGCTCGAAGAGCGCATCGAGTCGGGCCAGCGCAGCCCGCTGTTCGGCCACCATGCCGACTATGCCGCTGCCACCGCGTTCGGTGAACCCAAGGCGCCGCTGTCGGCGTCGCAGCAGCTCGCATTCAGGCGCGCGCCGCATCAGCTGCTCGACGTGCGGTTGATGATCGCCTGGTCGCAGGCGCTGGCCGCGCAGGGCGAGCTCGACAAGGCGCGCTGGCTGGCGGCGCGCATTCGCGAGTTCCGCAACCCCGGTGCCGACGAGTTCTTCGAGCCCTGCTCGCGGCCGCAGCAGGCCGCGCAGGCGTTTCAGTGTCAGCCGCCGCGGCGGGTGGTGAATTGGCGCGAGTTCACCGAGCAGCGCTGAAACGCCGGGCGCGCCGGCTCGATCAGCCGGGCGCCGGCGCTGTCCAGTGGCCTGAGCGGCCGCCGCTCTTTTCGAGCAGGCGGACGTCGCCGATCACCATGCCGCGGTCGACCGCCTTGCACATGTCGTACACCGTGAGCAGTGCCACCTGCACGGCCGTCAACGCCTCCATCTCGACGCCGGTGCGGCCCAGCGTCTCGGCGACCACCGTGCAATGCACGGCGCCGGCCGCGCTGTCGAGTTCGAACTCGGCGCTGACGCGTGTCAGCGGCAGCGGGTGGCACAGCGGGATCAACTCCGCCGTGCGCTTGGCGGCCTGGATGGCGGCGATGCGTGCGATGCCGATCACGTCACCCTTGCCGGCACGGCCCGAACCGATGAGCTCGAGGGTGGCGACCTGCATGCGGATGCTGCCGCGCGCCCGCGCCACACGATGCGTCTGTTCCTTGGCCGCCACGTCGACCATGTGGGCTTGCCCGTGGGCGTCGAAATGGGTCAGCGGGTTGGCGCGGCGAGCCATGGCGAGGGTCGTTTGAATCCGTTCACAAGCGGGCAACGCCGCGGTGCGATCATAGGCGCCCGGTGAACCTCCAGGCGCCATGAGGCGTGCAACGGCCCGCACCGCGCAGCAGCAGGCGAACCCGATGAACCGCACCCCCTCAGGCACCCCGCGTGCGCGCCCGCTGGCACGGCGCGGCGTGGCGGCGGCGTTGTGCCTGGCGCTCGCGCTGGCGAGCCCCGCTTGGCCGCAGGTGCGCTTGCCCTCGTTGGGCGAATCGGCATCCGACGAAGTCACCGTCGCGGCCGAGAAGCGGGTCGGCGACCAGATCATGCGCGAGATCCGCCGCGACCCCGACTACCTCGACGATCCGGTGCTGCTGGAGTACCTGCAGTCGCTGTGGCAGCCGCTGGTGGAGGCTGCGCGCCAGCGCGGCGACATCGCGCCCGACATCATTGCCGCGTTCGCGTTCGAGGCCTTCCTGGTGCGCGATCGCACCGTCAATGCCTTCGCGCTGCCCGGCGGCTACGTCGGCGTGCACCTGGGGCTGATCAACCTCACCGGCACGGCCGACGAGCTGGCCTCGGTGCTGGCGCACGAGCTGACGCACGTCACGCAGCGCCACATCGCGCGTGGCGTCACCACCAGCCAGCGCCAGAGCCTGTTGGCACTGGCGGGCCTGATCCTGGGCGTGCTGGCCGCCACCAAGAGCAACAGCTCCGATGCCGCGCAGGCGGCGGTCCTGGGCGGCCAGGCCGCAGCGGTGCAAGGCCAGCTCAACTTCTCGCGCGACATGGAACGCGAGGCCGACCGCATCGGCTTTGCGGTGCTGCGCGAGGCGGGGTATTCGCCGGCGGGCATGGCGCGCATGTTCGAGAAGCTCGACTACGCCAATCGCCTCAACGACAGCGGCGCCTACCCATACCTGCGCAGCCACCCGTTGACCACCGAGCGCATCGCCGAGGCGCAGTCGCGCCTGGGCACCGGGCCGTTCGCGCTGACCTCGACGCGGCCGGATCACCCGCTGATGCAGGCGCGCTCGCGCGTGCTGATGGATCCCACCGTGCAGGCGCGCCGCCGTTTGCAGGACATGGACAAGGCGCTCAACAACTCGGACGACGAACGGCTGGCGGCGCTCTACGCGAGCGTGCTGGCGTCGTTGCAGCTGCGCGATTTCGCGCGCGCCGCCGAGGCGCTGGCCAGCGGTGAGCGGCTGGTGACCGCCGGCAAAATCGATGCGCGCAGGGTGCGCTTGTGGGGCTTGCTCGGGGTGGAGCTGGCGATCGCGCAGGGCGACGCGGCGGCCGCCGACAAGCGGCTGGCGGCGCTGCCCGCCGATGCCTCGCGGCCGCGTTTGCTTCTCGAAGCGCAGGCGGCACTGATCGCCGGCGATGCGGCCCGGGTGAAGCGCCAGTGCGAAGTGCTGCAGAGCTGGACCAGCAGCCACCGCGGCGATGCGCTGGCCTGGAACGAGCTGTCGTCGTGCGCCGAGCGCCAGGGCCAGACGCTGCGCGCGGTGCGCGCGCAGGCCGAGTCGCGCGCCGCGCTGGGCGACTGGAGCGGCGCGATCGATCGCCTGCGCGCCGGCCAGCGCCTCGCGCGCTCGGGCGCCACGCCGGACTTCATCGAGTCATCGGTGATCGATTCGCGCCTGCGCGAGCTCGAGGGCCAGCGTCGCGCGCTGTACGACGAGCTGCGCGCCAAGAGCCAGCCGCGCGAACCCTCGCAGTAGGAGCCGCCGTTGGGCGGCTCAGGCCGCAGCCGGCGAGAACAGGCGCTCCATCGCGATGTCGATCACCACGCCGGCCAGGCTGTAGATCAGCGAGCCGATCAAGGCGGCGCCGAAGCCCGCGACGTTGAAGCCGTCGAGCAGGCTGGCGGCGGCCCAGAACATCAGTGCGTTGATCACGAACAGAAACAGCCCCAGGGTCAGCAGCGTCACCGGCAGCGTCAGCAGCACGAGCAGCGGACGCACCAGGGTGTTGAGCAGGCCCAGCACGAGCGCTGCGATCAGCGCCACGGTGAAGCTCGCCACCTGCACGCCGCTGTACAGGTGCGCCACCAGCAGCAGCGCCGCAGCCAACAACAACCAGCGAATGATCAGCTTCATGACCGCGAGCATACCGCTGCGCGCAGCAGGTGCAGCGGCGCGCACGTGATGCGTCGCGACGACAGAAATGCGCTCCACGAGGGAGAAAAGCGCTCTCCACGAGGGAAAAACGCTTCTCACCGGGGAAAGCTCGCTGTACCATCGCGCCCGCAGGGATCACGAGAGAAAAGAGAGTTCACGCGGCTCTCACCCGGACCCCGGCACATCAACCACTCACGTGATGGAGAAATTTCAAATGGCAACTGCGAAGAAGGCTGCGAAGAAGGCAGCAAAGAAGGCCCCGGCCAAGAAGGCCGCCAAGAAGGCAGCCAAGAAGGCTCCCGCCAAGAAGGCAGCAAAGAAGGCGGCTCCGGCCAAGAAGAAGGCCCCCGCGAAGAAGGCCGCCAAGAAGAAGGCTCCCGCCAAGAAGCGCACCCCGAATGCGGCGTTCATGAGGGCCATGACGCCGAGCGCGTCGTTGGCCGCCGTGATCGGCGACAAGGCGATCCCGCGCACCGAGGTGACCAAGAAGGTGTGGGAGTACATCAAGAAGAACGGCCTGCAAGACAAGGTCAAGCGCACGATGATCAACGCCGACGCCAAGCTGAAGGAGATCTTCAACAAGGCCCAGGTGTCGATGTTCGAGATGACCAAGCTCATCAATGCGCACCTGAAGTGATTCGCCGCAGGGGCCCTCACGGGCCCGCTGCAGGCAACGAAGGCCGGCCTTGTGCCGGCCTTTTGTTTGCGGCCGGCGCTTGCGCGCCTTGACTTCGCTCTCGCGAAGTCAGCCTTCAACGCAACGGCCTTCGGCCGTTGTGTCTTGCACCGAACGGCCCCAACGAGCCCCCTTCTACTTGGCCGCAGCGAGCACCGGCGCCAGGAAGCGTCCGGTGTGGCTGTCGGCGCAGCCGGCCACTTGCTCGGGGGTGCCGGCGGCCACGATGCGGCCGCCGCCGGCGCCGCCTTCGGGGCCGAGGTCGATCAGCCAGTCGGCGGTCTTGATCACGTCGAGGTTGTGCTCGATCACCACGATCGTGTTGCCGGCGTCGCGCAGCTGGTGCAGCACTGCCAGCAGCATGTCGATGTCGGCGAAGTGCAGCCCGGTGGTCGGTTCGTCCAGGATGTACAGCGTGCGGCCGGTGTCGCGCTTGGACAGCTCCAGCGCCAGCTTGACGCGCTGCGCCTCGCCGCCCGACAGCGTGGTGGCGCTCTGGCCGAGCTTCACGTAGCCCAGGCCCACTTCGAGCAGCGTCTTGAGCTTGCGCGCGATGGTCGGCACCGCATCGAAGAAGGCGTACGCGTCCTCCACCGTCAGGGCGAGCACCTGGCTGATGTTCAGGCCCTTGTAGAGGATCTCCAGCGTCTCGCGGTTGTAGCGCAGGCCGCGGCAGCTGTCGCACGGCACGTAGACGTCGGGCAGGAAGTGCATCTCGACCTTCAGCACGCCGTCGCCCTGGCAGGCCTCGCAGCGGCCGCCGGCGACGTTGAAGCTGAAGCGGCCCGCCCCGTAGCCGCGCTCGCGCGCCGCCGGCACCTCGGCGAACAACTCGCGGATCGGCGTGAACAGGCCCGTGTAGGTGGCCGGATTGCTGCGCGGAGTGCGGCCGATCGGGCTCTGGTCGACGGCGATCACCTTGTCGAACGCGTCGATGCCTTCGATCGCGTCGTGCGGCGCCGGCTCCTGCGTGCTGCCGTACAGGTGGTGTGCCACCGCCGCGTACAGCGTGTCGTTGACCAGCGTGCTCTTGCCCGACCCCGAGACGCCGGTGACGCAGGTGAACAGGCCCACCGGAATCTCGGCGGTCACCTCGTGCAGGTTGTTGCCGCGGGCGCCCACGATGCGCAGGCACACGCCTGCCGCCGCCGCGGCGCCATCGAGCAGCGAAGCTGCCTGCCAGGGCCTGCGCCGCGCCGGCACCGCGATGCGCCGCCGCCCCGACAGGAACTGCCCGGTCAGCGACGCCGGGTGCGCGGCGATCTGCTCGGGCGTGCCCTGCGCCACCAGCCGGCCGCCGTGCACGCCGGCGCCGGGGCCGAGGTCGATGCAGTGGTCGGCGGCGCGGATCATGTCCTCGTCGTGTTCGACCACCAGCACGCTGTTGTCGAGGTCGCGCAGGCGCTTGAGGGTCTCGATCAGCCGCGCGTTGTCGCGCTGGTGCAGCCCGATGCTCGGCTCGTCGAGCACGTACATCACGCCGGTCAGCCCCGAGCCGATCTGGCTGGCCAGGCGGATGCGCTGCGCCTCGCCGCCCGACAGCGTGTCGGCGCCGCGGTCCAGGCTCAGGTACGACAGCCCGACGTCGTTGAGGAACTTCAGCCGCGCGCGGATCTCGCGCACCACCTTGTCGGCGATCTCGGCCTTGGCGCCGGCCAGCTGCAGCGCTTCGAAGTAGGCCAGCGCCTCGGCCAAGGTGGCGTGCTCGATCTCGTAGATCGCGCGCCCGGCGGCAGGGTTGGCGTCACCGGCCGCCGCCAGCCGCACGTGGCGCGCTTCGCGGCGCAACCGCGTGCCGTCGCACTGCGGGCACGGCCGCGCCGCCTGATAACGCGCCAGGTCTTCGCGCACCGCCATCGAATCGGTCTCGCGAAAGCGCCGCTCGAGATTGGGGAGGATCCCTTCGAACGGATGCCAGCGCTTCACCGTGCGCACGCGGCCCTTGGCGCCTTCGGCGCGGTAGATGAACTCGATGTCCTGCGTGCCCGAGCCGTGCAGCAGCACCTGGCGCGCGGCCGCGGGCAGCTGCTCGAACGGCGTCTCGACGTCGAAGCCGCAGTGTTTGGCCACGCTCTCGATCATCGAGAAGGTGTAGGCATTGCGCCGGTCCCAGCCCTTCACCGCGCCTGCGGCCATGCTCAAGGAGGGGAAGGCGACCACACGCTCGGGGTCGAACGCCGTCACCTGGCCGAGGCCGTCGCAGTGCGGGCAGGCGCCCACCGGCGAGTTGAACGAGAACAACCGCGGCTCCAGTTCGGGCAGTGAATAGCTGCACACCGGGCAGGCGAAGCGGTTGGAAAACAGATGCTCGCGCGGCGGACGCCCGGCGTCTGCGCTGTCGAGTTCGAGCGCGATCGCGCGGCCCTCGGCGATGCGCAGCGCCGCCTCGAAGCTCTCGGCCAGCCGCTGCTTCATCTCGGGCCGCGCGCGCAGGCGGTCGATCACGACGTCGATGTCGTGCTTCTCGGTCTTCTTCAGCGGCGGCAGTTCGGTGGCTTCGAACACCTTGCGCTCGCCGCCGGCCGCGCCGATGCGAAAGCGCACGAAGCCCTGCGCCTGCATCTGCGCGAACAGATCGCTGAACTCGCCCTTGCGGTCGCGCACCACCGGTGCCAGCACCACCAACCGCGTATCCAGCGGCAGCGCCAGCGTGGCGTCGACCATCTGGCTGACGTTCTGCGCCTGCAGCGCGAGCCCGTGGTCGGGGCAGAACGGCGTGCCGGCACGCGCGAACAGCAGCCGCAGGTAGTCGTGCACCTCGGTGATCGTGCCGACGGTGGAGCGCGGGTTGTGCGAGCTCGCCTTCTGCTCGATGCTGATGGCCGGCGACAGGCCCTCGATCAAGTCGACGTCGGGCTTGTCCATCAATTGCAGGAACTGCCGCGCGTACGTCGACAGGCTCTCGACATAGCGGCGCTGCCCCTCGGCGTACAGCGTGTCGAAGGCCAGGCTCGACTTGCCCGAGCCCGACAGGCCGGTGATCACCACCAGCGCGCGCTTGGGGATGTCGAGGTCGATGTTCTTCAGGTTGTGCGTGCGAGCACCCCGGACGTGCAACGAGCGGGGCTCGTGATGCGGGACGTGCAACGAGCGCGGCTCCTGCGTGCGCGGCGACGCTGCAGTGCTGATGGCCTTGTCGGTGGGCTTGGGCATGGCGGGCGCGTTGCGCGGAACCGCTCATCTTACGGGCCGCGCCTCCCGCGGCGCCAGCGCGCGCACCGGCGGTGCTCAGAGGCTGCGCAGCTGTCGCAGCGTGGCAGCGTCGAGCGGCGCGTAGCGGACGCGGCCGGCCTCGATCCAGCGCAACCCTTCGGCCTCGATGCGCAGCGTGGCGTGCGGCCAGCCGTCGCGCCACCAGCGCACCTCGAGCGCGTCGAGCGACTCGCCGCGCTCGCCGGCATCGACCCAACGCCCGCGAGACGCTTGCACCACACGTGACAGCCAGCCGCGGGCCGCGTCATCGAACGGCACCATCGCCACACCACCCGGCGGAATCCAGGTCCAGTCGGTGCCGCCGGCGGCGAGCTCGGCCTGCGCGCGGCGCAGCAACGTCGATGCCGGCGAGGCGGCCGTCGCGGTCTCGCTCAGCATCGCCTGGCCGGCACGGGGCAGCGCTGCACGCAGGCCGGCCTCGCTGCGCGCGGCTGCGCGCGGCGCCGGCTCGGCCGCAGACTCCGCTCCCGGCGTGGCGGGCGCCGGTGCGGTTGGCGCGGCAGGTGTCGCAGGGGCGGTGGGTGCTTCGACTCGGCCGCGCGCCAACGCCAGGCGCTCGGCAGCGGTGTCGGTGGCGGCGGGCGCAGCGGCCACGGCAGGCGGTGCGGCCGGCTCGGCCGCCGCGCGATCCTGGCGCGCCGCCGCGCCACGCGATGCATCCTCGGCAGCACGCTGCTGCACGGTGTCGTCGATCGTCTCGCTGCGCCGCATGGCCGCCATCTCGGCGACGCGCGATTCGCGAGCCGGCGCCGCGCGCTGCTTGCGCACGGCGTCGGTGGGCGCGACCGACTTCGCCAGCTCCGTGGCCGCGGCTTTCGCGGCGTCGACGGCCACCGGGCCTGCCGGGGTCGCGTGTGGCGGCGCCTGCGCAGGGGCCGCGCTTTCGGGCGCCGGGCTGCTCATGGCGACGGCGGTGGGTCGTTCGGCCGCT
>DATDJF010000183.1:0-4995 GCA_036520715.1 Burkholderiaceae bacterium | reverse complement strand
GCCGATCATCAGCGCGTCGGCGCCGGTATGGCGCAGCACCGCGCGCGCGGTCGCGGCATCGTGGATGTCGCCGTTGGCCACCACGGGAATGCGCAGCCGTGCCTTGACCGCGGCGATGGTGTCGTACTCGGCGAGGCCGAGAAAGCCCTGTTCGCGCGTGCGGCCGTGCACGGCGACCAGCGCGACGCCGGCGTCTTCGGCGGCGCACGCCAGCGCCACCGCGTTGCGCTCGCGCTCGTTGCGGCCGGTGCGCATCTTCAGCGTCACCGGCACGCCGTGCGGCTGGCAGGCAGCGACTACCGCGGCCACGATGCGCAAGGCCAGTGTTTCATTGCTCATCAGCGCCGAGCCGGCGAACACGTTGCACACCTTCTTGGCGGGGCAACCCATGTTGATGTCGATGATCTGCGCGCCGCGATCGATGTTGTAGCGCGCCGCATCGGCCATCTCGGCGGGGTCGACGCCGGCGATCTGCACCGCGATCGGCGCCGCCTCACCCTCGTGGTCGGCGCGGCGCGAGGTCTTCAGGCTGGCCCACAGCTCGCGCCTGGAGGTCACCATCTCGCTCACTGCGTAGCCGGCGCCGAGGCGCTTGCACAACTGCCGAAACGGCCGGTCGGTGACGCCCGCCATCGGTGCGACGAACAGATTGTTCGGCAGCTCGATCGGGCCGATGTTCATGGGGCGGTGCGGGGGAAGTCAGCGGGGGCGGGGAGGCGGAGTATAGCGACGCCCCGCCTTCGATAATCGCCGCGATGGAAGCCTGGTTCGCCACGTTGCTGGAATGGCTCGCGCTGCCGCAGTACGGTCTCAGCACGGTGTTCGTGGTGGCCCTCGTGTCGGCGACGTTGCTGCCGCTGGGCAGCGAGCCGGCGGTGTTCGGCCTCGTCAAGCTGAATCCGGACCTGTTCTGGCCGGCGGTGCTGGTGGCCACCGCAGGCAACACGGTCGGCGGCGCGATCACCTGGTGGATGGGTTACGGCGCCGAGGTGGCGTACGAGCGCTTGCGCCATCGCAAGCCGGCGGAGTTGCGCGCCTTGCGCTGGCTCGAGCGCTTCGGACCCAAGGCGTGCCTGCTGAGCTGGCTGCCGGCCGTCGGCGACCCGTTGTGCGCGGTGGCGGGCTGGCTGCGTTTTCCGTTCTGGCCCTGCGTGCTGTACATGGCGATCGGCAAGTTCCTGCGCTACCTGACGATGACGCTCGTGCTGCTGTGGATGTTTCCGGGCAAGCTCGGCGGCTAGGGAGAGCGCCGGCGAGCGGCCGGCGGCACAATGCGCGACCGTTCACTGCCGGCCTGCGCGATCACGAGTCGCACAGTCCCATGAAGTCACGATGGACACCACGACGCCAAGCTACGACGCGCTGACGCGCACCTTCACGCGGCTGTACCACCTGCACCACCTGGAGGCGATCGCGAGCTGGGACCAGGCGGCCAACATGCCGCCGGCGGGCAATGAAGCCCGCGCCGCCGCCCTGGCCGAGATGAGCTCGCTGCTGCATCGTCTGGTCACCGATCCCCAGCTTGCGCGCGAGCTCGACGGCGCCGAGGCCGAGCCGCTCAGCGAGCCGCAGCGCGCCAACCTGCGCGAGATGCGGCGCCAATGGCGGCAGTCCAACGCGTTGCCCGAGGCGCTGGTGCAACGCGCGGTGCTGGCCACGTCGCGCTGCGAGCATGCGTGGCGCAGCCAGCGGCCGGCCAACGATTGGGCCGGGCTGCTGCCCAATCTGCGCGAGGTGCTGGCCATCGCGCGCGAAGAAGCCGAGGCACTGTCGCAGCAGACGGGCATGCCCCGCTACGACGCGCTGATGGATCGTTTCGAGCCAGGCATGACCACGGCCAAGGTCGACGCCGTGTTCGGCGAGCTGCGGCGCTGGCTGCCCGGGCTGATCCAGCAGGTCACCGACAAACAATCGCGCGAGACCGTCGTGCCGCCGAAGGGGCCGTTTCCAGTGGCCGCGCAGCGCCAGCTGTGCGAACGCGTGATCGGCCTGCTCGGGTTCGACTTCAGCGCCGGCCGGCTCGACGTCAGCACGCACCCGTTTTGCGGCGGCGTGCCCGAAGACGTGCGCATGACCACACGCTTTCGCGACGACGATTTTCTCGGCTCGCTGATGGGCACGATCCACGAGACCGGGCACGGCCGCTACGAGCAGAACCGGCCGCGCGACTGGCTGGGCCAGCCGATGTCCGAGTCGCGCTCGATGGCGATCCACGAAAGCCAGTCGCTGAGCTTCGAGATGCAGCTCGGCAGCCACCCGGGGTTCGTCGCGCACCTGGCGCCGCTGCTGGCCGAGGCCTTCGGCGCGCAGCCGGCGTTCGAGCCCGCCAACCTGCAGCGCCTGCTGACGCGCGTCAAGCCGGGGCTGATCCGCGTCGATGCCGACGAGGTCACCTACCCGGCGCACATCATCGTGCGCTACGAGATCGAGCGCCCGCTGATCGAAGGCGAGATCGAGGTCGACGACATCGCTGCGCTGTGGGACGCCAAGATGGCCGAGCTGCTGGGGCTCGACACACGCGGCAACTTCAAGGACGGCCCGATGCAGGACGTGCACTGGCCGAGCGGCCTGTTCGGCTACTTCCCGTGTTACTCGCTCGGCGCGATGTACGCGGCGCAGTGGTTCGCGGCGATGCGCCGCGCCACGCCGGACCTCGACGCGTGCATCTCGCGCGGCGACTTCGCGCCGGTGTTCGACTGGCTGCGTAGCCACATCTGGCAGCCCGCCAGCCGCTGGACCACCGACGAGCTGGCCACGCGGGCCAGCGGCGAGCCGCTGAACCCTGTGCACTTCAAGGCGCACCTGCAGGCGCGGTATATGCCCACCCCCGAGGCGACCTAGCGGCCGCCTCCCCCTCGAGGGGGCGACACCAGCGGCCTGGCAAAGCCAGATCCGCGGTGTCCGCTTGAAACTGCCGCGCTCGGCCTACGCGGCTTCAGGCTTGCGTGGGGCCTTCTTCGCGGCCTTGCGCGGTGCGGCCTTCTTCGCCGGCGCCGTCCTGCCGGCGAGCTTGGCCACTTCGGCCGCGAGCTTGTCGATGCGCTCGCTCAGCGCGGCCATGTCCTTGGCCGACGGCACGCCGAGGCGGCCCATCGCCTTGGCCGTGCGCTGCTCGAAGATCGACTCGAGCTTGTCCCAGTGCTGGCCGGCCTTCGCGCTGACCTCGCCGGCCATCGCCGTCATCTTGCCGGTGACTTCGCTGATCTTGTCCTCGGCTGCGCCCTGCGTCTTCTTCTGCAGGTTGATGCCGTCCTTGATCAGCTTGTCGAAAGCCTGCGTGCCTTCGGCCTGCGCCTTGGCGAACGCGCCCATGCCGGCCAGCCAGATCTGCTGGGCCGACTCCTTGATCGACTGCGCGAGCGCGTTGTCGAGCAGGCCGGCGGCGCCGGCGGCCTTCTTGTCGGCCATCGCCTTGAGTTTCTTCACCATCGTGGGCTCCATGCAGTGAGGGCGGCAGTGTAGGCAGCCCGCGAGCGCTGCGCAGCAGCTATCGCTAGACCGCTGCGTCTAACCACCGGCGTGGGGCTGGCGGCGGCCCGCGCGCGTCGGCTTGGGGTTAGCGCGCGCGTCGCCCGGCCGGCAGTTGCACAAGAATGGCCGCACACTGCGCGCTCGCGATTCGCCGCAACCTGCCCGTTCAAGGAGGAGCCTCATGCAGTATTTCGTGACCGGCGCGACCGGCTTCATCGGCAAACGGCTGGTGCGCGCGCTGCTGGCGCGGCGCGGCACCACGGTGCACTTTCTGCTGCGCCCGGGCAGCGAAGACAAGCTGCCGGCGCTGCGCGAATACTGGGGCGCCGGCGCGCAGCGCGCGCACGCCGTGGCGGGCGACCTCACGGCCCGCAAGCTCGGCGTCTCGGCCGACGACCTGAAGGCGCTGAAGGGCAAGGTCGACGCGGTGTACCACCTGGCCGCGGTGTACGACCTCGGCGCCGACGAGGACAGCCAGGTGCAGGTCAACATCGAGGGCACGCGCCACGTCTGCGAGTTCGCCAAGGCGGTGGACGCCGGCCACCTGCACCACGTGTCGTCGATCGCCGCCGCCGGCCTGTACGAAGGGGTGTTCCGCGAGGACATGTTCGACGAGGCGGAGAACCTCGAGCACCCGTACTTCATGACCAAGCACGAGTCGGAAAAGATCGTGCGCCAGGAGAGCAAGACGCCGTGGACGGTGTACCGCCCGGCGCTGGTGGTCGGCGACTCGACCACCGGCGAGATGGACAAGATCGACGGCCCGTACTACTTCTTCAAGCTGATCCAGCGCATGCGCCAGATCGTGCCGCCGTGGTTCCCCACCATCGGGCTGGAGGGCGGGCGCATCAACATCGTGCCGGTGGATTTCGTGGTGGCGGCGATCGACCACATCTCGCACCAGAAGAGCATCGACGGCAAGTGCTATCACCTGGTCGACCCGATGGGCTACCGCGTCGGCGACGTGCTCGACATCTTCAGCAAGGCCGCGCACGCGCCCAAGATGAGCGTGTTCGTCAACGCCGCGCTGCTGGGCTTCATTCCCAAGAGCGTGAAGAAGGGCTTGATGGCGCTGGCGCCGGTGCGCCGCATCCGCAACGCGGTGATGAAGGACCTCGGGCTGCCCGACGACATCCTCGAGTTCGTCAACTACCCGACCCGCTTCGACCGCCGCGACACCGATGCGGCATTGCAGGGCAGCGGCATCGAGTGCCCGAACCTCAACGACTACGCGTGGCGGCTGTGGGACTACTGGGAGCGCCACCTCGACCCGGATCTCTTCATCGACCGCAGCCTCAAGGGCACGGTCGGCGGCAAGGTGGTGCTGGTGACCGGCGGCTCGTCGGGCATCGGGCTGGCGGCGGCGTGCAAGTTCGCCGAGGCTGGCGCGGTGACGATCATCTGCGCGCGCGACGAAGGCAAGCTCGACGAGGCGGTGAAAGGCATCGTCGCTTTTGCCAAGCAGCGCGGCACGGCACACCCGAAAGTGTTTTCCTACAGCGTCGACATCGCCGACCCCGAAGG
>DATDJF010000182.1:0-2328 GCA_036520715.1 Burkholderiaceae bacterium | reverse complement strand
TCGGCGCGGTGGCGATGCCGCTGTCGATGCTGTTCGGCGCCGATGCCATGCACTACCGGCTGCGCGACAGCGGCGCCGCCTGCGCCATCGTCGACGCCGGCGCGCTGGCCAACGTGCTGGCCGCGCGTGCCGACTGCCCGGCGCTGGCGCACGTGATCACGGTCGGCAGTGCCGACGGGCAGGGCGACGTCGACTGGCTCGACGCGCTGCGCGCGCAAAGCGAACAGTGCGATCCGGTGGACACTGCCGCCGACGACGCGGCGATCCTGATCTACACCAGCGGCACCACCGGGCCGCCGAAGGGCGCGCTGATCGCGCAGCGCGGCCTGATCGGCAACCTCACCGGCTTCGTGTGCAGCCAGAACTGGTTCCCTCAGGACGACGCCGTGTTCTGGTCACCCGCCGACTGGGCATGGACGGGCGGCTTGATGGATGCCTTGTTGCCGACGCTGTACTTCGGGCGCGAGATCATCGGCTACCAGGGGCGCTTCGATGCGGTCAAGGCGTTCGATCTGCTCGAGCGCTACGCTGTCACGCACACGTTCCTGTTCCCCACCGCGCTGAAGGCGATGATGAAGGCGGTGCCGGCGCCGCGCGAGCGCTACACCTTGCGGCTGCGCGCCGTCATGAGCGCCGGCGAGGCCGTCGGCGACGCCGTGTTTGCCTACTGCCGCGACGCCTTGGGCGTCACCGTCAACGAGATGTTCGGCCAGACCGAGATCAACTACCTGGTCGGCAACTGCGGCCGCTCGCTCGATGGCCGCGGGCGCGCCGCGGCGGGCTGGCCGGCGCGCCCGGGCAGCATGGGGCGGCCGTATCCCGGCCATCGCGTGACGGTGATCGACGACGAAGGGCGCGAGTGCCCGCGCGGCACCCCCGGCGACGTGGCCGTGCACCGGCGCGACATCCACGGCGACCCCGACCCGGTGTTCTTTCTCGGCTACTGGCACAACGACGAGGCGACGCGCGCCAAGTTCACCGGCGACGTCGACCGCTCGCCGGGCCGCCCCAAGGGCGGTCAACCCCCTCGGGGGGCGGGCATCGCTTGCGATGCCCTGGGGGTCCCGTTCGACAGTTGGTGCCGCACCGGCGACACCGCCGTGATGGACGACGACGGTTACCTCTGGTACCAGGGTCGCAGCGACGATATGTTCAAGTCGGCCGGCTACCGAATCGGCCCCAGCGAGGTGGAGAACTGCCTGGTCAAGCATCCGGCGGTGGCCAATGCCGCCGTGGTGCCCAAGCCCGATGCCGAGCGTGGCGCGCTGGTCAAGGCCTTCGTCGTGCTGGCCGAGGGCGCCCAGCCGAGCGCCGAGCTGGTGGCCGAGTTGCAGGCCCACGTGCGCGGCAAGCTGGCGCCCTACGAATATCCCAAGGAGATCGAGTTCATCAATGCGCTGCCGATGACCACCACCGGCAAGGTGCAACGAGGTGTGCTGCGGCGGCTCGAAGCGCAACGCGCTGTCCGTGACTGAGTGCCGCGGCGCGGCGCCGGCCCGCTCATAGACTGCAAGCTCGGTCACGACCTCGCGGAGGCAGCATGAAGGTTCGTCAAGGGCTGGTCATGGGTGCATTGGCGGCGTGCGCGGCGGGCACGGCCGGCGCGCAAGGGCTCTACATCGGCGGTGCCGGCGGCGCCACGCGCAGCAATGCCGACTGCACCGGCACGCTGAGCTGCGACACCAGCGACAGCGGCTGGAAGGCCTATGCCGGCTACCAGATCAATCCGATGTTCGGCGTCGAGGTCGTGGGCTACGACATGGGCGCCACCAGCGGTGCCATCTTCTTTCCCGGGGTCGGGGTCATCAACGCGTCGCTGAAGACCAGCGGTTTCGGCTTGGCCGGCGTGATCAACGTGCCGCTGGGCGCCAGCGTCGACCTGATCGGGCGGCTCGGCGTCGCCTCCAACAAGCTGACGATCGACGCCAGCAGCGGCAGCCTGAGCGGCAGCGACAGCGAAACCGACACGCAGCCGCTGTGGGGCCTGGGCCTGGCATTCAAGGTGACGCCCAACGTGGCCATTCGCACCGAGATCGACGGCACGGCCGCCAGCTACGCCGGCGAGCGCTTCGATTCGATGCTGTTCTCGCTCGGCCTGTCGATCCGCTTCTGACGCGTCGCGCCTGGCACGGCCAGGCAGCAGGCGCGCGCCACTTCGGGCACACTGCGCGCCTTTCAACCCCTTGGGGGCCGTGATGGAAGAAACCACCCTGGGTGGCAGCGCGCTGCGGGTCAGCCGCGTCGGCCTGGGCACGATGACCTTCGGCGAGCAGGTGACGCAAGCCGATGCCTTCGTGATCCTCGACCGTGCGCTCGAGCGCGGCGTGA
>DATDJF010000181.1:0-18120 GCA_036520715.1 Burkholderiaceae bacterium | reverse complement strand
TGGTCGCCGGCGCCGTCGGCTGGGCCTTCGAGCGCGTGATCGTGCGCCCGGTGTACGGCCTGCACCTGAAGCAGATCCTCATCACGATGGGCGGCATGATCGTCGGCGAAGAGCTGATCAAGGTGATCTGGGGTCCGCTGCAGATCCCGCTGCCGTTGCCCGAGGTGCTGCGCGGCTCGTTCCTGCTCGGCGACGCGGCGGTCGAGAAGTACCGCGTGCTGGCCACGGGAATCGGCGCGCTGGTGTTCATCGCGCTGGCCTACACGCTGAGCCGCACCAAGATCGGCCTGCTCATCCGCGCCGGCGTGCAGGACCGCGAGATGGTCGAGTCGCTCGGCTACCGCATCCGGCGCCTGTTCGTCGGCGTGTTCGTCGCCGGCAGTGCGCTCGCAGGCCTCGGCGGAGTGCTGTGGGGCCTGTACCAGCAAAGCGTGGTCCCGCAGATCGGCGCGCAGGTCAACGTGCTGCTGTTCATCGTCATCATCATCGGCGGCTTGGGCTCGACGCTCGGCTGCTTCGTCGGCGCGCTGCTGGTCGGCCTGATGGCCAACTACACCGGCTTCCTGGCGCCGAAGGTGGCGCTGTTCTCCAACATCGGGCTGATGGTCGCGGTCTTGCTGTGGCGGCCGCAGGGCCTGTACCCGGTGACGAACCGATGAACGCCCTCAATCGCTTGCTCTCCCACGATCTGCCACGCAGCCGATGGCTCGCCGCCGCGCTGGTGGTGATGTTGGTCGCATTGGCGTTCGCGCCGTTCCTGTTTCCCGGCAGCAAGGCGCTCGGCGCGGCCGCCAAGATGCTGGTGTTCATCTTGCTGGTGGCGAGCTACGACCTGCTGCTCGGCTACACCGGCATCGTCAGCTTCGCGCACACCATGTTCTTCGGCATCGGCGCCTACGGCGTGGCGATCGCCAGCTCGAAGATGACGCCCACCTTCGGCGCCGTCGCGCTCGGCATCGTGGCCGCGCTGGCGATCTCGCTGGTGCTGTCGCTGCTGATCGGCCTGTTCAGCCTGCGCGTGAAGGCGATCTTCTACGCGATGATCACGCTGGCGGTGGCCAGCGCCTTTCAGACGCTGGCTTCGCAATTGAGCGACTTCACCGGTGGCGAAGACGGGCTCACGTTCAAGAACCCGGAGGTCCTGAGCCCGAGCTTCGAGCCGTTCGAAGGCCCGATCCTCGGCGCCAGCATCGACGGCAAGTTCATCACCTACTATGTGCTGTTCGTGGCGGTGGTGTTGTTGTTCCTGGCGCTGCTGCGCATCGCCAATTCGCCGTTCGGCCGCGTGCTGCAGGCGATCCGCGAGAACGATTTCCGCGCCGAGGCGATCGGCTACCGCACGGTGGTCTACCGCACGCTCTCCAACGTGCTGGCGGCGTTGTTCGCCACCCTGGCTGGTGCGCTGCTCGCGCTGTGGCTGCGCTACACCGGCCCCGACACCACGCTCAGCTTCGAAATCATGCTCGACATCCTGCTGATCGTGGTGATCGGCGGCATGGGCACGCTGTACGGCGCGGTGATCGGCAGCGTGATCTTCGTGTTCGCGCAGAACTACCTGCAGGACCTGCTCAAGCTCGGCCAGGCTGCGCTCGGCGGCGAGGGCGGTGTGCCGGTGTTGAGCCAGCTCGTCTCGCCCGACCGCTGGCTGCTGTGGCTGGGCGTGCTGTTCGTGCTGGCCGTCTATCACTTCCCGAGCGGCATCGTCGGCCGGCTGCGTGCCGGCGATGGCGACCGCGGCGATCGAGCATGAGCCACACGTTCACATCGACATATCACCGCGTTGCCGGACGCGAACTGCACGTCACCGAGTGGGGCCGCGAACACGCCGAGGTGGTGGTGGCCTGGCACGGCCTGGCGCGCACCGGGCGCGACATGGACGACATCGCGCAGCACCTGGCGCAGCGCTACCGCGTGATCTGCCCCGACACCATCGGCCGCGGCCTCAGCCAGTGGAGCCCCGACCCCGACCGCGAGTATTGCCTCGCGTTCTACTCGCAGCTCGCCGAGGGTCTGCTCGATCAACTCGGCATCCATCGTTGCCTGTGGCTCGGCACGTCGATGGGCGGCGCGATCGGCCTGCACGCAGCCGCCGGCAGCCTGCGCGGCCGCATCCGCAAGCTGGTGATGAACGACATCGGCCCCGAGCTGCCGCAGGCCGCGCAGCAACGCATCCTCACGTATGCCGGCAGCCCGAGCGCATTTGCCACCGTCAGCGAGCTCGAGGCGTACTTCCGCACCATCTACAAGCCCTACGGCTGGCTGAGCGACGCGCAGTGGCGCCGCCTCACGGAGACCTCGACGCGCCGCCTGCCCGACGGCCGCGTGACGCCGCACTACGACCCGGCGATGGTGCGCCAGTTCGTGGCACACCCTGCCGACTACCAGCAGTGGGACGACTGGGACTCGCTCGACATCCCGGTGCTCGCGCTGCGCGGCGAGAGTTCCGACCTGCTGCTGCCCGACGTGGCCGAGGCGATGCGCAATCGCGGCCCGCGTGCGGTGGTGGTCACGCTGCCGGGCTGCGGGCACGCGCCGGCGTTGAACACGCCCGAACACTTTGCGCTGGTCGAACGCTTTTTCGCGTGACCGGCATCGCCAACCCAGAGGAGACGACGACCATGACCACACGCTGGACCCGATTCGCCGCCGCCGCTCTCGCCGCACTGGCCTGCACCGTCGTCACGGCCGGCGGCACGGTCGGCACCACGCTGCCGGCGGGCTTTCCGGCGATCGAAGACACCTCGCTGCACAAGCCGCTGATCGGCTTCGGCGCCGCGGGGCCGGTGCGCCGCACGCCGGTGATCTTCATCCACGGCAACAACGACACGCCGTTTCTGACCCCCTGCAACCCGTACGGCCGCATGCAGGCGTTCGCGCAGTTCTTCGCCGACAGCGGTTACTCGACCTCCGAGCTGTGGGGCATCGGCTACGAAGGCGACCAGTGCGACCTCGGCGCCGATCCGACGCGCCGCTCGAGCATCGATCACACCAACGCCGCCAACGTGCCCGACCTGCGCCGCTTCGTGGCCGCCGTGCTCGAGTTCACCGGAGCGCGCGAGGTCGACATCGTCGCGCACAGCCTGGGCGTGACCATCACACGCGAATGGCTGCGCCAGGACGACGCCTATCGCACGGTGCGCCGCTTGGTGGCGATCGACGGCCCCAACCACGGCATCATCAACTGCTCGCCCAATCCGGCCAACTTCTACCAGTTGCCGTCGCAAGGCGGTTTCACGCCGAGCAGCGAGGTCTGCGTCGAGCTGGGCTCGCCGAACACGGCGTTCCTGAAGCTGCTGAACAGGGGCGACGACACGCCCGGCCCGACGAAGTACCTGGTGATCCGCAATGCCGACACCAGCTTCGTCTATTTCTCGCTGCAAGACGGCGTGTTCCCGCCGGTGCCCGCGGAGGATTCGTTCGGACAGCCGAACGACTTCTCGCGCAGTGCCGCCCTCAGAGGCGCACGGCAGATCGATCTCATCGGCCAGGGTGCGTTCGACCCCCTGCTCGGCAGCGCGCACCTGGGCATCCTCAACTCGCCGCAGACGCGCGCCGCGGCATTGCACTTCCTGACCACGCGCCATCCGCACTGACGGCCGCGCGCGGCGGTGAGCACCGCCAGGGCCGGCGTGACGACCCTGGCGTGCGCCCTGTGCCCAGTTGATCTACGCTGCACCCATGCGCACGCTGCCCGGCCCCGCCGCCGCGCCCGACGCGCCTGACACGCCGCAGGCGGCAGTCCACGCGAGCTTTCGCGTCTACGAGGAGCTGAACGACTTTCTCGCGCCCGATCGGCGGCGGCGCGAGTTCAGCGTGCGCTGCGCACGCGCGGCGACCACCAAGCACATGATCGAGGCGCTCGGCGTGCCGCACACCGAGGTCGAGCTGATCCTCGTCAACGGCGAGTCGGTGGGCTTCGAGCGGCTGCTGGCCGACGGCGACCGCGTCGCCGTGTATCCCACCTTCGAGGCGTTCGACGTGACGCCGCTGCTGCGCCTGCGCGAGCGGCCGCTGCGCGTGAGCCGCTTCGTCGCCGATGCGCACCTGGGCGGACTCGCGCACCTGCTGCGCATGATGGGCTTCGACACGCTGTACGACAACGCCTTCGCCGACGACGCGATCGAGCGGCTGGCGGCGGCCGAACACCGCATCGTGCTGACGCGTGACCGCGAGCTGCTCAAGCGCAGCGGCATCACGCACGGCATGTACGTGCGCGCGCTGCGCTCGCCGCTGCAACTGCGCGAGGTCTTCGACCGGCTCGACCTGGCACGCGCCGCGCGCCCGTTCACGCGCTGCCTGCACTGCAACGCCCGGTTGGCGCCGATCGACAAAGCGCAGGCGATGCCGGCGCTGCCGCCGCGCGTGGCGGCGTTGTTCGAGCGCTTCAGCGCCTGCGAGGGCTGCGCCCGCGTGTTCTGGGAGGGCAGCCACTGGCGCCGCATGCGCGCGTTGATCGACGAGGTGCTCGGCCGCGACAGTGATTCGCAGGGTGAGGCGCGATGAACACGGCGCGTTCGTCGCCTGGCGCCGACGAACGCGCCGAGATGATCCGCATCAGCGGGCGTGTGCAGGGCGTGGGCTTTCGGGCCAGTGCGCAGCAACTCGCCATCGCGTACGGGCTGCGCGGCTGGGTGGCCAACGTCGGGCGTGGCGTCGTCATCCACGCCTGCGGCGCGGGAGCACGCCTCGACGCATTCGTGCGCGCGCTCGGCGAAGACATTCGGCCGCCGGCGCGCATCGAAGCCATGCAGCGCCAGCCGGCCGACTTGCTGCCGCGCGGCGCTGCCTTCGTGATCGCGCCGACCGACACGCCGCTGTCGTCGCCGTCCTCGCGCGACGAGCGATAAGGCAGCACACCCGCGCCGGCGGCGCGGACAACGTGTGGCCGCTTGGCAAGCGGCACCGGCCGCACTATGGTGGCCCACCGACAGCAGGAGACCGTGATGGCCGCGCAGCGTGAATCGCATCCGGATCGTTTGCCCATCAAGCTCGACAGCACCTCCAACGGCGAGTTCGAGCCGGTGCCGCTCGGCGCCGCGGCGCGCCATGCGCGCGCGCTGGCGCACGAGGCGATCGACGCCGGTGCGCGCCGGGTCGCAGCGAGCCGGCGCAGTTATCTGCAATCGTTGCTCGGTGCGACGGCCACGCTCGGCGCGTTCAACAGTGCCTTCGCCGCGGCAGGGCAACGCGGCGGCCACTACGTGCTGCCCGCCGAGGGCCCGTTCGAGATGATCGCGGCGCAGGCCGCGCTCGGCGGCGACGAATTCATCTTCGACGTGCAGCTCCATCACGTGAACCCGCAGGGCGCGTGGCGCCAGGGCGCCGGGCCCAGCGCGTTTCGCGGCATGCCCAACAGCAGCTGCGGCAAGGCCGATCACGTCGAGTGCTTCTCCAGCGGCGCCATGCTGAAGGACGTGTTCTTCGACAGCGACACCGCGATGGGCGTGCTCTCGCACGTGCCGGGCGGCCTGGCGACCAACCCGCTCGACTTCGAGGCCGCCGGCGCCACGCGCGTCGCGGCCAATGCGCTCGACGGCAGCGAGCGGCTGCTGCTGCACGGCCGCTGCATGCCCACGCTGCCGGGCGAGATCGACGGCATGGATGCGCAGGCGGCACAGTTTCCGGTGGCCGCGTTCAAGACCTACACGCAGTTCGGGCCGCGCGACGGTGCGGCGGGCTTCTACCTCGACGACGACAAGTTCGGCACGCCCTTCATCGAGCGCGCGCGCAAGCTCGGCGTGCGCCGCATCGCGGTGCACAAGGGCCTGCCGTTCGGCCAGCGCGGCTACGAGTACTCGACGTCGCGCGACATCGGGCCGGTGGCCAAGCGCCATCCGGACATGACGTTCCTGATCTACCACTCGGGCTTCGACCCCAGCGTGAAAGAGGGGCCGTACGACGCGCAGGCCAAAGCCGGCGTCGACGTGCTGGTGCGCTCGATGCAGGAGGCCGGCAACCCGAGCAACGTGTACGCCGAGCTCGGCAGCACCTGGCGCTACGTGATGCGCGACCCCGACCAGGCCGCGCACCTGATGGGCAAGCTGCTGAAGACCTTCGGCGAAGACCGTGTGCTGTGGGGCACCGACTCCATCTGGTACGGCAGCCCGCAGGACCAGATCCAGGCGTTTCGCGCGTTCCAGATCAGCCGCGAGTTCCGCGAGCGCTTCGGTTATCCCGAGCTGACGGCGCAGCTCAAGCGCAAGGTGTTCGGCCTCAACGCGGCGCAGGTGTACGGCCTCAAGCCCGACGCGATGCGCCGCAAGTTGGCGAAAGACCGCGTGCAGAAAAGCAAGCTCGACTACCTGAACGACCCGCAGCCGACGTTTGCCACCTACGGCCCGCGCACGCGGCGCGAGTGGCTGGCGCTGCGCGAGTGGACCGGCGGCGAGCCGTGACTGAGGACGAGGCTACGATTCGCTGCATGAGCAGCGTGTCGTCGCCAGAGTCCTCCCGATGACCGAGCGCGCGCTGCTCTTCACCGATGTCGTGGACAGCACGCTGCGCGTCGAGCAGCTCGGCGACGCGCGCGCCGCCGAGCTGTGGGCAGAGCACGATCGCCGGGCCCGCGACCTGCTGGTGCGCCACCATGGGCGCGAGATCGATCGCAGCGACGGCTTCTTCCTGCTGTTCGACGCGCCGCTGAATGCGCTGCGCTACGCGCTCGGCTACCACGAGGCACTCGCCGCGCTGGCGATGCGGGCGCGCGTCGGCCTGCACGTGGGCCCGGTCACGCTGCGCGAGAACAGCGCGCACGACATCGCCCGCGGCGCCAAGCCGCTCGAGGTCGAAGGCCTGGCCAAGCCGTTGGCCGCGCGCGTGATGGCGCTGGCCGCCGGCGGGCAGACGCTGCTCAGCGCCGCGGCCCGGGCCGGGCTCGGTGCTGCGCTGCCCGACGCCACAGAAATGGAAAGCCACGGGCACTATCGGATCAAGGGCTCGGACGCGCCGCTCGAGGTGTTCGAGATCGGCGTGCGCGGCCGCTGCAGCTTCACGCCGCCGCCCGACACCGACAAGGCCTACCGCGTGGTGCGCGTGGGAGATCTGTGGTGCCCGCTGCGGGCCGTGCGCAACAACCTGCCCGGTGAGCGCGACGCCTTCGTCGGCCGCGCCGCGGAGCTGCGCGCGCTGGCGCGCCGGCTCGGCGCCGGCACCCGGCTGCTCACCGTGCTCGGGCCGGGCGGCACCGGCAAGACGCGCCTCGTGCGCCGCTACGGCCTCGCTTGGCTGGGCGACTGGCCGGGCGGCGTCTACTTCTGCGACCTGAGCGATGCCCACTCGATCGACGGCATCCACGGCGCGGTCGCGATCGCGCTCGGCATCCCGCTCGGCAGGGCCGAGGCCGGGCGGCAGCTCGGGCATGCGATCGCCGGCCGCGGCCGCTGCCTGGTCATCCTCGACAACTTCGAGCAGGTCGTCGAGCACGCGCCGGCGTCGCTCGGCCGCTGGCTCGACCGCGCCGTCGAAGCGTCGTTCGTGGTCACCTCGCGCGCGCGGCTGCACCTGCCCGGCGAACAGGTGATGACGCTCGAGCCGCTGCCGCTCGCGGGCGATGCCGTCGAGCTGTTCGTGCAACGCGCCCGGGCGCAGCAAGCTGACTTCGTCCTCGGCGACCACAACCGCGCGGCGATCGCCGAGGTCGTGCGCCTGCTCGACGGCCTGCCGCTGGCGATCGAGCTGGCGGCAGCGCGCACGCGGCTGCTGTCGCCGGCCCAACTGGTGGAGCGGCTGCGCGACCGCTTCAGGCTGCTCGCCGGCGCCCGCGGCGCTGCCGCCCGGCAGGCCACGCTGCGCGCGGCGATCGACTGGTCGTGGGATCTGCTCGCGACGTGGGAGCAAGCCGCGTTCGCGCAGTGCTCGGTGTTCGAACACGGCTTCACGCTGCCGGCCGCCGAGAGCGTGCTCGACCTGACGGCCTGGCCCGAAGCGCCGCCGGCGATCGATGCGATCCAGGCGCTGGTCGACAAGAGCCTGCTGCGCTCGTGGATCCCCGCCGAAGCCTCGCGCTACGACATCGAGGAGCCGTGCTTCGGCATGTACCTCAGCCTGCACGAGTACGCGACCGAGAAGCTGGCGGCCAGCGGGCCTGCGCCGCAACGGGATGTCGAGCAGCGGCACGAGCGCTACTTCGCCGCCTTCGGCACCGACGAGGCGATCGAATCGCTTTATCGCCATGGCGGCATCCGGCGGCGGCGTGCGCTCGCCCTCGAGCTCGACAACCTGGTCACCGCCTGCCGCCGCGCCGCCGGCCACGGGCAGGGCGACGCGGCGGTCGCCGCCTTCCGCGCCGCCTGGGAGGCGCTGGATCTGCAAGGCCCTTACGCGCTCGGGGCAGCGCTGGGCGACCAGGTGCTTGCGCTCGACGGCATCACGCCGTCGCTGCTGATCGCGGCGCGCTGGACGCGCGCGCTCGCTGCCTGGCGCGCCGGGCGCATGGACGACGCGGCCGCGTGGCTCGCGCAGGCGTTGGCACTGGCCCGCGAGACGCACGACCACCGCCGCGAAGGCAGCGTGCTGTTCAGCCTGGGCAACCTGCACGGCGAGCAGGGCCGCATGGCAGAGGCCCAGCAGTTCTACGAAGCCGCACTGGCGCTCACCCGCGAAGCCGGCCAGCGCCGCATCGAGGGCGTCATTCTCGGCAACCTGGGCAACGTGCACGGCGAGCAGAGCCGCACCGAAGCCGCGCGGGCATGCTACGACGCCGCGCTGGCGATCCATCGCGAGATCGGCAACCGCAATGGCGAGGGCACGGCGCTGGGCAACCTGGGCAATCTGCTGTGCGACCAGGGCCGCATGGACGAGGCGCGCGCGAGCTACCTGCAGGCCCTGGCGATCGCCCGCGAGGTGGGCAACCGCAGCAGCGAGGGCGGCGTGCTCGGCAACCTCGGCAGCCTCGACTACGAGCAGGGCCGCACCGATGACGCGCGGGCGCACTTCGAGGCGGCGCTGGCGATCCATCGCGAGGTCGGCAGCCGGCCGGTCGAAGGCCTCGTGCTCGCCAACATCGGCATCGCCGAGCGCGACCAGGGGCGCATGGACGAAGCGCGAGCGCACCTCGAAGCCGCGTTGGCGATCCACCGCGAAGTCGGCAACCGCCGCGACGAGGGCTTCGTGCTCGGCCACCTCGGCCTGCTGCACGGCGAGCAGGGCCGGTGGGATGACGCGCGGCTCAACTTCGAAGCTGCGCTCGCCGCGCACCGCGAGGTGGGCAACCGTCGCCACGAGGCGGCGGTGATCGGCGGCCTCGCCGACCTGCTGGTCCGGCAGGGGCAGGTGGCCGCAGCGCTGGTGATGCTGGAGCAGGGCGAAACAATCCTGCGCCAGGTGGCCGACCCGATGGAACTCGCCAAGCTCCTGTGCATCCGCGGGCAGGCGCAGCTGAAGCGGGGTGCCGTCGACGCCGCACGCCGTGCGCTCGACGAGGCCGAATCGTTGGCCGCGACCACAGGTGCGGGCCCCGACTCCGCGTTGCGCCGCGCGATCGCTCAGTTGCACGCGGCGATCGGGTGAGCGCCAAGAGCAACCCCGGCCGCAGCCATGATGCTCCACAGGCATTGGACCTAGGTCCAACTTGACGCCCTGATCGCCGATCTCAGAATCGCCGAACCAATCGCATCAAACCCGACGAAAGGAACGTGATGGCTGCAAAGAAACCGAACATCCTCATTCTCTGGGGCGACGACATCGGCTACTGGAACATCAGCGCCTACAACCGGGGCATGATGGGCTACAAGACGCCGAACATCGATCGCATCGCGAGCGAAGGCGCCCTGTTCACCGATTGGTACGGCCAGCAAAGCTGCACCGCCGGCCGCGCGTGTTTCATCACCGGCCAGTCGGGCTTTCGCACCGGCTTACTGAAGGTCGGCCTGCCCGGCGCCAAAGAGGGCCTGCAGGCGCGCGACGTCACGATCGCCGAGCTGCTCAAGGCGCAGGGCTACCAGACCGCGCAGTTCGGCAAGAACCACCTCGGTGATGCCGACTCGACGCTGCCCACCGCGCACGGCTTCGACGAATTCTTCGGCTCGCTGTACCACCTCAACGCCGAGCAGGAGTTCGAGAACGAGGACTACTTCAAGGACCCCGAGCTGATCAAGAAGTACAAGACCCGCGGCGTGCTGCACTGCTGGGCCAACCCGGACGGCACGCAGAAGATCGAGAACACCGGCCCGCTCGGCAAGAAGCGCATGGAGACCATCGACGACGAGTTCACCGCCGCTACCCTCGACTACCTGGACAAGGCGGCCAAGTCGGACAAGCCGTTCTTCCTTTGGTACAACTCGACGCGGATGCACATCTTCACGCACCTGAAGCCCGAGAGCAAAGGCAAGACCGGGCTCGGTACCTACCCCGACGGCATGGTCGAGCACGACGGCCACATCGGCCAGATCCTCGACAAGATCAAGGCACTCGGCCTCGACGACAACACGATCGTCATGTACTCCACCGACAACGGCGCCGAGTCGTTCAGCTGGCCCGATGGCGGCACCACGCCGTTCCGCGGCGAGAAGAACGAAAACTGGGAGGGCGGCTACCGCGTGCCCTGCGCGATCCGCTGGCCGGGCGTCATCAAGCCCGGCACCGTCAGCAACGACCTGTTCTCGCACGAGGACATGCTGCCCACCATCCTGGCGGCGGCCGGCGTGCCCGACGTCAAGGAGCAGTTGTACAAGGGCATGAAGGTCGGCAAAAAGGAGTTCAAGGTCCACCTCGATGGTTACAACATCGGCCCGCGTCTGGCCGGCAAGGGAGACAACCCGCGCAAGGAATTCTTCTACTGGAACGACGACGGCTCGCTGGTGGGCCTGCGCTACGACAACTGGAAGGTCGTGTTCCAGGAGCAGCGCAGCCATGGCTTCAACGTGTGGCAGGATCCGTTCACACCGCTGCGCGTGCCGAAGATCTTCAATCTGCGTTCCGATCCGTTCGAGTATGGCGACAGGATCGCCATGAACTATGGCCAGTGGCGGATCGATCGCATGTTCCTGCTGGTGCCGGCGCAGGAGTACGTCGGCAAGTACATCAGCACATTCAAGGAGTTCCCGCCGAGCCAGAAGGTCGGCAGCTTCTCGCTCGACCACGTGCTGAACAGCCTGACATCGGCACTGACCGCCGGCAAGTGACAAGCATGTCGGCGTGAACCAAGAAGGCGTGGCGGCGGCGGTCCGCGACTTCTACGAACGTTACCCGTATCCGCCGCCGGTCGAGAGTCTCGACGACTATCAGCGGCGCTGGTTGGATCTCAACCGGCGCCGCGCCGACTTTCATCTGCATTGGCCCGCAAGGGCATACAGCGAAGCGCGCACCGTGCTCGTCGCCGGCTGCGGCACGTCGCAGGCGGCCAAGCACGCTGCTCGCGCGCCGGCGGCGCGCGTCACCGGCATCGACTTCAGCGGCACCAGCGTGCGCAGCACGCAAGACCTGAAGCGCAAACACGACCTGACCAACCTCGAGGTTCACCAACTGCCGATCGAGCGCGTGGGCCAACTGCACACGACGTTCGATCTGATCGTCTGCACCGGCGTCCTGCACCACCTGGCCGACCCCGATGCGGGCCTGCGCGCGCTGGGTAGCGTGCTAGAGCCGGATGGCGCGATGCACCTGATGGTGTACGCACCGTACGGGCGCGCCGGCATCTACATGCTGCAGGAGTTCTGCCGCCGCGTGGGCATCGGTACCACCGACCACGAGATAGCGGACCTAGTCGCCGCGCTCGCCGCGCTGCCCAGCGCGCACCCGATGGCGCGCCTGCTGCGCGAGGCGCCCGACTTCCGCAAGGAAGCGGCGCTCGCCGACGCGCTGCTGCACCCGCAGGACCGTGCGTACTCGGTGCCGCAGTTCATGGAGTTCATCCATGGCGCCGGGCTCGGGTTCGGCCGCTGGCTCCAGCACGCGCCCTATAGCCCGCTGTGCGGTGTGATGGCGCAACTGCCGCAATCGGGCCGGATCGCGGCGCTCGACGCTGCGCAGCAATACGCCGCCGCCGAACTGTTTCGCGGCACGATGCTGACCCATAGCGCGATCGTCCACCACGCGGACCACCTCGATCGTTCGCCACCGATCGGTTTTTCCGGTGAGGCCTGGCTGGACTACGTTCCCGTGCGCGTGCCCGACACCCTGTGCGTGCAAGAGAAGCTGCCCCCCGGGGCTGCCGCCGTCCTGCTCAACCGGGCACACACCCATCGCGACATCTATCTGCCGATCGACGCGCAACACAAGCGCCTGTTCGACGCCATCGACGGCAAGCTCAGCATCGGCGAGATCGTCGGCGTTGACCATCGCGTCGCCGGCCGCACGCTGTTCCAGCAACTGTGGTGGCACGACCAGGTGGTGTTCGACGCATCGCGCGCACGATAGCCACCCTGGGGCCGCTCGCTTTCGCTGTTCGCTGATTCAGCGAATCGGCTCGAAGGTCACGATCACGGCGCGTCGTCGCGTGCGAACGCCACGGCGCCGATCTGGGCATCACGCAGTGCCGCGCCCGCGGCCTGCAACTGCGCGAACGTGGCGTCGCCAAGCGAGTGCCGAGCGAGTTGCAACGCCCGCAGCGTCGCTGCGGTTTCGTTTTGCTCGCGGGCCTCGTGGCGCGTGGCGTACAGGGCCTGCGAGTACGCCGCCAGCTGCACCGCTGCGCGCGGCCGGCCCTCGAGGGCCGCCAGCAGCGCCAGATAGGCCGCCGCAGCGTGCTGCAGCTCGAACGCGTCGGCGTGCGCCCACGCCTGCTGCGCCACCGGGCGAGCCCGCTGCGCGTCGTCTTGCGCGAGCAGTGCGGCCAGCAGGTTGATGCGCGCAAAAGCCATGCTGTATTCGTGGCGCGTGCCGCGCAGCGATTCGACCAGTTCGGCGCCGAGGCTTGCCGCGGCCTTGGCGTGGCCCGCCGCCAGCTCGGCGTCGATCAGGTTGCCGGTGGCGATCGACGCATGGCTGCCGCGGGCGCGGTCGAGCGCGAGCAGGAGGTGCCCGCGGCGCAGCGCCTCGGCGGTGTCGCCGCCCATGCGGGCGACCCACTGCACCGCCTCGGCGCCCCACAGCAGCCGGTGCGGCGGCCACGCGGGGTCTTCGATCCGTTGCAACTCGTCCAGCAACGATCGCGCCGCCGCGAGCTCGTCGGCCTGCGCGGCAGCGCTCGCCGCCCGGGCCAGCGCGTGGTAGAGCGCGAAGCGGTCGGGCTGTGCGGGGTCGAGGCGGCGCGCGAGCGCCAGCGCACGCTCGGCGGCGACCCGGCCGCGTGCCTTTTGCGGATCGGCCAGCACGCAGTTCAGCTCGATCCATGCCTTCAACTGCAGCGGCTGCGGCAGCTGCTCGTGAATGCACGCCTCGACGGCGTCGGCCAGCGCCACCCGCTCGTCGTGCAGTGACGGCGGCAGCGCGCGCAGCATGGTCGTGCCGATGCGCAGTTGAAGCTCGCTGTCTTCCGCCGCGCGGGCCTGCTGCAGCGCCTCGCGCGCGTTGTCGAAATCCGGTGCGCGCTGGTGCAGCCAGTCGTCGACACCGATGCGCCCGCTGAAGTATTCGTCGTATGCGGCATCCAGCACTGCGGCGACCGCCAGCGCGTGGCGGCGCTGCAGCGCGGCGCGCTCGCCGGCACTGTCCAGGCACTGCAGCGCGAACGCGCGCGGCGTCTCGAGCAGGCGGTAGCGCGGCTCGATGTGACCGTCGCCCTGCGGCAGCGCCACGACCAGCGAGCGGTCGACCAGCGTGTCCAGTGCGTCGAGCACCGCCCACAGGTCGTCGTCACCGTCGACGAGCAGCGCCTCGATCAACTTGAGCGATCCGCTGCCGGCCAGCACACCCAGGCGCCGGAACACCCGCTGCTCGCGCTCGTCGAGCAAGCCGTGGCTCCACTCGAGCGTGGCGTGCAACGTGCGCTGGCGTGCGGGCGCGGCGCGGTTGCGCCCATGGGTGAGCAGCGCGAAGCGGTCGCGCATCGAGGCGAGCAGACGCGTGACTCCGAGCAGCGGCGCGCGCGCGGCGGCCAGCTCGATCGCCAGCGGCAAGCCGTCGAGCGCGTGACACAGCTCGATCACCGCGCCGGCGTTGGTGCCGTCGAGTGTGAAATGGCGGTCGAACGCGCGCACCCGCTCGACGAAGAGCGCCACCGACCCGAAGCGCAGCGCCTCCACGGCCGGCAGTCCACGATCGGGCAGCGCCAGCGGGTGAATCCGCAGCACCTGCTCGGCGGCCAGGTGCAGCGGGGCCTGGCTGGTGACGAGCAGGCGCAGACCCGGCGCCGCGGCGTGCAACGCATGGCACAGCGCGGCCACGTCGGCCAGCAGGTGCTCGGCGTTGTCGAGCGCGAGCAACATCGTCAGCGGCCCCACCGCCGCCACCAGCGCGGCCGTGGCGTCGCCCGAGCCGCCGTCGATGCCCAACGCGGCGGCCACCGCGCCGGGCAACGCCTGGGCATCGGCCACGCCACCGAGCTCGACCCAGCAGACGCCGTGCAGGTAGGCGTCGCGGCGAGTCGCCAACAGGTGCTGTGTCAGCAGCGACTTGCCCACGCCGCCGGCGCCCACCACGCTGACCAGCCGGTGGCGCTCGACGATCGTGTCGAGCGCAGCGAGCTCGCTGGCGCGGCCCAGAAGGGCCGGCAGCTCGACCGGCAGATTGGTGCGCAAGGCAGGCACGGCCGGCGCGGCGGCGGGCGCCGCTGCGGGCGCGTCATCAGTAGCCGGATCCGCCGCGAGCCGCGCGACAAAGCGGTAGCCGCGCCCGGGGATGGTGGCGATGACGGCGTCGCCGAGCAGCTTGCGCAGCGCGCTCACCTGCGCCGCCAGGTTGTTCTCCTGCACGACCAGGCCCGGCCAGACCAGCTCCATCAGTGTCGCCTTGTCGACCAGGCGGCCGGGTCGCTCGGCCAGTGCCACCAGCACGTCGAACGCGCGCGCGCCGAGCGTCGCGACGCGGCCGCCCGCCAACAGGCGACGCTCGTGGCGCTGCAGCTCGAAGCTCCCGAAGCGCAGCGGTGCGTCGGTGGCTGGGGGGTCCATGGCGGCGGGGAGCTTACCGCTTTCAGCGTTTTGGAGAACGTTTCATAGCCGCTTCAGGACGCACCGCGGCACGTGGGCCGACAGTCTCGCCGACGCGCCAAACCAGGCGCGCTCGATCGACAAAGGAGACGAAGACGATGAACCTGAGACCCCGCTTGATGCTCACGGCGATTTTCATGTTTGGGCTTGCGACGACCGCCGCGACGCTGGCCGCGATCGGGCACATCGTCGACGCCGGGGCGCCGACCCGGCCAGCGGGGGCCCGCATGCGCGAGGCGCCTGCGCTGACGCCGACGTCGCAAGTCCATTCTCTGTTCCTTGCACGCCGTTACGCCGAGGCGTACGGACGCTACGCCGAGCTGGCCGACGCCGGCGACCCCGCGGCGGCTTCGATGGCGCTGGCGATGGTCGTGCACGGCCCCGCGCTGTTCGGTTCGGACTGGTCGGCCACGAGTGGCCAGTTGCAGCGCTGGAGCGCGCTGGCCCGGCAGTTTGTCGGGCAGCGCGAGGTTTCGATCGCCGCGTTAGACCGCGCCGAGTGAGTGAAAGGAATCCCCATGAACAGGCTGACCCGCAAGTGCTTCGCCGCTTCGATCGCCGCGCCGTGCTCGGGGCGGCCGGCGCGCAGGTTCACGATTGAACATCGCCGCTGCGCCCCTTGCCACTGTCGCCCGAGGTCCGTGACACCTAGGCTGGATGCATGTTCTGGGAGCACTCGATGACCACGCTCTGTACCACGGCGACTCTTCTCGCGGTTGCCCTTTGCGCGCCGGCATGGGCGCAGCAAACCGACCGTCGTCCAGGCGACCACCCGGCCGTGGTCGTGCAACGGCTGCATGCGCAACAAGGCTACGACTACGCGTCGAAGTTCTACCCGCATCCGGCATGGCTCTACCTGCAGGCCGAAGCGCCGCACCCGATGATGGAGCACCCTGCCGTCATCGTTTTCAAGCGCCATCAGCAGGAAGCGTTGGCAGCCGCGGCGAAGCCGCGGTCCGAGCTGGTCGCCGGCGGCAGTCGCTGAGTTCCGCGCAGTGATGCCATGTTGTCGCGCGCAGCGATCCTGGCGCCGCTCACGGCTTTGATCCTCGCGGTGCCCCATGTGGGCGCGGCTGACCCGGACCAGAGCGCGCAACGCGAGCGCGGCTGGATCGTGTTGCGCGCGATGGACTGTGCACGCTGCCACGGCCGCGACCACGACGGCTGGGCAGCGCCATCGCTGATCCATGGCGTGCGCGACGGCTCACGCGAACGATTCGACCGCTGGGTGCTCGACGGCGACATCGGGCGTGGCATGCCGGGCTACCGCAGCCAGCCGCTGGTGGTGGCCGAGCTCGACGCGATCTACGCGTACCTGCTTGCCCGTGCACGAGGCGACATCGGCGCCGGGCGCCCGAGCGGTGCGGCACAGGCGGCCAAGTGAGCGCGCGGTGCCGCTACGACTGCTTGATGCGGATGTCGTGTACGTAGGCCTGCCCGCGCTGAGTGCGCTTGGCCTTGACCATGCACGCCACCAGCAGCCCCACGTCTGCGGCGGTGGGCGAGTTCAGCGCTATCGCGCACACGGTGACGGCCGCCGTGTTCCTTCGGATCGCCAATCCGGGCAGGTCTGCCAGCCACTGCATGGTGGCATCGTTGCCTTCCAGGTTGGCCAGGAACTTGTCGCCACGCCAGCTTCGCCAGACGTCGCCGTCGGGCGTGCGGGTGCGCAACAACAGGTTCACGCCGGCAATCGCCTCGTTGCCGTGCTGCCAACCCAGCTCGCGATTGATATCGGCCGTGCCGTCGATGTCCACCATCGCCAGCAATCGATAGGTGCTCGTCTCGACCGCATTCGAAGTCGGAAGCACCAACGCCTGGAGGTCGGCGCCGCTGAAGGAAGCTGTTGTGTCGTGCATGCCGGAAGATCGATTCAGTTCGTGAGGGACTCTGCCTGCGACGCAGCCCGACGGCCGATGCGGGCCAGCCAGCGCGCGGCCCGATGGGCCGCGGACGGCGCCTGCGCCGCGGTGTCGGACACAGCAGGCCGCTGCGGCTCGACCAGCACCGATTGGTGGGCGATGGCCGCCAGGTCGACGTAGCCTTGCGTCGAACGCCGCTTGGCGGCGATCTGTTCGGGCTTGAGTTCCTTGGCGATGCGAGCCGGCGAACCCATGGCGAGCATGCGCGCAGGCAGCTCGAACCCCTCGCGCACGTAGCTCATCGCGGCCACCCAGGCATCGGGGCCGATGACCGCGCGATCCATCACCACGCTGTTGATGCCGACGAAGGCATGCACGCCGACGCGACAGCCGTGCAGCACCACGCCGTGAGCGATGTGGCAGTGTTGTTCGATCAGCGTGATGCTGCCGGGCGCGCCGTGCACGATGACGCCATCCTGCAGGTTCGAGCCCTCCAGGATGTGAATCGGTCCGTTGTCGCCACGCAGCACGACACCCGGGCCGATGTAGCAACGGGCACCGATGCGCACGTCGCCGATCAGCGTGGCGCTCGGATGCACGTAGGCGCGACGATGCACCTCGGGCGTGTGGCCGCGAAAGCTCCAGACTTTCGGCGACGGGATGGTGTCGTCGCGGTCCATCGGTTGCTCGCGCGCCGATCAGCCGATCACTGCGGCCAGCGTCTTGGCCGAGGCGAGCGCCAGGAAGGCGCAGAACAGCCCCATCAGCAACTTGGGCTGCAGTCGGTGCGCCAACGCGGCGCCCGCCTGCGCGCCGGCGATCGTGCCGGGCACCAGGCCCGCCAGCGCGACCAGGTGAACGTAGCCCACGCTGTTGGTGAGGTCGACGCCCTTGAGCCAGCCCGCCGCAGCAAACGCGCAGGCCGCCGCCAGCGCGATCGGCACGCCGAGCGCGGCCGCGGTGCCCACCGCCTTGCGCGGCGGGATGCCGAGGTGAGTGAAGTACGGCACGCACAGCGTGCCGCCACCGATGCCCGCCAGCGCACAGATCCCTCCGATGACGCCCAGCAAGGGGTTGGAGGGCGCTCGTTCGGCCACCGCCGCGACCGCCACGTCGGCGTAGTAGGTCTTGCGCACCATCATCACGCACACGCCGGCCTGAAAGAGCGCCAGCATCGCGGTGAGCAGCGCCTGCGGTGCCCAGGCGGCGCCGAACGCGCCGACAGCGGCACC
>DATDJF010000180.1:0-13819 GCA_036520715.1 Burkholderiaceae bacterium | reverse complement strand
AAGCCCAGGTCGATGCGGTAGGCGCGATGCATCGGCAGGCGCAGCATCGGCAAGCGCACCAGCGCCTGCAATGTGTCCATCGTGCGCTGCACGGCGGTGGCGCTGCTGCCGTTGAGCACGAACCACAGGTTCCAGCGGTGTTCGCGCTCGTAGTTGTGGTTGACGCCCGGCTGCGCCGACACCAGCGCGGCCACGGCGTCGAGCCGCGCCGGCGGCACCGCCACCGCAGCCAGCAGACCGGCGCCTCCGGCACCGGCCGCGAACACGCCGCCGATGCGGCTCAGGTCGCCCTGCGCGCGCAGTGCCTGGAATTGCTCGATCACGGCGGCCTCACTGCAACCGAGCGTCGCAGCGATATGCTCGAACGGCGCTGCGACCAGTGGAAAACCACGCTGCCAGTCGTTGAGCAGCGAGTGGCGCAGTTCGTCGCGAGTCATCTCAGAATCCGAGGCGCGCCGCGCGCGCGGTGAAGAAGATGCCGCTGGGCGAGTCCACCGACAGCGTGGCCAGCGTCCGAAAGTCCTGCGTGTCGAGCACGACGACGCGGTTGTCGTCGCGTGCACTCAACCAAACGGCTTCGCTGCGCGGCGTGAACTCCAGATGCAGGATCGCCTTGCCCGGTTCGAGTGTGCGCACCACACGCTGCGAGGGTGTGTCGATCACCTGCACGCGGTGGTAATCGGGCAACGCGAAGGTGACCCACACCTGGCGGCCGTCTGGCTGCGCCATCACGAACACGGGTTGCCCGGCCACCGCGATGCGACCGACTTCCTGCCACGTCTGCGTGTCGACCACCAACACCTCGTGGCGGCCGATCGCGGGCAGGTAGGCGTGACGGCCGGCGACGGCCCAGCCGCGCAGATGCGGCATCTTGTACACCGGCAGCGGCTGTTCGCCGCGGCCGTAGCCGGCCAGGATGCGTCGCGCATGCGGCTCGCGCTGCCACAGGTCGACCAGCGCCAGGCCGTCCTCGCCGAACAGGCCGGCGATGTAGTGGCGGCCGTCGGGCGTGACCAGCGCGTCGTAGGGTTGGCGGCCGATGCCGTCGAGCCGCGTCACCCGCGGCGCGCCGGCCTGCGACAAATCGACGATGCAGATCGCATCGGCGTCGAACAGGCTGTAGGCGAAGCGTCGGCCCGGCAGGTCGACCAGGCCGACCACGCGCGAGCGCCTGCCGTCGGCCATGGTGGCCGGGATGTCGGCCACCAGCTCGAGCGTGCGCGCGTCGAACACCTTGATGCCGCCGGGCGTGTAGTTCTGCGCCGCCACCAGCGTGCCGTCGGCCGAGATCGCGCCGCCGATCGAATTGCCGGCCTGCATCACGCGGGCGTCGATGCGCTGGCGCAGCAGGTCGACGCGTGTGAGCGCGCCGTCGCGGCCGAACACGAAGGCGCTGGCGCCGTCGCGCGCGAACACCACCGACGCGTGCGACAGGTCGCCCAGCCCCGGCACTTCGGCCAGCAGCGTGCGCGTGCTGGTGTTGACGATGGCCACGGTGCCGCGTGCGCGTTCGATCACCACGCCGAGGTCGCCGGTGCCGACGGGTGTGCGTGCGGGCGTGGCGCAGCCGCTCAGCCAGGGCATTGCCAGCGACGCGGCGAACGGCGCGAACAGGGCGCGGCGTTTCATGGCGCGGCCTTCGGTTCTTCCGGAAAGCCTTGCGTCAGGCGCACGGCGATCCAACGCGCGTCGCCATCGCTCAACATCGCGCGCCACGGCGGCATCGGCGTGCCGGGTCGCCCATGCACGATGGCCGCCGCCACCGCGTCAACGGGCTTGTCGGCCAGGGCCTCGCGCGTCAGCGCAGGGCCCAGGCCGCCGGTGAGGCGCATGCCATGGCAGGCGCCGCAATCCTGCCGCACCAACCGAACGAGGCTCTGCTGGCGCGCGCGGTCCATGTCTTGTGCGCTGGCGGCGAGCGCCAGCGGCAGCATGACAGCGGCCACGACGCGACGCATCGACGGCTCTCAGCTCTTCAGGATCAACTCGACCGCCGCCTTGAGGTCGGCGTCGTTGATCTTGTCGGGCGGGTTGGGCGCCATCGGCACCGGGCCGTAGACGCCCGAGCCACCCTTGCGCACTTTCTCCATCAGCTTGGCGACGGCATCCTGGCCCTTGTACTTGGCCGCGATGTCCTTGAACGACGGGCCGACCAGTTTCTTGTCCTTGGTGTGGCAGGCCATGCAGCCGGCCTTGTTCATCGCGTCTTCCGGTGCGGCCCAGGTACTGGCCGTGGCCAGCGCGAGGGTGCATGCGGCGAGCGCTGCAACGTGGGTCTTCATCGTGATTTCCTCGTCTCAATAGATGTCGTGCTGCGTGTTGTGCACGTTGAAGTGGCCGGTGGGCGTGATCAGCTTCGGGTCCTTGATCACCGCCTTCAGCTGCAGCGTCTTGTCGTCGACCACGACCAGCGCGCTCTGCTTGTCCTTGGCCGACCAGACCGAGAACCACACCTCGTCGCCCGCCTTGTTGTATTCGGGCTGCACCACACGCATTGCGCCGCCATCGCTGATGCCCGCCCATTCGGCGATCGGCAGCACCTTGAAGCCACCCTTCAGGTTCTTGGTGTCGAACACGGCGACCGACTGGCTGATCTTCGGGTCGGGGTTCAGCGGCGTGTCGATGTACAGATGCTGCGACTTCGGGTGCGTCTTGATGAACAGGTTGCCGCCGCCCTGGCCGTCGATCGTCTCGCAGACCTTCCACGCGTAGTCTTTGTGCTTCTTCGGATCGGTGCCGATCAGCGAGATCTTTTCGCTGCCCAGGTGGCCCGTGGCCCACACCGGACCGCACTTGGGATGCACGAAGTTGGCGCCGCGACCCGGGTGCGGGATCTTGTCGACGTCGATCAGCGCGGCGAGCTTGCCTTCCTTGGCGTCGACGACGGCGATCTTGTTGGACTGGTTGGCCGCCATCATCACGTAGCGGTGGCTCGAATCCCAGCCGCCATCGTGCAGGAAGCGGGCCGCTGGAATCTCGGTGACCTTCAGGTTGTTGAGGTCCTTGTAGTTGACCATCAGGATCTTGCCGGTCTCCTTGACGTTGACCACGAATTCGGGCTCGAAGTGCGATGCCACGATCGCCGCCACGCGCGGCTCGGGGTGGTATTCCTGGGTGTCGACCGTCATGCCGCGGGTGCCCACGATCTTCAGCGGCTCGAGCGTGTCGCCCTTCATGATCACGTACTGCGGCGGCCAGTAGGAGCCCGCGATCGCCAGCTTGTCTTCGTAGCCCTTGTACTTGCTGGTGTCGACGCTGCGCGCCTCCAGGCCGATGCGGATCTCGGCCACGTTGTCGGGCGTGGGCATCCACAGGTCGATCATGTTGATCTTGGCGTCGCGGCCGATCACGAACACATAACGTCCCGACGCCGACAGCCGCGAGATGTGCACCGCGTAGCCGGTCTTGACGATGTTGATGATCTTCTTGGTGTCGCCGTCGATCAGCGCCACCTCGCCGGTGTCACGCAGCGTGGTCGAGAAGATGTTGGCGATGTTGTAGTCGTTCATCTTCCTGGTCGGCCGCTGGGCCACCGGCACCGTGACCTTCCACGTCGCCTTCATCTCCTTCATGCCGAACTCGGGCGGCTGCGGAGGATCCTGCTGGATGTAGCGCGCCATCAGGTCGACCTCTTTCTCAGTCATCTCGCCCGAGGTCTGCCAGTTGGGCATGCCGGCCGGCGATCCGTAGGCGATGAACACCTTCAAGTAGTCGGTGCCCTTGCCGATCGTGAGGTCGGGCGTCAACGGCTTGCCGGTCGCACCTTTGCGCAGCACGCCGTGGCAACCCGCGCAGCGCTCGAAGTAGATCTTGCGGGCGGCGTCGAATTGCGCCACCGTCATCGGCGGCGCTTTCGGGTTGGTGCTCTGGACCATCGGCTCGTTGGCCAGCGGCGAGGTGCCGGCCTGGTATCGGATCTCGGGCTCGGTGACACCCTTCTTGTCTGTTGGCGTCGTCTGTGCGTGTGCGGCCCAGGCCAGGCCGGCCAGCAGCAGCGCGGCGATCACGGGCCGGTGCGATGCATTCATGGATTCACTCCGCGTGTTCGTGCCGCGTGCGGACCGACCGGCTTTCAAGCCGGCTGCGCTTGGGCGGCGGGTTGGGGACAGGTCACAGATCGAAAGAATCGGATGCGCGCATCGTGGGCTCGACGTGTGGCAAACGTCCTTGAACTGGTTCAAGGACCGCAACGAGCGGGGTCCCAACAATGCATTCACCGCTGACGAGGACCTTCACGGATGAGCGCCCTGAACGAGCCGTTGCGCTTCGACGCACGCACCCTGCTGGCGGCCACGCGGCCGGCCAAGGTCACCCTGGTGGGCGCCGGCCCCGGCGACCCCGAGTTGCTGACGTTGAAGGCGGCGCGTGTGCTGCGCGAGGCGCGGGTGGTGCTGTACGACCACCTGGTCGGCAACGAGGTGCTCGATCTGGTGCCCAAACAATCGCACCGCATCTACGTGGGCAAGCAGTCGGGCTGCCACACGCTGAGCCAGGAGGCCATCATCGAGCTGATGCTGCGGCTGGCCAGGAGCGGGCGCCCGGTGGTGCGCTTGAAGGGCGGCGACCCGTTCATCTTCGGCCGCGGCGGCGAAGAGGCGCAGGCGCTCGCCGAGGCCGGTGTGCCGTTCGAGGTGATCCCCGGCATCAGCGCGGCGCAGGGCGCTGCGGCCTCGGCCGGCATGCCGCTGACGCATCGCGACCATGCCTGCTCGGTGGTGTTCACCACCGGCCATCTGCGCGGCGACGGCCACACGCTCGAACTCGACTGGGAGTCGCTCGCGCGGCCGCGCCAGACGGTGGTGATCTACATGGGCGTGGCGACGCTGCCGATCATCTGCGAGCAGCTGATCCAGCACGGCCTGCCACCCGACACGCCGGCGGCAGTGGTCGAGCGCGCCACCCGGCCCGACGAACGCACGATCGACGGCACGCTCGAGACGCTGCCGGCGCTGGCGCGTGTGCACGAGGTGAAGTCACCCGCGCTGATCGTGATCGGCGCGGTGGCGGCGTTGCACGCCGTGCTGGCGCCGGCGGCCGTGGCCTCGTGCCGCGGCGACTGATCGCGGCACCGGCAGGTCGCTCGTCGCCACGCGACCAAGGAGAGACCGTGTCTGTCGGTTCAGGTCGGCACCTCGTCGGGCGCACCGAGCACACGCACCGCGAGGTCGGTGTCCATGTACTCGCTCACCTGGACCAGCTTGCCGCCTTTGCCGAACTCGCAGACGAAGCAAGAAGACGGATTACCCCGGCGTGACCCAGCGGTAGTCATCGGCCATCAGCTCGCCGAATGGCCTCGTGTTGCCGACGGCCATGGCCTCGAAGGCGGTCTGCAAGGCTTACTTGTTGTCGCTTGCGCTCATCGTGGCTTGCTCCGAGTGTTGGGTGGCCCGACTCGAATGACAACAGGGCAAGCCGGCTGGCGAGCCATGGTTGAGCCCGGACGTCAAGCGCCCCCGAACAACCCCATCGGGCACCCGCGAACGGTGCTGGGCCCTTGCGGCCCGGCGGAGGTCGCGCGATACTGATTTTCCATACAGCCTGATCGAACGACGCGGGTGCGGCCGGCGGCAGCACCACTCGACGCATCGCTGTGCCCACCACGGAGCGACCCCGACGATGTCCGACCTGACGACGCAGCGCGCGACCCTCGCGCTGCCTGAGCAAACGATCAGCCACGAAGTGCTGCTCGAAAAGTATGCCAAGGGAGACGAACGCAGCGCCGACGACGTGCGCGCCCGTGTCGCGCGCGCACTGGCGGCGATCGAGGCGCCGGCCATCCGCACGCAGTGGGAGGCGCGTTTCTTCGATGCGCAGCGCAGCGGCTTCATCCCCGCCGGCCGCATCGATTCGGCCGCCGGCACCGCGCTCGGCGCCACCTTGATCAACTGCTTCGTGCAGCCGGTTGGCGACTCGATCGCCGAGCCCGAGGAGGGCTACCCCGGCATCTACATCGCACTCACCGAGGCCGCCGAGACGATGCGCCGCGGCGGCGGTGTCGGCTACGACTTCTCGCGCATCCGTCCCAAGGGCGCCTGGGTCGGCACCACGCAGAGCAGCGCGTCCGGACCGGTGAGCTACATGCGGGTATTCGACCGCAGCTGCGAAACCGTGGAGTCCGCCGGCAGCCGGCGCGGCGCGCAGATGGGCGTGTTGCGCTGCGACCATCCGGACGTCGAGGAGTTCATCCACGCCAAGGATGCCGGCGACCTCACGAATTTCAACATCTCGGTCGGTGTGACGGACGCCTTCATGCGCGCCGTCGAGGAAGACCGCGAGTTCGAGCTGGTGCACCGCGCCGAGCCGGGGGCGGCGCAAAAGGCCGCAGGCGCCACGCGCCGCTCCGACGGCGTGTGGGTCTACCGCCGTCCGCGCGCGCGCGACCTGTGGGACCAGATCATGCGGTCGACCTACGACCACGCCGAGCCCGGCGTGCTGTTCATCGACCGCATCAACGCCGACAACAACCTCGGCTACTGCGAGCGCATCGATTCGACAAACCCGTGCGTCAGCGGCGCGACACGGCTGGCCACTCAGCATGGGCTGGTGCCGATCGCAGAGTTGCAGGCCAATGGCGCGGCGATCGAGGCCACGGTCGAAAGCCGCGCGCTCGGCCGGGCGCCCCGTGGGGTGGAGGTCCGTGGCGCGGCCCCGGCATTCGTGACCGCGCGCGATGCCGAGTTGTTTCGTGTGACCACCAAGGAAGGCTTCGAGCTCGAAGCGACCGCCTGGCACGAGGTCTACACCGCGCGCGGCAAGTTGAAGGTGAGTGAGCTTCGGCCATATGACGAGTTGTGGGTGCAGTCCGGCAAAGGGCAGTTTGGCTCGCTCGGCAGTGAGTCGCTGGGTGTGCTGCTGGGGTTGATCGCGGGCGACGGGCACTTCACGAACCGCGGCAAAGGTCAGGAGGCCGCGATCGTCAACTTCTGGAACGAGGACCGGGTGCTGTGCACGGAGGTGGCGCAGTGGATCAACGCGATGATCGCCGGCCAGCAAGTTGCGCCGCGGAGTTACCACGTGGCCCCGGTAGCCGTGGCATCGCGCAACCACATGTTCATTCGTTCGGTTCTGTTGGCGCGCGCCCTGTCTGCATATGGATTCAACCGTGCAACCAAGCTGCAGGTGCCTGAGGTGGTGTGGCGCGGCAACGAGCAGTGCGTGCGCGGGTACCTGCGAGGTCTGTTCCAGACGGATGGGACCGTCAATGTGTCGTCGCACGGCCAGACGTGCTCGGTGCGCTTGACGTCGGTACAGCGGCCGCTGTTGAGGGATGTGCAGATCCTGCTCGCGAACTTTGGAGTGTTCTCGCGCATTCACGAACGCAAGAAGGCCGGCGCGAAGGACATGCCCAATGGCTCCGGCGGCACGCGGATGTACGACTGCCAGACCCTGCATGAGTTGATCGTCGACGGTGAATCGCGCGAAGCGTTCATGCGCGAGATCGGCTTCCTGCTGCCGGCCAAGCGCGAGAAGTACGAAGCCTGGGTTCAGGGCAAGGCGCTGCTGAAGCATCAGCGGTTCACGGCCCGCGTGAAGGCCATCGAGCCGATGGGTCGCCACACCGTGTATGACACGACGCAACCCGATCACAACACGGTCATCTTCAACGGCCTGGTCACGGGGCAATGCGGCGAGCAGCCACTTCCGGCCTACGGCTGCTGCTGCCTCGGCTCGATCGACCTCACCTTCTTCATCGACAACCCGTTCGAGCCGAACGCGCGCTTTCGCGACGACGCCTTCATCGAGGTGGTCAAGGTCGCAGTGCGCATGCTCGACAACGTGCTCGATGCCACCGTGTGGCCGCTGCCGCAGCAGCGCGACGAGGCGCGCGCCAAGCGGCGCATCGGCCTGGGCTTCACCGGCCTGGGCGACGCATTGGTGATGCTCGGCCTGCGCTACGACACGGCGCCGGCGCGCGCCGAGGCGTCGCGCATTGCCGAGGTCATGCGCGACGCCGCCTACGATGCGTCGGCCGACCTGGCGCGCGAGCGCGGCGCCTTCCCGCTGTTCAACGCCGACCTCTACCTGTCACGCGGCAGCTTCGCCTCGCGCCTGCCGCAGGCGCTGAAGGACAAGGTCCGCGCGCAGGGGATCCGCAACTCGCACCTGTTGTCGATCGCTCCCACCGGCACCATCAGCCTGGCCTTTGCCGACAACGCCAGCAACGGCATCGAGCCGCCGTTTTCGTGGAGCTACACGCGGCGCAAGCGCGAGCGCGACAACAGCTTCAAGGAGTACGCGGTCGAAGACCATGCGTGGCGGCTGTACCGGCACCTCAAGGGTGACGACGCGCCGCTGACGCCAGCTTTCGTCACCGCGCTCGAGATGAGCGCCGAAGATCACGCGGCGATGGTGGCGGCGGTGGCGCCGTTCGTCGACACCTCGATCAGCAAGACCGTCAACGTGCCAGCCGACTATCCGTATGCCGACTTCCAGGGCCTGTACTTCGGCGCCTGGAAGGCCGGCCTCAAGGGCCTGGCCACCTACCGGCCCAACGCGGTGCTCGGCGCCGTGCTCAGCGTCGATGCGGCGACAGCCGCACCGCCGCAACTGGTGGCCGGCGACGGCGCCAACCAGCGGCTGCGCGTGGAGCGCCTGCCGGCGCCGGTGCTGGCGTCGCTGCGCTGGCCGAGCCGGCCCGAGTTCCCCGGTGGCAACCCGGCGTGGAGCTACATGATCGAGTACCCGCACGGCGAGTTCTCGCTGTTCGTCGGCGAGTTGCCGGCCGAGGCGGGGCCTGAGTCGGGCCTGTTCGCGCGCAACCTGCCGTTCGAGGTGTGGGTCAACGGCGCCGAGCAGCCGCGCGGCCTGGCGGCGCTGGCCAAGACGCTGTCGATGGACATGCGCGCCAACGACGCCGCCTGGCTGCGCCTGAAGCTCGATGCGCTGGCCACGGTGTCGGAGGAGCGCTCGTTCGAGATGCCGATGCCGCCGCACGGCGAGCCGCGCTTGTTCCCCGGCGTGGTGGCCGCCACGGCGGCGGTGATCCGCTGGCGCTGCGAGCAGCTCGGTGCGCTGCAGGAGGGTGGCGCGACGCCGGTGATCGATGCGATGTTCAGCCGCGACGAGCCACGCACCGGCACCTCGGGCACCCTGGCTTGGGCCGTGGACGTGAGCAACCCGGCCAGCGGCGAGGCGTTCACCGTCACGTTGAAGGAAGTGCAGTTGCCCGCGGGCGCCGGCGGCGGCTTCGCCACGCGGCAGGGCGACGGAACGGCCGCGTTCGTGACGCGGCCGTGTGCGATCGGCTTTTCCGGCAACTACCCGCGCGCGCTCGACGGCCTGGCGCGCCTGCTGTCGCTCGACATGCGGGTGCTCGATCCGGCCTGGATCGGCATGAAGCTGCGCAAGCTGCTCAACGTCGGCGAGCCGCTCGGCCAGTTCCTGGCGCCGGTGCCTGGCGAGCGCCGCCAGCAACTCTGGCCGTCGACCGTGGCCTACATCGCGGGCCTGGTGATCCACCGCTACGCGATGCTCGGCGTGCTCGATGCCAACGGCTTCCCGTTGAATGCGATGGGCATCCTGCAGCCGCCGGCCGACAAGGCGCAGCGCGCGGGCGCCGGTGCACAGGCCGGGCCGATGGCCGGCACACGCTGCCCGGAGTGCGGCAACTTCACGGTGATCCACAAGGATGGCTGCGAGTTCTGCACCGCGTGCGGCTACATCGGGGCGTGCGGCTGAGCAAGCAGCGTCGAGCGCGACCGCGCTTCAAGTCGGCGCTTGCGGGCGACGCAGCGCGCCGAGCACGGCGTGGGCGACCAGATGGCCTGTCCGCAAGAACGCGTCCGCGGCCTGGAGGGTCGGCAGCCGCGGGCGCATGACACCGTAGACATCGACCACCCCACCGGCCACGCAGGTGCCCTGCTCGAACAGGTCGTAGCCGGTCTTTTGAATCACCATCGAGTCGTGCGCGCCGTTCGGGCACGCCATGTAGCACGAGAAGCGCGCCGGGCGCGCCGTGTACTGCTGCCGGTCGACCACCAGCGAATGCTCCTCGATCAGCCGGAAAACGCGCGGCGGCTCGGGCGGGCGCGGTGGCGGCGGGCGCCGGTGGTAACGATCCCATTGCAGCCGCGCGGCGCGCGCGTGCGGGCACTCGATCTCCGGGCAGGTCAGCTCCAGCAGCATGGTGCGCTCGACGCGCACGCCGTCGCACAGCAGTTGTTCGACGCGGCGCCCCTTGTGGTTGATGCGCGCCGTCAGGCTTACCTGATGCGTCGCGCCCGGCAGATCGACGCGCTGGTGAAACTGCCAGCGGGTGCCGGTTGGGGCGCCGTGCGGCACCCTGTTACTGAGTTCCCAAATGAGGTCAACGAGGATGGCCATCGTGGCGCGAGGATGCGGCGCCGCGTGGGGGGCGTCAACGTTGGAACAACGATGCGCACTGGGGCATTGCTTGACGCCTCGCCGGTTGCGTGCCAGCGAGACGCGGGCACACCGCTGGCAACCGGTGCCGCGAGCGTTAGCCGGCGACGCCGGCGCTCGCCGCGGCGCTGGACGCCGGCAGCCGCCACGCCGTGTAGCCCAGCAGCACGCCGACCATCAGCATGTAGCCCACCAGGATCAAGCGCAGCTGCTGGTCGAAGAAGCTGATGGCGATGCCCACCCCGAGCAACAGCGTGCACAACGCGATCGCGGCCGGCGGCCACGCAGGCGCCGCCGCGGCCGCACCCGCGGCAACCTTGCGCGCACCGAGCCACACGATGGCCAGGCCCACGATCCCCAGCGTGATGAAACCGATGCTGACCACGACCAGGAACAAGGCCGTCGTCATCACCATCTTCTCGAGCCCCGGGTTGGCATAGATGAAGGCGCCGGCGCCCAGCCGCAGCAGGCCGTCGGCCGCGGTGATCATGGCCAGCGACGGACGCAGGCCCCGCAGCGCCGCAGCGATCGCCAGCGTCAGCACACCGTCGCCGAGCAGGTAGAACCCGCCGCGGCCGATGCCGCGCAGCACCTCGTGCTCCATCCAGAAGACGAGCACGATGCCGAACAGCAGGTTGAACACCGCCCGCACGATCAGCAGGTTCTTCAGCATGGCGAATGCTCCTTCGGCCGATTTCGCTGCGGGCGAACGATAGCCCGTCGGCCGCCATCCGTCGATGCTCCCGGGTCGCCCATGCAGAATGGCGCATGGCCCTCAAGTCCACGATCTTCAAGGCGTTGCTGCAGATGGCCGACATCGACCACGGCTACTACGCCGAGCACGCGTTGACCCTGGCGCGCCATCCCAGCGAAACCGACGAGCGCATGATGGTGCGCATCGCCGCGCTGGCACTGCACGCGCATCAGCTGCAGGATCTTTGCCGCGGCGACGGCAAGCTGGCGTTCGGCGCCGGCTTGTCCGACCCCGACGACCCCGACGTCGCGCTGACCGATTTCACCGGCCGCAAGCGCTTGTGGATCGAAGTGGGCCAACCCGACGATCGTGCGCTGACCAAGGCCAGCGCGCAGGCCGATGCGGTGGTGGTGCTCGCCTTCCAGTCCGCCGCCGACATCTGGTGGCGCGGCCTGGTCAACAAGGTGTCCCGCCTGGACAGGCTGCAGGTGTGGCGGCTGCCGGCCGAGGCCGCGGCGGCGCTCGCAGAGTTGGCCGAGCGCAGCATGCAGTTGCAGGCCACGTTGCAAGACGGTGCGCTCACGCTGAGCAGCGCCAAAGGCAGCGTGCACGTCGAGCCGCAACGCTGGCAGTGACGGCCGAATCAGTCCGGCGCGTGCGAGTGCCGCGCCAGCGCCTGCAGGCACCGCAGGCACAGACAGCCGTGATAGCGGGCCCGCAGGTCGCTCAGCGTAACCGCGTTCAAGCGCAGCGTGGTGCACGCGCACGGCGCGGGGTCGTGCATGCCGCAATGAAAGCCGCCCCCGCAGCGCGGGCAGCGCGCGTCGTCCGGCGCAGCGCGCGGCGCCGTGCTGGCGGCGCCGAGGTCAATGGCCAAACAACCCCTGGTGCTGCTGGCGCAGCAGGTTCTTCTGCACCTTGCCCATCGTGTTGCGCGGCAGCTCGGCGACCACGAACACCTGCTTGGGCACCTTGAAGTTGGCGATGCGGCCCTTGAGAGCGGCCACGATGGCGGCGCCATCGAGCGCGCTGCCCGGCTTGGCCACCACCACCGCCACCACGCCTTCGCCGAAGTCCGGGTGCGGCAGGCCGACCACGGCCGACTCGGCGACCCCGGGCAACTCGTTGATGAAGCCCTCGACCTCGGCCGGGTAGACGTTGTAGCCGCCGGTGATCACCAGGTCCTTGCTGCGGCCGACGATGGTGACGTAGCCACGCTCGTCGATCTTGCCGACATCGCCGGTCTTGAACCAGCCGTCGTCGGTGAACTCTTCCTTCGTCTTCTCGGGCAAACGCCAGTAGCCCTTGAACACGCTGGGCCCCCTGACCTCGATGCCGCCGATCTCGCCCGGCGGGCACGGCGCGCCGGCGTCGTCGCGCACGCGCACCTGCACACCCGGCAGCGTGAAGCCCACGGTGCCGCGGCGGCGCTCACCGTCTTGCTCGCGGTACGGGTTACTGGTCAGCATCACGGTCTCGCTCATGCCGTAACGCTCGAGGATGGTGTGGCCGGTGCGCTCGCGCCACGCGTCGAAGGTTTCCACCTGCAGCGGCGCCGAGCCGGAGATGAACAGCCGCATGTGCGCACAGGCGTCGCGCGTGAGCGAGGCTTCAGCGAGCAAACGTGTGTACAGCGTCGGCACGCCCATGAACACGGTGGCGTCGGCGAAGCGCGCGATCACGGCCTTGGGATCGAAGCGCGAGGTCCAGATCATCTTGCTGCCGTTGAGCAGAGCACCGTGCGCGGCCACGAACAGGCCGTGCACGTGGAAGATCGGCAGCGTGTGGATCAGCACGTCGCCCGGCTGCCAGCCCCAGTAGTCTTTCAGCACGCGCGCGTTGGACACCAGGTTGCCATGCGTCAGCATCGCGCCCTTGCTGCGCCCGGTGGTGCCGCTGGTGTAGAGGATCGCCGCCAGATCGTCGGCGTGGCTCGCGACCGGTGTGTGCTGGTCGCTCATCCACGCCGCACGCTCGAGCAGGCTGCCGGTGCGGTCGTCGCCGAGGGTGAACACGTTCCTGGTGCCGCCGCGAAAGGCGAGCCGCGAGATCCAGGTGAAATCCTTCGGCGCGCACACCACCACCGCCGGCTCGGCATCGCCGATGAAGTACTCGATCTCGGCCTGCTGGTAGGCGTTGTTCAGCGGCAGGTACACCAGCCCGGCGCGCTGCACCGCCAGGTACAGCATCAAGCCCTCGACACTCTTGTCGATCTGCACCGCGACGCGCGCGCCCGCTGGCAGCGCCAGCGATGCGAACACGTTGGCCAGCATCGCCGTGCCGCGCTCGAGGTCGCGCCACGTGTAGTGCAGCGGAGCGCCGGGGCCGTCTGCGGTTTCGATCGCTACCGCATCGAGGTCGGACGGAAACGCGGCGCGCAGCGCGGCGAAGACGGTGGCGTTGGTCATGGTTGAGGCTTGCACATTTCAGAGCAAGCAACGCCGCGGGCGGGTATGCGCCGGCGCTCGTGTCCGGCGGTCGGCCCTGCGGGCCGACTCCCCTGCGGTACTCGGTCTCGTGGCCCGTCGCGAAACTCGCTACGTTCGCTGCGCTCACTTCGCTCGAACAATCGCGACGAGTCAGATATTGATGCGCGCGCTGCGCGCGCGCGGCCACCAGCCCTGCGTTCCTCGGCGCCGCACAATGTCGCTGCCGTCGCACACCCACCCACGGCTTTGCCAGCACCACCGTGGCATGCGTCGTCGAGCAGCACGAGCGTTGCAGCGCGGTGGGCGGTATCCGGGGTGGGCGACTTGTGGGGCG
>DATDJF010000179.1:0-13435 GCA_036520715.1 Burkholderiaceae bacterium | reverse complement strand
CGGCCGCGCAGCGGCGCATCCATCGGCCTGAAGTGGCCCAACGACCTGATGCTGATCGAGGGCACGCAGCCGGCGCGCAAGCTCGGCGGCGTCCTCATCGAATCGGTGCCGGTCGGGCAGCGCCGCATGGCCGTCATCGGGCTGGGACTGAACATCGCCAGCCAGCCGGTGGTCGATCTCAACACCGGTTTTGCCAGCATGCAGGAGTTCGAACCCGGCATCGACGCGCCGCACGCACTGGCGCGCATCGCCAGGCCCTGGGTCGAGGCGGTGCTGCTGTTTCAGCGCGAGGGCTTCGCGCCGTTCAAGCCGCGCTTCGAGCGCCTCGATTGCCTGAAGGGCCGCCTGGTCACCACCACGCTCGACGACCTGCCCAGCGGCGTGGCCGAGGGCGTCGACGACCACGGCGCCTTGCTGGTGCGGGTCGGACCGTCGCTGCGCACGGTGGGCGTGGGTGACGTCAGCGTGCGGCCGTCGCCGGAGCCGCCGCGGTGATGCGGGGCCTGTTGGTCGCGCTCGTGGTGGCCAACCTCCTCGTGCTCGCCTGGTCCTTCGACATGCTGCCGGGCGTGTCGCGGCCCCGCGAGCGCGAGCCCGACCGGCTGCGCCAGCAGGTGCGGCCCGACGCGGTGCAGCTGATCACGCCCACCGCGGCGAGCGCCGCGCTGCAAGCCGCGGCTGCGCAACGCTCCAGCAGCCTGGCGGCCGCCCCGGGCACCACGGCGGCCAGCGCGCCGCCGCCGGGGACCAGCGCGTCGGTCACCGTGTGCCTGGAGGCAGGCCCGTTTGCCACTGCCGAAGTGGCCGCCGCCGAACGCGGCCTGCGCGAGCTGAAGTGGCCCGGCCTCGAGTGGACGCCACAGCGCTCGGAGCGCGGCGGCTCGTACATCGTCTACCAGGGCAAGTATTCCGACGAGGCGGTGATGGCACGCCGGCGCGACGACTATCGGCGTCAGCAGATCGCGGCCGAAGAGGTGCGCAACTCGCCCGACCTGCAGCCGGGCCTGCAGTTCGGCCGCTACGACGCGCGGGCGCCGGCCGAGGCCGCGGCGGCGCAACTCGTGCAGCAGGGCGTCAAGGGCGCGCGCGTGGTGACCATCAACATGCCGGTGGTGGTGACGCTGCTGCGCGTCGAGCGCGCCGACGGCGCGCTGGCGGCGCGGCTGGCGCAGCTCAACCTGCCGCCCGCGGGCTCCGGATTCCGGCCCTGCGCGGTGCCGCCGTGAGCGCGCACGGCCGCTCCGAAGCGCTCACTCCGGAGCGCGCAGCGCGCAGGGTCGTCGTGAGCGCGCAGGGTCGTCTGCTGAGGGCGACGAGCACCAGGGCGAGCCCGAGCAACCACCCCGCGCCGAGCGCGCCGGCACCATTGGCATCGTCGCGTTCGTCGGGCAACTCCGGCGTGGCTTGCGGCGGCGCCTGCCCCGCCGCTGCGAGCTCGGGGTTGTCGAGCACCTCGGCGGCGCGCGCCGGCGACACATAGGCGGCCGGGTCGCGCGCATAGAACAGCGCCTGCTCGGCATCGAGCACGCCGGCGCCGCAGGTGGCGTTGGTGCACAGGCAGTTCGCCGAGTTGGCGGCCGAGCAGGCTGCCAGCCAGGGCGACTGCACGTGGGGGCGCGCCGACGCCGCCAGGCCGGCCACCACCTGGTCGACCGTCAAGCCGGGGTTGACCGACAGCATCAGCGCCGCGGTGCCGGCCACGATCGGCGTCGCGAAGCTGGTGCCGAAGCTGCGCGCATAGATGTGTTCGCCGGCCGCGGTGACACCGCTGTTGTACAGCGTCAGCAGGCCGCCATCGGCGACCATGCTGGCCAGCGGGCTGTTGGGGTCCGCGGCGTCGCCGCCCACGGTGGCCAGCGTCACCTCGGGGCCGAAGTTCGAGTAGTGGGCCTTGAAGCCATCGCGGTTGAGCGCCGCCACCGCCACCACGCCGCGGCAGTTGGCCGGCCGCGTGACGGCGCCCTGGCCGTTGCCTGCCGCCGCCACCACCATCACGCCGTGCGAACGCAGTTCGTCGATGGTGTTTTGATAGGCGCGGCTGCACGGCTTCCTGCCGCCGAAACTGAGGTTGATCACGCGCACGGGGTTGGCGTTGCGCGGCAACCAGCCGTGGCCGCTGCTCACCATCAGGCCGGCCGCCCAGCGCATGCCGTCGATGATGTCGGCCACCTCGGCGCCGCACTTGCCGGCCACGCGCACCGGCACGATGCGCGCATTCCAGTTGACCGCGGCGACGCCCTGGTTGTTGTCGGTGCGTGCCGCCAGGATGCCGCTGACGATCGTGCCGTGCCAGGAGCTGTCGTGCGTATCGCAGGAGGCGAACACCTCGTGCGCACGCTCGGCCGCGGCGAGCCAGTCGCCGGGATCGCTGGGGTCGGTGTCGCGGCCGTCGCCATCGTTGGCCATCGCCGCGTCGCTGACGACGTCGACACCGGGCAGCCATGCGCCTTGCAGCTCGGGGTGCGCCGTGATGCCGGTGTCGAGCACGGCCACCGGCGTCGCAACGCTGCCGGTGGTCCACAACCACGCACGCTGCACACCGGGCACGCCGCGCAGGCGCGATTCGATGCCATGGCTGTCGCTGCCGCCCGCCGGTTGCAGCCACCACTGTCCGCCGGGGCCTGGAAAGAACGGATCACTCGGCGTCGTGCTCTGCAGCAGCATCTCGCGATCGTTGGGCTCGGCCCAGGCCACCTCGGGCATGGCACGCAAGCGTTCCAGCATGGCCTCGGTTTCCGAGGGCGACAGCGTGCGGCTGAACTCCAGCACGTGGGCGGCGCGGCCCTGCGGCCGCACCGACGGCGTGACCGGCGACAACGCTGCACCGGCCAGGCCGGCCGCGGCCACCACACGCTGCAGGCGCTCGCGCTGCACGGCCGCGGCGTCGACCCTGGCGCTTTGAATGGTCACGTCGCGCGCCGGCCCGGCGTGCGGCGGCGCGTCTTTCAACTCGACGATCAAGCCGCGCGGCGCCGCTTGCGCGGCGGCGGCCAGCCACAGGGCGCACAGCGGCGCGAGGAGGGCGCGCCACACGGGCCCGGTGGCCCGCGTCATCGGTGCCGTGGACGCCGGCGCAACACCATCCCGGCCAGGCCCTGCGCGCACAGCGGCGAGCAGGGCATCGTGTCGTCATCGTCGCGTGAGCGACCAGACGAGCCAGTGGATGAATTGACGACGAGCGTGGCCACAGAGTTCACCGTGGCCAAAAGTATCGACGCAGCTCCGGCCGACTGGATCCCTCAATCAGGCGGTAGACCGACGGCGCAGCACCGGTTCGCGGTGGCGCTGTTACGCGCGCGCCGCGCGCGGCGTGACTTATCTGCGGCGCGAGCGCAGCGCTGTCACGGCAGCACCCAAGGCGAGCAGCCAGGGCCACGACAAGGCGCCGCCGCCATCGTCGTCGTTGTTCGGCTGCGCCGGCGGCACTGCGGCGGTGACCGCGAACGTCTTGGAGACCGTGGCGCCGCCACTGTCGGTGACCTCGAGGCGCACGGTGAACGTGCCGGCGCCGCTGGTGATCACGGTGGCGGTGGCCGCATCGGTGGGCGCGCTCAGCGTGGCGATGCCGCCGCTGTCGACCAAGGTCCACTGATAGCCGTCGATCGTGAGCCCATTGGCCGGTACCGAGGTCGAGCCGTCCAGCGTGACGGTGGCTCCCGGCGTGGGCGCGGCGGGCGTGGCGAACACCAGGGCCTGCGTCGTGCCCGGCGCCGGCACAGCCTCCACAGCGGCAGCGACGTCGAGCATGCCGGCACCGCATGTGCTGGTGGTGCAGTAACACTCAACTAGTTGTGGTGTCGTGCCCGGCGGTTGACACGTCAATGTGCCGGGTTCGCCCCCGGTGGTCGGAAACGGGCGCGCGCTGGACCTCAAGATCGAGCGCACCTGCGTCGGCGTCAGCGTCGGATTGACCGACAGCATCAACGCCGCCGCACCGGCCACCAGCGGCGCCGAGAAGCTGGTGCCCACCGAGATGTTGAAGCTGTCGCTATAGGTGTTCGCGCCCGGCCCATTGGTCCCCGAGTTGATCGCGGCCAGGATCGGGAACAGGCAAGGGCCGTCGAGGTTGACACAGTTGCCTCCCGGCGCAGAGATCGAGATCGCCGCGCCGACGTCGGAGAAGCCGACCTTGGTGCCGGTGTGGCGCAAGCCACCGACACCGATCGCGCCCGCGCAATTGGCCGGTTGGCCCACCGCCAGGCCGGCGTTGCCAGCCGACACCACGACGCTGGCGCCGGCCGCCACCACGGCATTGACGGCGTCACGATAGCTCGGGCCGCAGGTCGTCGTGGACGACCCCAGGCTCAGGTTGAGCACCTTGGCCGGAAAGGGGTTGGCCGGTGCCGTGCCGAGATCGAGGCCAGCGCTGGTCTGGGCCGGGATGGTGATGCCCGCAGCCCAATACATGCCCGCGATGACATCGGACATGAAGCCGCCGCACTTGCCGAGCACACGCACCGGCATCACCCGCACGTTGCGGCCGACGCTGGCCATGCCCGTGCCATTGTGGGTGGCGGCACCGATCAACGACGCCGTCTGCGTGCCATGCCAACTGCTGTCGTCGAGCTGGCAACCTTGCCCTCGCAGCGCTCCGTCGAGGTCGGCCTGCGTGACCCAGTCGCCCGGGTCGGAGGGGTCGGCGTCGCGACCATTGCCATCGTTGGCTGACGTGAACGAACCATCGTCGTCGGCCACCACGAAGTCGTAGCCGGGCACCAGCTTGCCCGCCAGGTCGGGATGGTCCGGCCGCACGCCAGTGTCGAGCACCGCCACGACGATCGCCGGCGAGCCAGTGGTCGTGTCCCAGGCGCCCTGGGCATCGATCGCCGACACGAATTGACCGCTGGGCGGCCGCAGGTACCACTGGCCAGCCGTCGGCGTGACGTTGAGCGGCTGGCCGCCCGGATAACGCGGATCGTTCGGCACGTCGGTGATGCGCACACGCTCGTCGACCTCGACGTACTCGACGTCGGGGTCAGCCTGCAAGCGCGCCACCAGCGCCGCCGACGACAGGTTGCTCGCGCGCAGCACCTGCGTGCGCGGTGCGATGGCGTGGCCGTCGCGCAGCGCGACGCCCAGCCGCTGCGACAGGCGGGCGGCGTGCTGAACCGCCACCCCGTTGGGATCACGCGCCGACAGCGCGCTCTCGCGCATCAGCGTGCCCTCGGCCTTGTACTTGACGATCACCCGCGCGTGGCGGGCATCGGGCGCGGCGGCGCCGGCATGGACGGCCAGCGCCGGCAGCGCCAGCACGGCGAGCGCCGACACGGCCTTGGCGATGCGGCGATGGATCAACAACAACGACGTCATGATGTGCTCTCGAAGGACAACGCGCGCGTCCGCGGGGTTTGGCTCTGGTCTCAGCGCGACGCTGCGCGCGTCGGCTTGATCGGAATGCGCTGGCGATTGGGCCCTTCGGCGTCGACGCCGAGCGCGTAGAAGTGATCGTCCGCGATGCGCTGGACGGCGCTGCGGCAGGTGGCGGTGTCCGGGCAGACGAGGACCATGCGGTAACGCCCGGCACCCAGGTCCTCGACGTCACGGATCGGCACGCGCGCCAGGTTGGTGGCGTGGATCTGCGCCTCCATCCCCGACGAGTACTCGGTGCGGGCGGTGACCGTGATGCGCAGGTCCGGCGGCGGCACCGGCGCCAGCGTGTTGGTCTCGCAGGCGGCGAGCGGCAGCAAGCTCAGCAGCGCGCCCGCGCGCCAGGGGATCGTCAGCATGCGGCAAGCCTATCGGAAAGTGCGCCGGGCGGTGGTGACCCGGCGTAAGGCGGTGGCAAACCGCGGACCCGGACACAAAAAAGGGCCGTCAAACGCGGCGGCCCCGCGATGCCGTGCGCGTCACCTGGCGCTCATCATCGCCACGGTGGTGTCGAGCATGCGGTTGCTGAAACCCCATTCGTTGTCGTACCAGGACAGCACCTTGACCAGGTTGCCGTTGGTCACGCGCGTCTGCGGCGCGTCGAACACCGAGCTGCGGCTGTCGTGGTTGAAGTCGCTCGACACCAGCGGTTCGGTGCTGTAGCCGAGGATGCCCTTCAACGCGCCGTCGGCCGCCGCCTTGACGATGGCATTGACTTCTTCCTTGGTGGTGTTGCGCGCGGCGACGAAGGTGAGGTCGACCACCGACACGTTGATCGTCGGCACCCGCATCGCGAAGCCGTCGAGCTTGCCGTTCAGCTCGGGCAACACCAGCCCCACCGCGGCGGCGGCGCCGGTCTTGGTGGGGATCATGTTCATCGCGGCGGCGCGCGCGCGGTGCAGGTCCTTGTGGAAGACGTCGGTCAGCACCTGGTCGTTGGTGTAGCTGTGGATGGTGGTCATCAGGCCCGACACGATGCCGAGTCTGTCGTGCAGCACCTTGGCCACCGGCGCCAGGCAGTTGGTGGTGCAGCTCGCATTGGAGATCACCGTGTGCGCGGCCTTCAGCACGCCGTGGTTGACGCCGTAGACGACGGTGGCGTCGACATCCTTCTCCGCCGGGGCGCTGATGATCACCTTCTTGGCGCCGGCATCGATGTGCGCCTGCGTCTTGGCCTTGCTGGTGAACAGGCCCGTGCACTCGAGCACCACGTCCACGCCCAGGGCCTGCCACGGCAGCTCGGCCGGATTGCGCATCGCCAGCACCTTGATGCGATCGCCGTTGACGACCAGGTGGTCGCCGTCGGCCGCCACCGTGCCCGGGAACCTGCCGTGCGCGGTGTCGTACTTGGTCAGGTGCACGTTGGTGGCGACGTCGCCGAGGTCGTTGACGGCGACGATCTGCAGGTCCTTGCGGCCCGATTCGTACAGCGCACGCAGGATGTTGCGTCCGATGCGGCCGTAGCCGTTGATCGCGACTTTGATGCTCATGGATGTTTCTCCAACAGTGAAATCATTCGTTCAGCGAAGCCAGCACCGAGCGCACGGTGTCGGCCACGTTGGCGGCGGTGAAGCCGAAGTGCTTGAACAGCACGCCGCCGGGTGCGCTCTCGCCGTAGCGATCGAGCCCCACCACGGCCGCGCAGCCGTACTTCCACCAGCCGTCGGTGACGCCGGCTTCCACCGCGATGCGCGGCACGCCGGAGGGCAACACCTGCGACTTGTAGGCCACGCTCTGGCGATCGAACACGGTGGTCGACGGCATCGAGACCACACGCACCGCAATGCCCTCGCGAGCCAGCGCATCCTGAGCGTGCAGCGCCACGTGCACTTCGGACCCGGTGGCCACGATCACGGCCTGCAGCTTCTTCCTGACGCCGACCTCGGCCGGTTCGGCCAGCACGTAGCCGCCCTTGGCGACGTCGTCGAGCGACGCCTTCGGGCAGTACGGCAGGTTCTGGCGCGACAGCAGCAGCGCGCTCGGCCGGTCGCGGGCAGCGAGCGCTGCGTGCCAGGCCACGACGGTTTCGGCGGTGTCGGCCGGGCGCCAGACTTCGAGGCCGGGGATCAGCCGCAGCGCGGCCGCATGCTCCACGCTCTGGTGCGTGGGGCCGTCTTCGCCGAGGCCGATCGAATCGTGCGTGAAGACGTGGATCACGCGCAGCTTCATCAGCGCGGCCATGCGGATCGCATTGCGGCTGTAGTCGCTGAAGGTCAGGAAGGTGCCGCCGTACGGGATGAAGCCGCCGTGCAGCGCCAGCCCGTTCATCACCGCCGCCATGCCGAACTCGCGCACGCCGTAGTTGATGTGGCGGCCGTCGTTGGGCGCGCCGTCGTCGCCGAAGCGCAGCGGCGGCGTGCTCGCGGTCTGCGTCAGGTTCGAGCCGGTCAGGTCGGCCGAGCCGCCGAGCAGCTCGGGCAGCGCGCGCGTGAACGCCTCGAGCGCGAGCTGGCTGGCCTTGCGTGTGGCCACCGTCTCGGCCTTGGCCTGTGCGTCGGCCAGCGCTTGTGCGGTGACATCCGCCAGCGCCGGCGCCAGCTCGCCGCGGCCACGCCGCTGCAGCTCCGCGGCGAGCTCGGGATGCGCCGCGCGGTAGCGCGCGAACTGCTCGTTCCAACGGGCTTGCCGGGCCGCACCTGCTTCGCGTGCGTTCCAGAGCGCCATCACGCGATCGGGCACCTCGAAGGGCGCGGCGCTCCAGCCGATCGCCTGCCGCGTGGCGGCGACCTCGGCTTCGCCGAGCGGCTCGCCGTGCGCCTTGCCGGTGCCGGCCCGCGTGGGCGCGCCCTTGCCGATGGTGGTGCGACAGATGATCAGCGTCGGCTGCGCTTGCGAATCCGCCGCCTGCGCGAGCGCGCCGTCGACGGCGTCGACGTCGTGGCCGTCGATCGGACCCAGCACGCGCCAGCCGTAGCCGGTGAAGCGCTGGCGCACGTCGTCGGTGTACCAGGGCTTGACCGCACCATCGATCGAGATGCCGTTGTCGTCGTACAGCGCGACCAGCTTGTCGAGCTTCCAGACGCCGGCCAATGCGCAGGCCTCGTGGCTGATGCCTTCCATCAGGCAGCCGTCGCCGACGATCACGTAGGTGCGGTGGTCGACCACCACGTGGCCGGGCCGGTTGAAACGCGCGGCCAGCAGCTTCTCGGCCAGCGCCATGCCCACCGCGTTGGCCAGCCCCTGGCCGAGCGGCCCGGTGGTGGTTTCGACGCCGGGCGTGACGCCGACCTCCGGGTGGCCGGGCGTGCGGCTGTTCAGTTGCCTGAAGTTGCGCAGTTCATCGATCGGCAGGTCGTAACCGGTGAGGTGCAGCAGCGCATACAGCAACATCGAGCCGTGGCCATTGCTGAGCACGAAGCGGTCGCGGTCGGGCCAGTGCGGATCGGCGGGGTTGTGCTTCAGATGGCGCGACCACAACGCGACGGCCGCTTCGGCCAGGCCCATCGGAGCCCCGGGATGACCGGAGTTGGCTTTCTGCACCGCGTCCATCGCCAGCGCGCGAATGGCATTCGCCATCGTTTGGGTATCGAGTGAGGCGGTGTCGGGCATGGCGCAATGGCGGTGAGCCGGCGCCTCGTGGTGAAGGCGCGGCGGTGGCAGGCGGGGCGGGGTGCCCAATTCTACCGATGGCCTCTTGTTCATCGCCGCATGCGGTCGGCCGCTCACGGCGCGCACGCATACACTGCGCGCGCCATGGCCGAGCCCACCGTCCGCATGCCACGCGCCGGCAATCTGAGAGCGCTGATCCTCGCGGCCGGCCGCGGTGTGCGCATGCGCCCGCTGACCGACCACACGCCCAAGCCGCTGCTGGTGGTGCGCGGCAAGCCGTTGATCGAGTGGCACCTGCTGGCGCTGGCCGCCGCCGGCGTGCAGGACGTGGTGATCAACACCGCATGGCTGGAAGACCAGTTCCCTGCCGCGCTCGGCGACGGTTCGCGCTTCGGGCTGCGCATCGCCTATTCGATGGAGGGCCGCGACCACGGTGACGCGCTCGAGACGGCGGGCGGCATCGCCAAGGCGCTGCCGCTGTTGGCGCCACGGGGCGACGAGTGCTTCTGGGTGGTGTCGGGTGACGTGTTCCTTCCCGGGTTCGAGTTCGACGCCGACTTTGCACAGCGCTTTGCGACCGGCCCGATGTGGGCACACCTGTGGCTGGTGCCCAATGCGGCGCACCATCCGCAGGGTGACTTCGGCATCGATGGCGACGGCCACGCGCTGGCCGATGCACCGCAACGCCGCACCTGGGCCAGCGTGGGGCTGTTTCGGGCGACGATGTTTCGCGGTGTCGCGGTGGGCACCAGGCTGCCTCTGCGGCCGTTGCTCGACGACGGCATCGCGCGGCGGCGCATCGGGGCGCAAGCGTGGGACGGCGAGTGGACCGACGTCGGATCGGTGGAACGTCTGCAGGCGCTCAACGCGTCGCAACCGCGACGCTAGCGCCGCAGCTCGCGCAGCACCCGCGCAGCGGTGTGCACGCCGATCGTGTAGGCCTCCTCGAACACCGAGTAGGCCGCGAGGTCGGCGTGCGCGAACTGCAGGCGGCCACGCGCCTCGCGCAGCGCGGCCAGCGCCGGGTCGGCGCGGGCACCGGGCACCGGGATGCGCATCGCGTGGCCGTGGCGCACGAGCTCGATGCGCTGCACCTTGTCCGGCAGGTCGGGATGGGGCACCGCGAGATCGTCGATCACGCGCTGCGCCCAGGGCCGCCAGTCGTCGCCGAGCAGCGCCGCACGCTCGCTGGCGGGCAGCGCCCAGTACGCGGTGAGCACGGTGGCGCGGGCATCGGCGCGCAGGCTCTGATGCTGGGCGGCGACATAACCGAGCGACGGCGAGCCATGGCGCACGTTGTCCCAGGCCAGCGACGGGCCGCTGGCCCGATCCAGCAGCGGTGTATCGAGCAACAGGTTGGCCACCAGCCACGGCGCGTAGCGCGCGTTCTCTTGTGCAGCGAGCAACGCCGCCGGCGGCGACGTGCACAGGCGCCGCGCCACTGCCAGCGGCGTGGCCAGCACGGCGACGCGGGCATCGAAGCGCACCGGCTGCCGCGCACGCTCGTCGAAGGCCCACACCTGCACGCCGTCGCGGCTGTTGTCGACCCGCAGCGCCGTGTGGGCCACCAGCATGCGCTCGCGCAGCGCGGCGGCCAGCCGTTCGGCCAGCCAGGCGTTGCCCTCGGGCCAGGTGAACACCGGCTCGCGCTCGCCGCCGTCGTCACCCGGCGCCTGGAAACCATGACGGCTGGCGAAATAGTGCAGGCCGGCCCACGCCGACACCTCGTCGAGCCCGGCGCCGTAGTCGTCGCGGCAGGCGTAGTTCAGGTACCAGCGCAGCAGCGGATCGTCGAGCTGCCGGCTGTCCAGCCAGTGGGCAAACGTCGACGCATCGAGTGCCGCGTGCGCGGCGCTCCACGGCGCACGCTGCGTCGGCATGGCAAACGCCACCTCACGCTGCACGGCATTCACCTGCTGCGCGAAGGCACGGTACTGCGCCGCGGTGCGCGACGACGGCGCCGCCGGCGGCAGCACGCCGTCGTGCCAGGCGCCATCGAAGAACAGGCGCTCCTGGGGGCTGTGGCACAAGTGCCGCTCGTCGGGCACCGTGCGGCCGGCCTCGCTGCGCAGCAGGCCCAGTTCGAACAGCAGCTCACTCACTTCGTGCGCCTGCGGCCCCGGCAGCGGCAGGTAGTGCGCGCCATAGGGGCAGCGGACCCCGCCCAGCGTGTGGCCGCGGCTGTTGCCGCCGGGCTCGTCCTCGAGCTCCAGCAGCAGCACATCCTCAATGCCGTTGCGCACCAGCGCGCGCGCACACGCCAGCCCGGCGATGCCGGCGCCGACCACCAGCACGTCGCTGCGGCGGCGCGCTACGGCCGCAGCGAGGGCCGGCATCGGCGAGCGCACGCGGTGGCCACGCGCATGCGCCACGCCGAGCCAGCCGCCGTCGAGCGGCGGCGGCGCGCGGCGCGAGCACGCGGCCAACCCGGCCAGGCCCGGTGCGGCGAGCGCGGCAGCCAGCAGCGCGCGCCGGCCTACTGATGCACCTTGCCCCATTCTTCTTCGAAGGTGTGCACCAGCACCTGGTTGGACAAGCGGTTGGGCTGTGCGGCCACCCGCGCCATGTCGGGCGGAAACTGCAGCAGCGCGGGCAGGCCGTCGACGGTGAGAAAGCGCAGCGGGGCCGGCAGCGCGCGCGGCGGCGTGAACGGCCGCCGCCCCATCACCACGAAGCCCCATTCGCCGAAGCTCGGCACGTGCGCGTGGTACGGCGTCGCGCTCAGTCCTGTGGCCTCGACGGTGGTCACCACCGTCCAGAAGCTGCGCCGCGCCTGCAATGGCGAGGTGGTCTGTGCCACCGCGAAGCCGCCGGCGGCGAGGTGGCGGTCGACGCGCTCGTAGAAGGTGGTCGTGTAGAGCTTGCCGAGCGAAAAATTGGTCGGATCGGGAAAGTCGATCACGATGGCGTCGAACATGTCGCCGTGGTTGGCGTCGAGCCAGGTGAAGGCATCGGCCTGCACCACCTGCACCTTCGGCGAGCGCAGTGCGCCGTCGTTGAGCCGCTGCAGCAACTCGTGGTCGCGAAACAGCGCCACGATGTGCGGATCGAGCTCGACCACCACCACTTGCTCGACGCTCGGATGCTTGAGCACCTCGCGCACCGCCATGCCGTCGCCACCGCCGAGCACCAGCACCTTGCGCGGTGCGCCGTGCGCCGCCAGCGCCGGATGCACCAGCGCCTCGTGGTAGCGGTACTCGTCGCGCGAATGGAACTGCAGGTTGCCGTTGAGGAACAGGCGCACGCCGCCCGGCCCCGCGGTGACGACCACCCGCTGGTAGTGGCTGCTCTCGCGCACGATCACGCGGTCGCCGTAGAAACGGTCCTCGGCCCAGGTGGTGAGGGCGTCGGCACCGATCATCGCGGCGGTCAGCGTGGCGACGACCGCGGCGCAGGCGAGCGCGTTGCCGCGCCAGCTCGCGAGCTCGCCGCGAAACAGCCACAGCGCCCACGCCGCCACCGCGGCGTTGAGCAGCCCGAACAGCACGCCGGTGCGCACCAGGCCGAGTTGCGGCAGGAACAGCAGCGGAAACGCCACCGCCACCACCAGCGCGCCCAGATAGTCGAACGTCAACACCTGCGCGACCAGCTCCTTCAGCGCATAACGCTCGCGGAAGTGGCGCTTCAGGATGCGCATCACCAGCGGAATCTCCAGGCCGACCAGCACCCCCACCAGCAGCACCAGCCCGTACAACAGCGCGCGAAACGATGCGCCGCCGCTGGCCGGCAGCACGCTGTGGGCGGCAAACAGCGCCGCCGGCATCAAGCCGCCGATCAGCCCCACCGCCAGTTCGATGCGCAGGAACTGCGCCACCAGCTCGCGCTCGACGTAGCGCGACAGCCAGGAGCCCACGCCCATCGCGAACAGGTAGGTGCCGATCACGGTGGAGAACTGCAGCACCGAGTCGCCCAGCAGGTAGCTGGCCAGTGCACCGGCAGCCAGCTCGTAGATCAGCCCGCAGGCGGCGACCACGAACACCGATGCCAGCAGCGCCACTTCGGCAGGGCGCGGGGCCGGACGGGCTGCGGCGAGGTCAGGGGCGGTGGATTGCAAAGGCGCGCGAACGGCGCCTCGACGCGCCGATCACGCGCGAACGGTACCGCGGATCGACGGCCCGCACCAAGGCATCTTGGTCGGCGGGCGAACCTTGGTGATCAGACCTTGCGCCGATTGGCAACCCAGCCCAGGATCGCCAAGCCCAACGCGAACATGGCGAAGGTGTCGGGCTCCGGCACCGCGTTCGTGGTGTGCGAGCGCGTGGTGGCCAGCAGGCCGGCATACCCCACCGACCCGTTGCCGTGGCCGCGCTGGCTGGAGACGTCACCGGACACGACCAGTTGATAGGTGCCCGCCAGCAGATCGCTGAAACTGAACCACCCCGGCGAATCATCGACCACCGTGCCGGACAACGAGCCACCGGACAGCGACACCTGCTCGATATCGATGCCGCTCGTCTTCGAAGCATCCCATTCCAGCGTCAACCCGAAGGCCTCGGCCGAGTTGCTCAACGTGAAGCTG
>DATDJF010000178.1:0-9288 GCA_036520715.1 Burkholderiaceae bacterium | reverse complement strand
CCGATCGTTTTCCGATCCTGGCCACCGTCGACGGCGACCAGCCGCGCGCGCGCCCGATCACCTGCACCTGGACCGACGGCCTGACGGTGTACTTCGCCAACCTCAAGCGCTTTCACAAGACGCAGGAGATCGCAGCCAATGCCAAGGTCGAGCTGTGTTTCCTGGACAAGAACGACGACCAGGTGCGCCTCACCGGCGTGGCGGAGCTGGTGACCGACCGCGCCACGCAGGAAGAGGCGTTCCAGCGTGACGCGCTGCTGCGCCAGTACCTGAGGAGCCCGGACAACCCCGAGTTCACGCTCTACCGCGTGCGCCCGACGCGCGTGCGGTTCATGCGCGAGTGGGCGCTCGACTACTTCGAAGTGCCGATCTGACATGCAAGGCATCCGCGCGCTGGTGTTCGACGTCTTCGGCACGCTGGTCGACTGGCGCGGCTCGATCGCGCGCGAGGCGCGCGAGGTGCTGGCAGCGCGCGGCGTGAGCGTCGATTGGCACGCCTTCGCCGACGCCTGGCGCGCGCAGTACCAGCCGGCGATGGAGGAGGTGCGCAACGGCACGATTCCATTCTCCAAGCTCGACGTGCTGCACCGGCGCAACCTCGAGGTGGTGCTCGCCGAGTTCCACGTCCGCGACCTCGACGAAGCCACCCGCGTGCACCTGAACCTGGCCTGGCACCGGCTCGACGCCTGGCCCGACGTGGCGCCCGGCTTGCGGCGGCTGCGCGAGCGCTTTCGCATCGCGCCGTGCTCCAACGGCAACATCTCGCTGATGGTCGACCTGGCGCGGCGCAACGGCCTGCCGTGGGATGCCATCCTCGGCGCCGAGATCGCGCGCGACTACAAGCCCAAGGCGATCGTCTACCAGTCGTCTGCCGCGGCCTTCGATTGCACGCCGCACCAGGTGCTGATGGTGGCCGCCCACTCGTCCGACCTCGCCGCGGCGGCGCACGCGGGCCTGCGCACCGCGTTCGTGGCGCGGCCCGACGAGCACGGCCCCGGGCTCGGCGAGTCGCGGGCCACGGTGCCGGTGGACCTGTCGGTGAACGGCCTGATCGAACTCGCCGACCGGCTCGACGCATAGTGCAAGCCACATGACACGGCTCCTGCTCGGCGCGATCGCCGATGACTTCACCGGCGCCACCGACCTCGCCAACACGCTGGTGCGCGGCGGCATGCGCTGCGTGCAGACCATCGGCGTGCCCGAGGGCGCGCTCGATGCGCAGGCCGATGCGGTAGTGGTGGCGCTGAAGTCGCGCACCATCGCGCCGGCCGATGCGGTGGCGCAGTCGCTGGCGGCGCTGCGCTGGCTGCAGTCGCAAGGCGCCGCGCAGATCTACTTCAAGTACTGCTCGACCTTCGACAGCACGCCGCAGGGCAACATCGGCCCGGTGACCGATGCGCTGCTCGATGCGCTGCACGGCGCGGGCCAGGGCTTCACGATCGCCTGCCCGGCGTTCCCGACCAACCAGCGCACGGTGTTCAAGGGCCATCTGTTCGTCGGCGACGTGCTGCTCAGCGACAGCGGCATGCGCAACCACCCGCTGACGCCGATGACCGATGCCAACCTGGTGCGGGTGCTGCAGGCGCAGACTGCGCGCAAGGTCGGGCTGGTGGCGCACGAGGTGGTGGCCAGGGGTGGTGACGCCATCCCCATGCGCCTCGACGCGCTGCGTGCCGAAGGTGTGGGCATTGCGGTGCTCGATGCGATCTGCGATGCCGATCTGATGCAGATCGGGCTGGCGCTGAAGGACCTGCCGCTCGTCACCGCCGGTTCCGGCATCGCGATGGGCCTGCCGCAGAACTGGCTGCAAGGCCGCGCGCTGGCAGCGGATGCCGACGTGCAGGCGCTGCCCGCGGTGAGCGGCCGCATGGCCGTGGTGTCGGGCAGCTGCTCGCTCGCCACCAACGCCCAGGTGCAGCACTTTCGCGCGTTGGGCCGGCCGGCGCTGCAGCTCGATCCGATGGCGCTGGCCAGCGGTGACGATGCGGTCGCCCGCGCGCTGGCGTGGTGCGATGCGCAGCCAGCCGATGGCCCGTTGCTGGTGTACGCCACCGCCGAGCCCGCAGCCGTGCAGCGTGCGCAGGCCGAGCTCGGCGTCGCGCGTGCGGGCGAGCTGGTCGAGCGCGCGCTGGCGCGCATCGCTGCCGGCCTGGTCGAGCGCGGTGTGCGCCGTCTGCTGGTGGCCGGCGGCGAAACCTCGGGTGCGGTGGTGCAGGCGCTGGGCATTCGCCAGCTGGCGATCGGCGCGCAGATCGACCCCGGCGTGCCGTGGACGGCGGCCCGCGTGCCGGCCTGCGGCAACGCCTGGCTTCACCTGGCGCTGAAGTCGGGCAACTTCGGCAGCACCGACTTTTTCTCCAAGGCGTTCAGGCAGGAGTCGCCAGCATGAGCCGCAGGGCCGCTCCCAAGGCGAATTCCGCAGTGGGCAGCACGGAGGATGCCCAATGACCGACGCCTTGCGTACCGAAATCTGCCGCGTCGGCGCATCGCTGCACGCGCGCGGCTACGTGCACGCGAGTGCCGGCAACATCAGCGCACGCAGCGACGGCGGCTTCCTGATCACGCCGACCGACGCCTGCCTGGGCACGCTCGACGCCGCACGGCTCGCCGAGGTGGATGCGCACGGCTCGCAGACGGCCGGCGATCGCGCGTCGAAGACGCTCGCCTTGCATCAACGCATCTACGCCGCCGACCCCGAGGCCGGCTGCGTCATCCACACGCACGCCACGCACCTCGTGGCGCTCACGCTCGCCGGCGTGTGGAGTGCCGACGACATCGTGCCGCCGATCACGCCTTACTACGTGATGAAGGTCGGCCACGTGCCGTTGATCGGTTACCACCGGCCGGGCGATCCGGCAGTGGCCGACGCGGTGGCGCGGCGCATCGCGGCGGCGCGTGCCGCCGGCGCACCGATCCGCGCGGTGATGCTCGAGCGGCTCGGCCCCGTGGTCTGGCACCGCACGCCGGCCGAAGCGAGCGCGGTGCTCGAAGAGCTCGAAGAGACGGCCCGGCTGTGGCTGATGACCAAGCCGGCGCCGCTCAGCGACACGCAGATCGACGAGTTGCGCATCCACTTCGGCGCGCGCTGGTAGCCGTCACACGGACCGAGAACCATGCCCCGTTTTGCTGCCAACCTGAGCATGCTCTATCCGGAGCACGAGTTCCTCGATCGTTTTGCCGCTGCCGCGGCCGACGGCTTCGCGGCCGTGGAGTACCTGTTTCCCTATGCACACGAGGCGCCCGTGCTGGCCGGCCTGCTGGCCGACCACGGCCTGCAGCAGGTGCTGTTCAACGGCCCGCCCGGCGACTGGGACCGCGGCGAACGCGGCATGGCCGCGCTGCCCGGCCGCGAGGATGAATTCCGGCGCTCGATCGACCTGGCACTCACCTATGCGCAGGCGCTCGGGTGTCCGCGCGTGCACGTGATGGCGGGCCTGGCACCCGCGGGCGTGGAGCGCGCCAAGCTGCTCGCCACCTACCAGGCCAACCTCGCGTGGGCAGCCGGGCAGGCGGCGAGTGCCGGCAAGGCGGTGCTGATCGAGCCGATCAACACGCGCGACATCCCGGGCTTCGTGCTCAACCGGCAGGACGAGGCGCACCGCATCGTGCAGGAGGTCGGCGCCACCAACCTGCAGGTGCAGATGGACCTGTACCACTGCCAGATCGTCGAGGGCGACGTGGCGATGAAGATCCGCCAGTACCTGCCCAGCGGCAGAGTCGGCCACCTGCAGATCGCCGGCGTGCCCGAACGCCACGAGCCCGACGTCGGCGAAGTGAACTACGCCTACTTGTTCAACGTGATCGACGAGGTGTCGGCCGCGTGCGGCTGGAGCGGCTGGGTCGGCTGCGAGTACCGTCCGCGGCGCGGCGCGGCGGCCGGCGGCACGACGGCGGGGTTGGGATGGCGGCCGCGCTAGCCGAGCCGCCCGCTCATGCGCCGGTCACGGCCTCGCGCACGAAGTCCAGCCGATCCTGGCCGAAGAACATCTCGCCGCCGACGAAGCACGTCGGCGCGCCGAACACGCCGCGCGCCACCGCGGCTTCGGTGTTGGCGATCAGCTTGGCCTTGACCTCGGCATCGCCCGCCAGCGCCTGCAGCGCCGCGGCGTCGAAGCCGGCGGCGCCCAGCGTGGCAGCGAGCACCGCGGGGTCGCCCAGGTTCGCCGGCTCGACCCACATCGCGCGGAACATCGTTTCGACGTACGGCATGAAGCGGTCGGGCTGCCGCATCTGCAGGCCCACCGCGCCGCGCATCAAGGCCAGCGTGTTGATCGGGAAGTGCGGGTTGAAGGTGAACGGCACGCGGTAGCGGCGTGCAAAGCGCATCAGGTCGCCGCCCATCCAGCGGCCCTTGGCCGGCACTATCACCGGGCTCTGGTTGCCGGTGGCCTTGAAGACGCCGCCCAGCAGCATCGGCACGTAGTCGACGCGCGCGCCGGTCTCGGCCGCGAGGCGCGGCAGCTGCGTGTGCGCCAGATAGGTGGTCGGGCTGCCGAAATCGAACAGGAACTCGACTGTTTTCGCGGTGCTGGCCATGGCGGGCTCCAGGGAGGTGACTCGATGGTAGTCGGTCGCCCGCATGCGCGCCCGGCTAAGCTGGCGGCATGATCGTCTACGGCATCCCCAACTGCGACACCGTCAAGCGCGCCCGCGCCTGGCTCGACCAGCGCGGCACCGGCTACACCTTCCATGACTTCAAGAAGGCCGGCGTGCCCGAGCAGCGCCTCGACGCCTGGCTCGAAGCGGCCGGCTGGGAGACGCTGCTCAACCGCAAGGGCACCACCTGGCGCAAGCTCGACGCCGCGCTGCAGGGTCGCGTGCGCGACGCGAAGACAGCACGCGCGCTGATGCTCGATCAGCCGAGCGTGATCAAGCGGCCGGTGGTCGAATGGGACGACGGGCGCATCACGGTGGGATTCGATGCGTTCCGATGACCCGCATCGCGGTGTCGGCCGACACGCGCGTTCAACGCGGCGCCAACGGTGCGGAGGAATCCGCAGCGAGGCCGGCCGCTTCTGAAGCGGGACGCGGCGCGAATTCGCCCCGCAGCGCCGCGGCGATGGCCCCCGGCAGCGCGCGCACGTCGATCGGCTTGGTCCAGTAGTGGTCGAAGCCGGCGTCGAGCGCGCGCTGGCGATCCTCGGGCATCGCGTCGGCCGAGCAGACGATCGCCGGCACGGCGGCCAGCACCGGGCGCAGCCGCAGTGCCTGCAGCAACTCGGTCCCGGTGAGGCCCGGCAGGTTGAGGTCGATCACCAGCAACTCCGGCGTCCAGCCATCGATCACCCCCAGCGCCTGCTCGCCGCTGACGGCGACGCGTAATTCGATGCCCGATTCGCGCCGCAACGCCTCTTCGAACAGCAACACGTTGAGCGGGTTGTCTTCCACGTAGAGCACACGTCGGCGCGCACCGGCGGCGGACAACGCCACGCCGGGCGCGTCGGCAGCGGGCGCGGCGACCGAGGCGGCGCTCACCGGCGCGGCGCGAGCCAGCCACACGGTGACGCGCGTGCCCACACCCGGCATGCTGTCGAGCGCCAGCGTGCCGCTCATGGCTTCGACCAGGCGCCGCGCGATCAGCAGGCCCAGGCCGCTGCCCTCGACTTCCGAGCCTTCGCGCCCGAGCCGCTCGAAAGGCTGGAACAGCCGATTCAGCTGGCTCGCATCGAGGCCGGGGCCGGTGTCGGCGGTCACCAGCCCCAGACGTGCCGGATCACCGGCGTCGACCGACCAGCGCACTTCGCCCGCGCTGCGGTTGTACTTGATCGCGTTGCTGCCGAGGTTGAGCAGCACTTGCCGCAGGCGCTGCGCGTCGGCGCGCACCCAGGCCTCGGCAGCGAGCGCGGGGTGCAGCAGCACGCCGTGCTTGTGCGCCTGCGGGCGCAGCAGCGCGGCCACCTCTCGCACCAGCGCATCGGCGTCGACCGCGCCCTCGCGCAGCGCCAGCGAACCCTGCTCGACCTGCTGCAGGTCGAGCACGTCGTTGATCAGCGTCAGCAGGTGCCGCGCGGCAGCGAGGATGTGCTCGACCTGGTCGGCCTGGTACTCGCCGCGCAGGTGCAGCAGCTCGGCGAAGCCGATCACCGCGTTGAGCGGGGTGCGCATCTCGTGGCTCATGCGGGCGAGAAACTCGCTCGTGCGGCGGCTCAGCGCCTCGGCCGCATGCTTGTCGCGCAGCGCCTGGTCGGCCTCGCGCAAGCGCGTGATGTCGGACTGGGTGCCGAGGATGCGCAGCACACGTCCTCGCTCGTCGCGCGCCAGCACGCGGCCACGATCGTGGATCCACAGGTAGTGGCCGTCGCGGTGGCGCAGGCGGTACTCCACCTCGTAGGTGGCGCTGCCGCCCCGCACGTGGCGCGCCACCTCCTCCAGCACACGCGCACGGTCGGCCTCGTGCAGCAGATCGCGCCAAGTGGCACTGGACAGCGGCACTTCGGCCTCGCCATAGCCGAGCATCGCCAGCAACGACGGCGAGGCGTACATGCCGAGCTGGCGATCCCAATCCCACACGCCGTGGCCGGCGCCTTCGAGGGCGTAGCGCCAGCGCTCGTCGGCACGCTTGAACGCGTGCTCGGCGCGCTTGCGGTCGCTGATGTCGATCGACAGGTGCACCGCGCTGCCGTCGGGCAGGCGCTGGTCGGCCGACAGCACCCAGTGTTCCTTCCAGCGCAGCTCGCGCGGTGACGCTTGTGTGTCGGACTGCGCCAGGCGCCACGCCACGTACTGCTCTTCGCGGCCCGCTGCGTCCGGGTAGTGGCCCGAGCGCGCATGGTGGCGGATCACACCCTCCCAGGTGTCGCAGCCGGCCGGCAGATCCTTGCCGACGCTGCCGTGCCAGCGCTGGTTGGCCATCAGGATGCGGCCGTCGGGTGCGCTGATCATCACGCTGGCCGACATGCCCTCCAGGGCCAGCCGCAGCAGCTCGTGCGACTGCCGGGCCTGCTCGCGCGCCCGGATCTCGGCGGTGATGTTGCGCGTGGCGCCGCGGTAGCCGAGGAACTGGCCGCTGGCATCGAAGCGCGGATTGCCGTTGATCAACACGGTGATGGTGCCGTTGGCGGTGTCGCGGTCCAGCACCAGGTCGCGGATCGGCCGCCGCGCCGCGCGGTCGGCCAGGTAGCGCTGGTACGACGCCGCGTATTCGTCGGTGCGCGGCCGGTTCACGTCCATCGGTTGCGTGCCGATCTCGGCAGCGGCGGAGCGCCCGGTCGCCGACAGGATGCTCTCGGTCATCCAGACCACCCGGCCATCGGGGTCGCTCTCCCACAGCCAGTCGGTCGCCACGCGCCCGGCGTCGAGCAGCCGCTCGGCGTCGCGCTCGGATGCCTGCGCCGCGCTACGCGCGGCCAACAATGCATTGGCGGCGCTGACGATGGCGTCGAGTGGCGCGGTCGCGGGCGGCGCGGGGCTGCCGGCCAGTACCAGCGTCAGCGCGGGGCCATCGGCGGGTGCGCTGCAGGCAGCGGTGTGCAGCAGCGCGGCGGGGTTCCCCAGGCCCGCGCGGTCGGCGGGCCAACACGTGAGCGCGTCGTCCTGCCACCACGCGGCTGCCGCGCCGCTCAATGCGCAGGCGGCGTCGAGCAGCCCGAGCAATGCAGCTCGGTCGGCGTCGGTGACGCCCAGCCAAGGGGAAAGAGGCGCTCGCGATGCTTGAGCCATGCAGCGATCCGGACGGCCGCGCAGCCGGTCTTGCATGGTAGCCGCCCCACCGGGAGCGCAGCGGCCGGTTGCGCAGTTGTCGTTGCAGCGGCGCCTAGAACTTCTCGGTCCACGGCCGCAGATCGAGCTCGTGGGTCCAGGCGCTCCGATGTTGCCGGTGCAGCAGCCAGTAGTTGTCGGCAATGGCATCGGGATCGAGGATGCCGTCGTGGTCCTTCAGCGCATAACGCTCGGGAAAGTTGTGCTTGATGAACTCGGTGTCGATGGCGCCGTCGATCACGACGTGCGCCACGTGGATGCCCCGCGGCCCGAGCTCGCGCGCCATGCTCTGCGCGAGCGCGCGCAAGGCGTGCTTGGCGCCCGAGAACGCCGCGAAGCCCGCCGAGCCGCGGATGCTGGCGGTGGCGCCGGTGAACAGGATCGTGCCGCGGCCGCGCGGCGTCATCACCTTGGCCACCTCGCGGCCCATCAGGAAGCCGGCCAGCGCGCCCATCTCCCACACCTTGCGGTAGACGCGCTCGGTGGTCTCGGTGACGTCGAAGCGCACGTTGGCGCCGATGTTGAACACCGCCACCTCGATCGGCGCGACGTCGCGCTCGATGCGGGCGACGAGTTCGCTCATCTGCGCTTCGTCGCGCGCATCGGAGCCGAAGCCGTGGGCCGCGCCGCCTTCGCTCTTGATGCGCTCGACCAGCGGCTCGAGCTTGTCGGCCTGGCGCCGCGTGACGCAGGCGATGAAGCCTTCGCGTGCGAAGCGCCGCGCGATCGCGCCGCCGGTGGCGTCACCGGCGCCGATGACGAGCGCCGCCCGCTTGTCGCTCAATGGCTGTCCTTGGGTACGAATGCGCCGCGCTGGCCCACCAGGAAGTCGAGGTCCGCTCCTTCGTCGGCCTGCAGCACGTGATCGGTGTAGAGCTTCCAGTAGCCGCTGCTGAGCTTCGGAGCCGGCGGCTTCCACGACGCTCGGCGCCTGGCGAGCTCTTCGTCGCTGACGTGCAGGTGCAGGCGGCGCTTGGGCACGTCGAGCTCGACGATGTCGCCGTTCTTCACCAGCGCCAGCGGTCCGCCGGCGGCGGCCTCGGGCGTGGTGTGCAGCACCACGGTGCCGTAGGCGGTGCCGCTCATGCGCGCGTCGCTGATGCGGACCATGTCGGTGATGCCCTTTTTCAGCACCTTGGGCGGCAGCGGCATGTTGCCGACCTCGGCCATGCCGGGATAGCCCTTGGGGCCGCAGTTCTTCAGCACCATCACGCAGGTCTCGTCGATATCCAGGGCCTCGTCGTTGATCTTGGCCTTGTAGTCGTCGATATCCTCGAACACCACGGCGCGGCCGGTGTGCTGCATCAACGCGGGGGTCGCCGCGCTCGGCTTGATGACGGCACCGCGCGGCGCGAGGTTGCCGCGCAGCACGGCGATGCCGGCCTTTTCCTGGAAGGGGGCGGCGACGGTCTTGATGACGCGCGGGTCGTGGTTCTGCGCAGCGGCGATGTTCTCGGCGACGGTCTGGCCGCTCGCGGTGCGGTGCTGCAGGTGCAAGGTCGGTGCGATCTCCTTCATCACGGCGGGCAGGCCCCCGGCGTAGCAGAAGTCCTCCATCAGGTGTTCGCCGCTCGGCTGCAGGTTGACCAG
>DATDJF010000177.1:0-26880 GCA_036520715.1 Burkholderiaceae bacterium | reverse complement strand
CTCGTAAGGGCGCACGCGCATGGCGCGCTTCTTCATCGACCGCCCGATCTTCGCGTGGGTGATCGCGCTGTTCATCCTGGTGATGGGCGGCGTCTCGGTCAAGCTGCTGCCGATCGCGCAGTACCCGACGGTGGCGCCGCCGTCGATCAGCGTGTCGGCGTTCTACCCCGGCGCGTCGGCGCAGACGCTCGAGGAGAGCGTGCTCAGCGTGATCGAGCAGGAGATGAACGGCTCGCCGGGCCTGATCTACATGGAGTCGGTGGCGCAGGCCAACGGCTCGGGTCAGATCGCGCTCACCTTCGAGACCGGCACCGACCCCGCGCTGGCGCAGGTCGACGTGCAGAATCGCTTGAGCCGCGCCGCGCCGCGGCTGCCGGCTGCCGTCACGCAGCAGGGGGTGCGCGTCGACAAGACGCGCGGCAACTTCCTGATGTTCACGATCCTGTCTTCCACCGACGGCTCGTTCGATCCGGTCGCGCTGGGCGACTATGCGTCGCGCAACGTGGTGCCCGAGATCCAGCGCATCGCCGGCGTCGGCCAGGCGCTGCTGTTCGGCACCGAGCGCGCGATGCGCATCTGGATCGACCCCACCAAGCTGGTGGGCTACGGCCTGAGCATCAACGAGGTCAACGCCGCGATCCGCGGCCAGAACGCGCAGGTGTCCTCCGGCACGATGGGCGACCTGCCGATCGTGCAGGGCCAGCAGGTGGCCGCCACCGTGGTGGTGAACGGCCAGCTCGACAACGCCGATGAGTTCGGCAACATCGTGCTGCGCGCCAACGTCGACGGCTCCACCGTGCGGCTGCGCGACGTGGCGCGCATCGAGCTCGGCGGCCAGAACTACGCCACCTCGGCGCGGCTGAACGGCAACCCGTCCACCGGCATCGGCGTGCAGCTGTCGCCCACCGGCAATGCGCTGGCCACCGCCACCGCGGTGCACAAGCGCATGGAGGAGCTGTCGAAGTACTTCCCCAAGGGCATGAAGTACGAGATCCCGTACGACAGCTCGCGCTTCATCCGCATCTCGATCTCGCAGGTCGTGGAGACGCTGCTCGAGGCGATGGCGCTGGTGTTCCTGGTGATGTACCTGTTCCTGCAGAGCTTCCGCTACACGCTGATCCCGGCCATCGTGGTGCCGGTGGCGCTGATGGGCGCCTTCACGCTGATGTTCACGCTCGGCTACACGATCAACGTGCTCACCATGTTCGCGATGGTGCTGGCGGTCGGCATCCTGGTCGACGACGCCATCGTGGTGATCGAGAACGTCGAGCGCATCATGAGCGAGGAGGGCCTGAGCCCTCGCGAGGCCACGCGCAAGGCGATGGGCCAGATCACCGCGGCGATCGTCGGCATCACGGTCACGTTGGCGGCGGTGTTCATCCCGATGGCGTTTTTCGCGGGGTCGGTGGGCAACATCTATCGCCAGTTCTCGCTGGTGATGGTGAGCTCGATGATGTTCTCGGCCTTCCTCGCGATGTCGCTGACGCCGGCGCTGTGCGCGACCTTGCTCAAGCCGGTGCAGGCCGGTCACCACCTCGAGAAACGCGGCTTCTGGGGCTGGTTCAACCGCGGCTTCAAGCGCACCACGCACAGCTACGAAGGCGGTGTGGCCTGGATTCTCAAACGCATCGGCCGCATGATGATCGTGTTCGTGCTGCTGGTGGCGCTGACGGTGTGGATGTTCCTGCGGCTACCCGCGTCGTTCCTGCCCAACGAGGACCAGGGCTACCTGATCGTCAACGTGCAGTTGCCGCCGGGCGCCACGCAGGGCCGCACCCTGGAGGTGATGAAGCAGGTCGAGGGCTTCATGCTCAAGCAGCCCGAGGTGCAGAGCATGGTCAGCGTGATGGGCTTCAGCTTCTCGGGGCAGGGCCAGAACGCCGGCCTGGCGTTCGTGCCGCTGAAGGACTGGAGCGAGCGCAAGGGACCCGAGCATTCGTCGCAGGGCCTGGCCGGCCGCGCGTTCGGTGCGCTGATGGGCGTGCGCGACGCCTTCATCTTTGCGCTGGCGCCGCCGTCGATTCCCGAGCTCGGCACCGCCACCGGCTTCAACTTCCGGCTGCAGGACCGTGGCGGCAACGGCCACGCCGCGCTGCTGGCGGCGCGCAACCAGATCCTGGGCATGGCCAGCCAGAGCAAGGTGGTCACCAGCGTGCGGCCCGACGGCCTGGAAGACGCGCCTCAGGTGCAGATCGACATCGACCGCGACCGTGCGGCCGCACTCGGCGTGTCGTTCGAGGCCATCAACGCCGCACTCAGCACTGCGCTCGGCTCGAGCTACGTCAACGACTTCCCCAACCGCGGGCGCCTGCAGCGCGTGGTGGTGCAGGCCGACGCGCCGGCGCGCATGCAGCCGAAGGATCTGCTCGGCATCAACGTGATGAACGTGCAGGGCAAGCTGGTGCCGTTGTCGGCATTCGCCACCACGCGCTGGGCGGTGGGCGCGATGCAGACCGTGCGCTACAACGGCTACCCGGCGATGAAGATCGCCGGCGACGCGGCGCCCGGCTACAGCACCGGCGAGGCGATGGCCGAGATGGAGCGCTTCGCCGCACAACTGCCCGCTGGCTTCGCGTTCGAGTGGACAGGGCTGTCGCGCGAGGAAAAGCTCGCCGGCGCGCAGACCACGGCGCTGATCGTGTTCTCGCTGCTCGCGGTGTTCCTGGCACTGGCGGCGCTGTACGAGAGCTGGTCGATCCCGGTGGCGGTGATGCTGGTGGTGCCGCTGGGCGTGCTCGGCGCGATCCTCGGCGTCACCATCCGCGGCATGCCCAACGACGTGTTCTTCAAGGTCGGCCTGATCGCGGTGATCGGCCTGTCGTCGAAGAACGCGATCCTGATCATCGAGTTCGCGAAAGACCTGCATGCGCAGGGCAAGGGCCTGGTCGAGGCCACGCTCGAGGCCTGCCACCTGCGGTTCCGGCCGATCCTGATGACGTCGATCGCCTTCATCCTCGGCGTGATGCCGCTGGTGCTGGCCTCCAGCGCCAGCGCCAACAGCCAACGCGCCATCGGCACCGGCGTGATGGCCGGCATGATCAGCGCCACCGTGCTGGCGGTGTTCTTCGTGCCGGCGTTCTTCGTCTTCATCCGCGGCATCTTCAAGGGCAGCGAGCGGCAGCGAAAGATGTATGCGCACGAGCTCGGCGGCGCGCCCGCGGCCGACGTGGCGGCCAAGGAATGATCCGCGTGCGCCGATCCGTGAGCGCCGCGTGGCTCGCCGCCGCGCTGGGGGCCGGCTGCTCGTTCGCGCCCACCTACGAGCGGCCGCCGCTGCCGGTGGCCGAGCAGTTTCCCGCTGCAGCCACCGAGCCTGCAGCCGGCCCCGCCGCAGCCGACATCGACTGGCGGCAGGTGTTCACCGATGCGCGGCAGCAGCGCCTGATCGAGCTGGCGCTGCGCAACAACCGCGACCTGCGCGTGGCGGTGCTCAACGTCGAGCAGGCGCAGGCGCGCTTTCAGATCCAGCGCGCGAGCCTGTTTCCCACGCTCAGCGCCGGCATCGGCGGCAGCCGCCAGAACACCGCGTCGGGCGCCACCGTCGAAACCTACAGCGCCGGCCTGCTGGTCACGCAGTACGAGATCGACTTTTTCGGCCGCCTGCGCAATGCCAGCGATTCGGCGCAGGCGCAGGTGGTGTCGGCCGAGGAGTTTCGCCGGGCCGCGCAGATCAGCCTGGTGGCGGCGGTGGCGGCCACGCACCTGGCGCTGCTGGCCGACGACGAGAACATCAAGCTGACGCAGCAGACGCTCGACACCCGCGTCGAAGGGCTGCGCCTGACCCGCCTGCGCTACGACAACGGCGCGCTGTCGGAGCTCGACCTGCAGCTCGCGCAGTCGGTGGTGTCTAGCGCCCGCGCGGCGTTGCTGCAGTTGCAACGCGCCCGCGCGTTCGACGAGAGCCTGCTGGTGCTGCTGGTGGGCGCGCCGCTGCCGGCCGACCTGCCGGTGGGTGCCACCACGCTGGCCGAGATGCAGGCCTTTCCGGCGCTGCCGGTGGGCATGCCCGCCAGCGTGCTGCAGCGCCGGCCCGACATCCTGGCCGCCGAGCAGCAACTGATCGCCGCTCACTTCGACATCGGCGCCGCGCGCGCGGTGTACTTTCCGCAGGTCACGCTCACCGCCGGCGCGGGCAGCGTGAGCGGCGAGTTCAGCAATCTCTTCCGCGGCGGCACCTGGGGCTGGAGCGTGGCACCGCAACTGCTGCTGACGTTGTTCGACTCCGGGCGCAACCAGGCGATCAACCGCCTGGCCGACGTCAACCGCGAGGTCGCGCTGGCGCAGTACGACAAGGCGGTGCAAACGGCCTTCCGCGAGGTGGCCGATGCGCTGGCTGGCCGCGACACGCTGGGCGAGGAGACTCGCGCACTGCAGGAAACAGCCGCGGCCGAAGCCGCGCGGCTGCGCCTGGCCGAACTGCGGTTTCGCAACGGCGTGGCCAGCAGCCTGGACCTGCTCGATGCGCAGCGCTCGCTGTTCACCGCGCAGCAGCTGGCGCTGCGCGTGCAGCTCGCGCAGGCGCAGAACCAGGTGTCGCTGTACAAGGCGCTGGGCGGCGGCTGGAGCGAAACGTCCAACTCGGCCAAGGCACCGTGAGCGCCCGCATGGCGGCGGGGGCGAGATGACCACCCCGCCAGCGCCTGCGGCGGCGCACAACCCCCGCATCGGCGCAGGCCTCGCGCTGGCCGCGGTCGGCGCGATCGCTTTCTCAGGCAAGGCGATCATCGTCAAGCTGGCGTACCGCTACGGCGTCGACGCGGTGACGCTGATCATGCTGCGCATGCTGTTCGCGCTGCCGATGTTCCTGCTGCTCGCGTGGTGGGCGGGGCGCGGCCAGCCGCGCCTGACGGCGCGCGATTGGTGGGTGGTCAGTGCCCTGGGCTTCTTCGGCTACTACCTGGCGAGCTTTCTCGACTTCGCCGGCCTGAAGTACGTCACTGCCAGTCTCGAGCGCCTGGTGCTGTACCTCAACCCGACGCTCGTGCTGCTGCTGTCGTGGGGGATCTATCGCCGTCGCGTCACCGCGCGCCAGCTTGGCGCGATGGCGGTGAGTTATGTCGGCATCGCGCTGGTGTTCGGCCACGAGATGACGCTCGACGCGCCAGACACCGGCCTGGGCGCCGCGCTCGTCTTCGGCAGCGCGGTCAGCTATGCGCTGTACCTGGTGATCAGCTCGGAGGAAGTCAAGCGCCTGGGCTCGATGCGCCTCACCGGCCTCGCATCCTCGGTGGCCTGCGTGTTGTGCATCGTGCAGTTCCTGCTGCTGCGCCCGCTCTCGGCGGCCGACGTGGCGACGCCGGTGCTGTGGCTGTCGCTGCTCAACGCGGTGGTGTGCACGGTGGCGCCGATCCTGATGGTGATGATGGCGATCGAACGCATCGGCGCGCCGCTGACCGCGCAGACCGGCATGGTGGGGCCGCTGAGCACGATCTCGATGGGTGTGCTGATCCTCGGCGAGCCGTTCACCGGCTGGACAGTGGTCGGCACCGCGTTCGTGCTGGCGGGCATCTGGATGCTGGCGCGGGCGCGGTGAGCGAGCTGGCAGCAGCATGAACAGGTGCTGTTGCACAACTGCGGTACTACACTGAGCAGCCTCGAGCCGCCGTGGCTTTTCGAGAGCGTTCAACGAAGGATCTGTGCGCGCGACGAGCTGGTTCGATGACATGCTGGCCGTGCCGCTGCGCGAGTTGTTCGGCCCTCGCGGCTTGCTCCCGCTGAGCGGCATTGCCGCCAGCGTGGACGATGCGCCGCTGAGCGCGCAGCTGTTCACGGCCGAGGAGATGGAGCAGCACGGCCGGCATCTGGCGGCCGGCCACGAACTCACGCGGGCACGCCGCCGCGACCGTCTGCTGCCCCGACTCGCCGACAACGAGAAGACCTTGTTCGGCGTGTGCACGCAGCTTGCGGAAAGTGCCGACAAGCAGCGCCGCGTGACTCCGGCCGGCGAATGGCTGCTCGACAACTTCTACCTGATCGAGGAGGAAGTGCGCACGGCCAAGCGCCATCTGCCGCCCGGCTACAGCCGTGAGTTGCCGCGCATCGCGAGCGGGCCAAATGCCGGGCTGCCGCGCGTCTACGATCTTGCGCTGCACGCCGTCGCCCACAGCGACAGCCGCCTCGGACGCGGCACGCTGTCGCGCTTCATCGCCTCGTACCAGACCGCCAAGGTGCTGCAGATCGGTGAGCTGTGGGCGATCCCGATCATGCTGCGGCTCGCGCTGATCGAAAACCTGCGCCGCGTCGCCGCGCGAGTGGCCGCCAGCCTGTCGGAGCGCGAGCTCGCAGTGCTTTGGGCCGATCGCATGATCGACGTCGCCGAGCACGACCCGAAGAACCTGATCCTGGTCGTCGCCGACATGGCGCGCTCCGAGCCGCCGATGACGGCGCCGTTCGTGGCAGAGCTGTCGCGCCGCCTTCATGGCCGCAGCACGGCGCTGGCGCTGCCGCTGAGCTGGATCGAGCAGCACCTCGGCGAAAGCCACCAGACGATCGAGCAGCTGGTGCAGCTCGAAGGGCAGGGCCAGGCCGCAGCGCAGGTGTCGGTGAGCAACGGCATCACCAGCCTGCGCTTGCTCTCCTCGATGGACTGGCGTGAGTTCGTCGAGACGCTGTCCAGGGTCGACCAGACGCTGCGCCTGGACCCGGCCGATGTCTATTCACGCATGGACTTCGCCACCCGCGACAGCTACCGCCACGCGGTGGAACGCATCGCCCGCCACAGCGATGCGGACGAGCCCGCTGTCGCCAGCGCCGCGCTGCAGATGGCCAACGAGGCGGCCGCGCGGCCGCAGCACGAGCTCCACCGCACGCACGTCGGCTACTACCTCACCGATGCCGGGCGCGAGGGTCTGGAGCGCGCGGTCGGCATGCGCGCGCCGCTGGCGCAGCGCCTGCGCCGCACCGTGGCGCGTCGCCCGCTCGCCTGGTTCGCCGGCGCGATCGTCTGCGCCATGCTGGTGTTGACGATGGTTCCGCTGCTGATCGCGTCGAACGGCTCGAGCGCGCCGTTGACCGCGTTGCCGCACGGCGCGTGGTGGTCCGCGCTCGCGGTGCTGGTGCTGCTGCTGTCGGCGAGCCAGCTCGCGGTGGCGATCGTCAACTGGCTGGTGCCGATGCTCATGCCACCGCGTGTGCTGCCGCGCATGGACTACTCCTTCGGCATCCCGAGCGCATCGCGCACGCTGGTGGTCGTGCCCTCGATGCTGTCGAGCGAGCAGGCCGTCGACGAACTGGTCGAAGCACTCGAGGTGCGGTGTCTCGCGAACCAGGACATGCACTTGCACTTCGCGCTGCTGACCGACTGGCCCGACGCGGCCGAGCAGACGCTGCCAAGCGACGAGGTCTTGATCGCGTCGGCCCGCGAGCGCATCGAAGCCCTCAACCATCGCTACGCCGAGCCCGGGGGCGACACACATCACGGCGACCGCTTCTTCCTGTTCCACCGCCCGCGGCGCTGGAACGCCTCCGAGCGCGTCTGGATGGGCCACGAGCGCAAGCGCGGCAAGCTGGCCGACCTCAACGCACTGCTGCGCGGCGGCGAGCAAGACCGGTTCTCGCTGATCGTGGGCGACACGGCCGCGCTGCCCGGCGTGCGCTACGTCATCACGCTCGACACCGACACGCAGCTGCCGCGCGATGCGGCACGCAAGCTGGTCGCCGCCATGGCGCATCCGTTGAACCGTCCGCGTTTCGGCGGCCGGCCGGAATCGCCACGTGTGGTCGCCGGCCACGGCATCCTGCAGCCGCGCGTCGGCGTGAGCCTGGCGGCGGCCAGCCGCACGCGCTTCGGCCGGCTGTTCGGCGGCGATGCCGGCATCGACCCCTACACGCGCGCCATCAGCGACGTCTACCAGGATCTGTTCGGCGAGGGGTCGTTCATCGGCAAGGGCATCTACGACGTGGATGCGTTCGAGCGTGTGCTCGGCGGGCGCCTGCCCGAGAACCGCGTGCTCAGCCACGACCTGCTCGAAGGCGCCTACGCGCGCAGCGCCCTCATCAGCGATGTCGAACTGGTCGAGGAATCGCCTTCGCGCTACGACGCCGAAGTCAAGCGCCGCCACCGCTGGATTCGCGGCGATTGGCAGATCGCCGCCTGGCTGATGCCCCGTGTGCCGACGATGGTGTCCGCGCCGGGGAGCGACAGGCCGCGGCTGGTGCGCGCAGCCAATCCGGTGTCGCCGCTGTCGCGCCTGAAGATCCTGGACAACATGCGGCGCAGCCTCGTCCCGGCGTCGCTCACGATGCTGCTGCTGCTCGGCTGGTCGGTGCTGGTGCAGCCCGCGCTGTGGACGCTGGCGGTGCTGGCGGCCTTGTTCGTGCCGGTGCTGCTGGGCCTGGTGGGCGACCTGCTGCGCAAGCCCGATCCGCTCGGCTGGCGCGCCCATCTGAGCGCCGCCGGGGCGGCAGCGCGGCGTCAGTTCACGCTCGCGGCGATCTCGCTCGCGACGCTGCCCTACGAGGCGTTGTTCAGCACCGATGCCGTCGTGCGCACGCTGTGTCGCCTGGTGGTCTCGCGCCGGGGCCTGCTCGAGTGGCAGCCGTCTGCCGCTGCGGCACGGCGTCAACCCACCAGCGCCGCCGGCGACTTCGCCGAGACGGTCCTTCGCATGGCGTTCGCGCCGGCGCTGGCTGTCGCATCGGCGGTGCTGCTCGCTTCCTGGCGGCCCGAAGCGCTGCTCGTCGCATGGCCGGTGCTGCTGCTGTGGGCGGCATCGCCGGCCATCGTGTGGTGGCTCAACCAGCCACTGGCGCGGCGCCGGTCGATCCTCAACGAGGCGCAGACACTCTCGCTGCGCCTGCTGAGCCGCCGCACGTGGCTGTTCTTCGAGACCTTCGTCGGCCCGCAGGACAACCACCTGCCACCCGACAACGTGCAGGAGCAGCCGGTGGAGCGCATCGCCCACCGCACCTCACCCACCAACATCGGCCTGTCGCTGCTGGCGACGCTGACGGCCCGCGACTTCGGCTACGTGACGACCGGTGAGCTGATGCAGCGCACCGCGGCGACGCTCGACACGATGGTGCGCATGGAGCGCTACCGCGGACACTGGCTCAACTGGTACGACACGCAGACGCTGCAGCCGCTGCGCCCGGCCTACGTGTCGTCGGTGGACAGCGGCAACCTGGCCGGTCACCTGCTCACGCTGCGTGCCGCCTTGCGGCTGATGGCCGATGAGCCGCCTCACTTCCAACCGCTGCTGCGCGGCATGGAAGACACCCTGCAGCTGCTCCAGCAGGCGCTTCGCGGCGCCGACGCGGCGACGCCGATCGAGCGCTTCGCCGCACGCCTGGCCGATGCAGGGGCCGAGCCGCCGCGCACGCCCGCAACGTGGCGCGCAGGCCTGCAGGCGCTCGCGCAGCACGCCGACGAGCTGCTCGACGCGCTGCCGCAGCCTGCCTTGGCAGTGGATGTGCCGCTGCAGGCCGACCCTCAACGGCCCGAGGCCGAGCGTTGGGCGCTGGCTCTGAAACGCCAGTGCGAAGCGGCCGTCAGCGAGGTGCAAACACTGTTCACCGAGGCCGCGGGGTCGTCGGCCGGCGAATGGGACGCAGCGGCGCTCGCCACCCGCCGCGACAAGCTGCTGCAGCTGTCCGAGCGCATCGGCGCCATGGCCGACATGGATTTCAGTTTCCTCTACGACCCGGGGCGCGACCTCCTGTGCATCGGCTACAACGTCGACGATCGGCGGCGTGATGCCGGCCACTACGACCTGCTCGCCTCCGAAGTGCGGCTCGCGAGCTTCGTGGCGATTTCCAGCGGCCAGATCCCGCAGGCGAGCTGGTTCGCGCTCGGCCGTCAGCTCGTCACCCTCGAAGGCAAGACGGTGCTGCTGTCGTGGAGCGGCTCGATGTTCGAGTACCTGATGCCGATGCTGGTGATGCCGAGCTACGAGAACACGCTGCTCGACGAGACCATGCGCGGCGCCGTGGAGCGGCAGGTGCGTTACGGACGCCAGCGCGGCGTGCCTTGGGGCATCTCCGAATCGGGCTACAACACCACCGACGCCCACCTCAACTATCAGTACCGCGCGTTCGGCGTGCCCGGGCTCGGGCTCAAGCGCGGTCTCGCCGCCGACCTGGTGGTCGCACCCTACGCGACGATGATGGCGCTGATGGTCGACCCCAAGGCCGCGGTGCTCAACCTGGCACGTCTCGCGGCCGAGGGCCTGGCCAGCACCTACGGCTTCTACGAGGCGATCGACTACACGCCGTCGCGGCTGCCTCGCGGCGAGAAGAGCGCGGTGGTTCGCTCGCACATGGCGCATCACCAGGGCATGGCTCTGCTGGCGCTGGCGTACCTGCTGCTCGAGCGCCCGATGCAGCGGCGCTTCGAAGCCGACCCCGCGCTGCAGGCGACGCTGCTGCTGCTGCAGGAACGTGTGCCGCGCGCGGTGCCGTTCCACCCGGAGATGACCGAACGCGTCGACTTCCGCAGCGGCCAGCCCACCACCGAGACGCCGCCGCGCGTGATCGCGACGTCGCACACGCCGTCGCCCGAAGTGCAGCTGTTGTCCAACGGCCGCTATCACGTGATGCTCACCAACAGCGGCGCCGGCTACAGCCGCTGGAAGGACGTGGCGGTCACGCGCTGGCGCGAGGACGGCACGACCGACGCGTGGGGCAGCTTCTGCTACCTGCGCGACACCGAGACCGGCACCTTCTGGTCGACCACGCCGCAACCGACGTTGTGGCAGGCCGACCGCTTCGAGGCGATCTTCAGCGAAGGACGTGCCGAGTTCCGGCGGCGCGACCAGGGCATCGACGCGTACACGGAGGTGGTGGTCTCTCCCGAAGACGACATCGAGCTGCGCCGCCTGCGGCTGACCAACCGCAGCCACTCGCGCCGCAGCATCGAGTTCACCACCTACGCGGAGGTGGTGATGTCGCCGGCCGCCGCCGATGCGGCGCACCCGGCCTTCAGCAAGCTGTTCGTGCAGACCGAGGTGCTCGAGCAGCCGTCGCTGATCCTGTGCTCGCGGCGGCCGCGCTCGGCGGAGGAGCAGCCGTCCTGGATGTTCCACCTCGTGGCCGTGCACGCGCGGCGTGTCGGGCCGGCGTCGCACGAGACCGACCGCGCGCGCTTCATCGGCCGTGGCCGTGGGCCGCACGCGCCGGCCGCGATGCGCGATGCCGCGCCGCTGTCAGGCGCGTCTGGCTCGGTGCTCGACCCGATCGCCGCGACCCGGCGGGTGATCACGCTGGAGCCCGAAGAGACGGCGCTGGTCGACATCGTCTACGGTGCGGCCGACAGCCGCGATGCCTGCCTGGCGCTGGCACACAAGGCGATGGACCGCCGTCTGGCCGACCGCGCGTTCGAGCTGGCGTGGACGCACAGCCAGGTGATCCTGCGCCAGCTCAACGCGAGCGAGGCCGATGCGCAGACGTTCGCCCGGCTCGCCAACACCGTCGTCTACTCGCAGCCCACCATGCGCGCCGAGGCCGCCGCGCTGCTGCTCAACCGGCGCGGCCAATCGGGCCTGTGGGGGTATGCGATTTCCGGCGACCTGCCGATCGTGCTGCTGCACATCAGCAGTGCCGCCAGCATCGAGCTCGTGCGGCAGATGGTGCAGGCGCATGCCTGGTGGCGCCTCAAGGGGCTGGCCGTCGATCTGGTGATCTGGAACGAGGAGCGCGACGTCTACCGCCAGCGGCTGCAGGAGCAGATGCTCGGCCTGATCGCGAGCAGCCCCGAGTCGCATGCGGTCGACCGGCCCGGCGGCATCTTCGTGCGCCATGCCGAGCACATCGCCCCCGAGGACCGCGTGCTGCTGCAGGCGGTGGCGCGCGCCGTCATCAGCGACCGCCTCGGCAGCCTCGAGCAGCAGGTGGCCGTCAAGCGTGTGGCGGAGCGCCGGCCACCGCTGCTGCAGCCGGCGCGCGAGCCGCAGCCCGCGGTTGTGGCACCGTCATCGCCCGGCACGAAAGGGTTGACACTGTTCAACGGCATCGGCGGCTTTTCGCCCGATGGCCGCGAGTACGTGATCCGGTCGGATGCCGAGCACCGTCCGCCGGCGCCGTGGGTGAACGTGATCGCCAATCCGCGCTTCGGCACCATCGTCTCCGAAGCCGGCAGCGCGTACACGTGGTGCGAGAACGCGCACGAGCTGCGCCTGACGCCGTGGCACAACGACCCGGTGGCCGACACGGGCGGCGAGGAGATCTTCCTGCGCGACGAGGACAGCGGCCAGGTCTGGTCGCCGACGTCGCAACTGCCCGCCGCCGATCCGCGCGAGGAAGCTGCGGGAACGCCGTACCGCACTCGCCACGGCTTCGGCTACAGCGTGTTCGAGCACGACGAGGCCGGGGTGCACAGCGAACTGACGGTCTTCGTCGCGCTGGACGACGCCGTCAAGTTCTCGCGCCTGGTGCTGCGCAACGACAGCCTGCGCCAGCGTCGACTCTCGGCCACCGGCTACGTCGAGTGGGTGCTCGGCGAATTGCGCGAGCGGACCGCGCCGCACATCCACACCGAGATCGCGCCAGACAACGGCGCGCTCTACGCGCGCAACCGCTACAGCAACGACTTCGGCGACTGGATCGCATTCCTCGATGTCGATCCCGGCCACCGCACGAGTGGATCGATCACCGCCGACCGCGACGAGTTCATCGGCCGCAATGGCTCGCTGCGCCGGCCGGCGGCGATGCGCCGCGCGCACCTGTCCGGCCGCACCGGTGCCGGGCTCGACCCGTGCGGCGCGATCCAGGTGGCGATCGAGCTGGCGCCGGGCAAGTCGCAGGAGATCGTGTTTCGCCTCGGCATGGGCCGCAGCGCCGACGAGGCCGGCCTGCTGGTGCAGCGCCACCGCGGCAGCGCGGCGGCGCTGGCGGCGTTCGCACATGTCGATGCGCACTGGCGCGATGCACTGGGCGCCGTGCAGGTCGCCACGCCCGATGCGTCGTTGAACCTGCTGGCCAACGGCTGGCTGATGTACCAGACCATCGCCTGCCGGATGTGGGCCCGCAGCGGCTACTACCAGTCTGGCGGTGCCTTCGGCTTTCGTGATCAGCTGCAAGACGCGATGGCGGTGGTCCACACCCGGCCCTGGATGCTGCGCGAGCACCTGCTGTACAGCGCGAGCCGACAGTTCGTCCAGGGCGACGTCCAGCACTGGTGGCATCCGCCGGCGGGGCGCGGCGTGCGCACGGGCATTTCGGACGATTACCTCTGGCTGCCGCTCGCGCTGTGCCGCTACGTGCAGGCGACCAACGACACCGGCGTGCTCGACGAGGCCGTGGAATTCCTCGACGGCCCACCGGTGGCGCCGCACCAGGAGTCGTGGTACGACCTGCCCGGGCGCGCGGCCGAGACGGCGAGCCTGTACGAGCACGCGCGGCGAGCGGTGCTGCATGGGCAGCGCTACGGCGCACACGGCCTGCCGCTGATCGGCGCCGGCGACTGGAACGACGGCATGAATCGTGTCGGGCACGAGGGCCGCGGCGAAAGCGTGTGGCTCGGCTTCTTCCTGTGCGAAGTGCTGCGCGAGTTCGCGCCGCTGGCGCGCCGGCATCACGACGAGGCGTTCGCGCGGCAGTGCGACAGCGAGCGCGCCGGCCTCGCTACCCGGCTCGAGGAGTCCGGCTGGGACGGCCAGTGGTACCGCCGCGCCTTCTTCGACGACGGCACGCCGCTAGGCGCGCGAGACAGCCCCGAGTGCCGCATCGACGCGATTGCACAGAGCTGGGCGGTGCTGTCGGGAGTCGGCAGCGACGAGCGCGTACGCAGCGCCATGGATGCCGTGGCGACGCACCTGGTGCGCCCCGAGGCCCGCCTGGTGCAACTGCTCGACCCGCCGTTCGACCGCCGCGGCCCGAACCCCGGCTACATCGCGGGCTACGTGCCGGGCGTGCGCGAGAACGGCGGGCAGTACACACACAGCGCGATCTGGGCCGCGATGGCCTATGCCGCACTCGGCGACGCGCAGCGCGCATGGCAGGTGATGGACCTGATCAATCCGCTGCACCATGGTCGCACGCCCGAGGAGGTGGCGATCTACAAGGTCGAGCCGTACGTGGTGGCCGCCGACGTCTACAGCGTCGCGCCGCACACGGGGCGCGGCGGCTGGAGCTGGTACACCGGCTCGGCCGGCTGGATGTATCGGCTGATCGTCGAGTCGCTGCTCGGGCTGTCGCTGCAGGTCGACGACAGCGGGGCCCGACTGCTCATCCGCCCGTGCCTGCCGGCCGATTGGCCTGGCTACCGCGTGGACTACCGTTTCCGCGAGACCAACTACCGCATTCACATCGTCCGCGCCGGCGCAGACATGCCTTCAGTCACCGTCGACGGCGAACTGCAGCCGGGCGCCGGCGTCGCGCTGGTCGACGACGGCGTTGTGCATGTGGTGCGCGTGGTGATGTGAAGCGACGCGTGACCTCGCTTCGTACCTGAAGCGACGCCACTGGACTATGGCAATCCCTGCGGCTTGCGCCCGCTCACGGTCCACATCACCGGCGAGGAGAACAGGGTACGCGGGTCCTCGAGGCGGGCGAGGTCATCGTCCAGCTCGGCCTGCGTGAGCAAGCCGATCCGCAGCAGATCTTCTCGCAGCTGCTCGAAGTTGGCGCGAAACAGCCGCGCCCCGGCGGACCCGCCTTGCCACATGGCCAGCCGCCCATCCGCGCGAATGTCGACCAGGCCCAGGGCACGCATGCGTGCGGCCAAGTCCCGCCCGTAGCGCGTGTTCGCGCCGCGCGACGCCATGACGCGCTGCAGGGCGGCCTGCGCCTTCGGCGCGTACTCGTCCGGATGGAACGCCGAGTCGGCCGCCATCGACAGCGAATCGAATTCCTCGCAGACCAGCCAGCCCCCTGGCTTCAGAGCGCCGACCATCTTCGCGAGGGCCAGCTCGCGTTCAGGGAGGTGGACGAGGATCAAACGTGCGTGCACGAGGTCGAATGCCGAATCGGGCAAGGGGTCGCGCACGATGTCATGCGCGCGCACCTCGATGGCGGAGTCATCGAGCGATTCGAGAAAACGCGTATCGAGGTCGGTCGCGAGCACCCGCCCGCTGGTGCCCACCTGGCCGGCAAGCCACTGGGCGATGCTGCCGCCACCAGCCGCGACCTCGAGGCACTGCCATCCCGGCGCCACACCGATCGCCTGCAGGCGGCGGATCGTCTCGTCGTCGTACAGATCGGAGAGTGCGGGGAAGCGCTCGCGGGTCTCTCCGTGCGCGTTGTCGAAAACGTAGCGCGTGTCGGACATGGATGCCTGCTCAAGCCTACTCGGCATGGATGTTCGAATCGCGGATCACACGGCCCCACTTTGTGTGCTCCATGCGAATGAACGCCGCGAACGCCGCGGGCGTGCTTGCCACCGGCTCGCGACCGTACGATGCGAAGTACTTGCGCGCCTCATCGGTCAGCAGGATCGCCGCGATCTCGCGCTGGAGCCGCTCGATGATCGGCTCCGTCGTGCCCGCCGGGGCTGCGATGCCGAGCCATCCGGTGTATTCGAAACCGGGCAGGCCCGATTCGGCGACAGTCGGAATCTCGGGCAGCGCTTCGAGCCGCGTCGGGCTCGTGACCGCGAGCGCGCGAATCTTGCCGGCTTTGACCTGCGGCAGTTGTACGTTGACGGTGCCGAAAGTGAAGGTCAAGCGGCCCGCGATGAGGTCGAGCATCGCCGCGGGCGCGCCGGCGTACGGGACATGCATGACCTTCACATTCGCGCTTCGATTGAAAAGCTCACTGGCCAGATGCGGCGGCGTGCCCGTGCCGGGGGAGCCGTAGTTCAGCTCGCCCGGCTTCTTGCTCGCGAGTGCGATCAGTTCCGCGACCGAATGCACCGGCACCTCCGCGTTCACGGCGAGCAGCAGTGCGCCCCGTTCGATCTGGGTGATCGGCGCGAAATCTCCGATCGGGTTGTAGCCCGGGTTGGCGTACATGTGCGGGTTGAGCGCGAAAGGGCCCTGGCCGGCGATGACCAGCGTGTAGCCGTCGGGCGCGCTGCGCGCCGCTGCCTGCATCGCGACGTTGCCACCCGCACCGGGCCGGTTCTCCACCACGATGACCGCTCCCAGCGCCGGGGCGAGGCGCTCGGCGAGCCAGCGGGCGAGAACGTCGGGCGGTCCACCGGCGGTTGCCGTGACGATGAGCCGGATCGGCTTCGATGGATAACTCTCGGCCGCCGCGACCGGCGCCGCGGCCGCGAAGGCGGCGCAGAGTGCAAACAGGGCAAGCTTGCTGATTGCTGCGGCCGGCATGCCGAACTCCAGGAGTGATGCAACCAGTTGAGCAGCGCCGCCGCCCCCGCGCCAGATGGCGTAAGCTTCTTGCCCATAACATCCGGTTATGCCACTCAGTCTTGCCCAGCTGCGTCAGTTCGTCGCGCTTGCCGAAACCGGCAGCGTCGGTGGGGCGGCGCGCGCGCTCGGGGTCTCCCAGCCGGCAGCGACGAAGAGCCTGCGTGCACTCGAAGCCCAGCTCGGCGTGGTGCTTGTCCGCCGCACGGCTCGTGGCACCGAGCTGACCAAGCACGGGCACACGTTCTTGCTGCGTGCCCGAAGCGCGTGCCGCGAGATCGAGCGCGGGCAGGCTGAACTCGCCGATGCGGCGAAGCAGGCGGGCGGCCCTGTCGTGCTGGGCGCGTCGCCCGCTGCCGCGGCAGCGCTGTTGCCGGGGCCGCTCAAGCTGCTGCGGCGCCACTCTCCGGTGGAGATCCGCATCATCGAGGGCATGCCGGCGGCGACGCTGCCGCGCGTGCGCGACGGGTCACTCGATTTCGCACTGGGCCCGTCGTTGCGCGCACCCCTGGCCGGCGACCTCGTCGCGGTGCCGCTCTATCCGAACGAGATGGCGATCGTCGTGCGACGCGGCCATCCCCTCGCCGCAAAGCGATCGCTGGCGGACCTGATGGACTGCGAATGGATCACCGCCGGCCTCGGCACCGCAAGCCTCGTCGTCGACGACATGTTCACCGCCGCCGGCCTGCCCACACCGCGCTGGGCCATTCGCTGCGAGTCGATTCCAGGGCTGATCGCGATCACGGCGCAATCCGATCTCATCGCCACGGTTCCCAAGTCGTTGCTTGCGCTCGGCATCGCCGACCGGCTGCTCGAGCCGATTCGCGTCCGCGAGAAGATGGCCTCGTCCACGATGAGCCTGTTCATCAAGCGGGACTCGCCGCTCAACGCCGCAGCGGGCAGGCTGGTTCGTCTGATCAAGGACGAGGCAAGGCGTCTGCGTGCGGCGCGATAGGGGCCCTGCGCCTACTCCGGTCCGCTCGCTCCCTTGCCTTGACGACTGCCGGCCAGCTGGCCATCGATGAACCGATAGGCCTCACCGAGCGCGTGAGCGACGGCGGTGTCGGAGGTGTGGAACAGCAGCGTGGCGAAGCTGCGCCAATCAGACTGCCTGCCGCTCGCCGACGTGAGCATGTAGCCTGCCGTGAACACCTTGCCCGGTGATGTGGCCGGCTTCGATTCCTTCCAGCGGACGGTCACGACCGACCCTCGGTACTGCGACTTCCTGTCGTGCGACATCGTGATTTGCCGTTCAAGATTTCGTGCGCATCGGGTCGGATGGAGACGCAGGGTCGACACGCACGCGCAAATTGCCTTCCCATCCACAGTAGTTCGAGCAGTGGTATCGGCGGACCGGTGTGAATAGGCTGGCTATGCGATCAAGCAGACGGCGCCTGATGCGGCAGATAGAACCGTTGCAGCGCGGACATCTGAATCCGCGTGAGGCCCATTGAGAACTCTCAAACACACCAGAACCCCTAAGTCTTCTTCAAGGCCCGCGAACAGGCGCTGATAGCGCTAGCGATGGCAATGCCCTAGTTCAAGCGAAGCGTGCCGACGCCAAACAGGCCAATCAGGCCGATCACGATCAAGTAGACGGCCACGATGTAGTTCAGGAGCCTTGGCATGACGAGGATCAGAATCCCTGCCAGCAATGAAACCAGGGGCCCCGCACTCAAGTGAATGTTCATGTGGTGATTCCATTGCCGTTGCGCGAGGCGACGCATTCACCTGCAGCGGAATCGATGAACCGATGGGCCTCGCCCAGCGCGTAGGCGACAGCGGTGTCGTGGGTGTGAAAGGTCGGGGAGTTGAACTGAAGCCAATCGGATTGCCTTCCGTTGCCCGACGTGAGCGCGTAGCCCGCGATGAACAGGCTGCCCGGAGGATTGACTCGCTTCAGCTCTTCCCACCGTACGGTGACGGATGAGCCCTTGTAAGTCGAAGTCCGAATGCGCGATGTCATGATCGACCCCGGTGGTGACGGCAGCCGCTACTTTGCGGCTGCGAGGGGTCTCGTTTCTGTTCGCTAAGCCACATTGGTCTCTCAGAGACGCGCGGCCGGTGTGATCAAGAACGCACGGCGATCTGATTCTTGACCGCCTTCACGCCGTTGACCTTCCAGGTCAGGGTTTCCGCGGTCGATTTCTCGGTCGCGTTCTTGGCGAAGCCCGACAGCATGACCGTGCCGTTCAGCGTTTCGACGGCGATGGAGGACGCATCGACATCCTTGTTGTCGACGAAGCGGGCCTTCACCGCCGTGGTGATCGCGCTGTCGTCGATGTAGGCGCCAGTGGTTTCCTGGCCGCGCGTGACTGCGCAGCCGGGCAAGGCGATCAATGCAATGGCAGCGGCTGCGGCTGCGAGTGTGGTGCGAATGAACATGGTGAGTCTCCAGTGAAAGTATGGGTGTGGTGGGATTCGACGGATGATCAAGAGGCGCGGCCGTACCGTCAGTCGGCCAGCCAGTCCTTCAGTTCTTCGGCGTGTTCCTGCTCGTCGGCGAGGATGTCCTCGAGCAGACGGCGGGTGGTGGAATCCTTGTCACCGATCAGCGCGATCATCTGGCTGTAGGCCTCGATGGCCACACGCTCGGCAACCAGGTTGGCCTTGAGCATCGCCTTCAATTCTTGCGATTCGTCATAGGCAGCATGGCTGCGCCGCGTCAGCGTATCGGGCGAGAAGTCAGGCTCGCCGCCGAGTTGCACGATGCGCTGTGCCAGGCGGTCCGCATGCGCGGCTTCGGCATTGGCATGCACGAGAAACTCTTCAGCGATCTTCGGCGAGGCGAGGCCTGCCGCAGTGAAGTGATGGCGCTTGTAGCGCAACACGCACACCAGTTCCGTGGCCAGCGAGTCGTTGAGCAGTTGAATCACGTCCTGGCGCCACGGCCCGTAGTGCGGCGTCAACGCGCCTTGATCGAGGCTGTGCCGGGCCGATTCGATGGCCGTTGCGTTGAGCGCCAGTCGTTTGGTCTGCACGCGAGCCAGAGGCTCGACGTTGCCGGATTTGTTGCGCGCAACCATGGTGTGGCTTTCGGTTTGAGTTCGGTCGGATCGCTGCGAATCACGTCGAAGCGAGGCGCGACTGTAGGTGTCGCCGCGGATGTCGGACATCGGCGCATGACGCTAGTCGACGTAGGACGATGCCGTTTTCGTACCGCGTGTGCGTGACCGCACCGACGCCGAGCGACGGCCCGGCTAAGGTGAGTGCATTCACTGCGCAAGCACAAGGAGATCGACGACCATGGCCATGACGACGCTGAGTTCCATGGCAGCAATCGGCCCGCATGTGCTGCCGCCGTTGCCTTACGTCGAAGGCGCGCTGTCGCCGTTTATTTCGGCGCGCACCGTGGGCCTGCACCGCAACCAGCATCACCAGGGTTATATCGACGCCTTGAACAAGGCGGTTGTGGACACGCCTTACGCGGACTTGTCGTTGCAGCAGATCGTCATCGCCACCGCCAACCAAACCGAGCATGCCGCGGTCTACAACAACGCCGCGCAGGTGTGGAACCACAATTTCTATTGGCAGAGCCTGCGTCCCCAAGGCGGCGGTGAGCCGCCGTCGTCGATCAAGCCGCTGATCGAGGCTTGCTTCGACAGCGTGGCGGCTTGCAAGGCCGCGCTCGCGGCGGCCGCGGCCAAGCGTTTCGGCAGCGGCTGGGTCTGGCTGGTGCTGGAGGCGGGCGAGTTGAAGGTGCTCGACACCGGCAACGCGCATGGCCCCAGCTCGCCCAGCCAACGCCCGCTGCTGGCCATCGACGTGTGGGAACACGCGTACTACCTGGACTACCAGAACCGGCGCGCCGAGCATGTGACGGTGCTGCTCGACAAATTGATCAACTGGGGTTTCGCGGCCGACAACCTGCACTAGCGGCTGGCGCGGGGCGCGACGACGCCCAGGGCGCCAACGCGACCTTCGATCGCGGCGACGGCGCTGCAAGCGGCCGGTTGTAGAGCGCTGGCACGCGCGCGTCTGTGCGCTGGCAGACGCAGCCACCACCGGTCACCCACCGCAGAAAGAGACGATGCTTTGTACGGTATCGAACATACAATGCTTGGTCGCACTGTCAACCTGTTCATGTGCGCGATGCCCTCGCGCCGGCCTCCCGGTGTCGACCGATGCCAAACCGAAAAGGCGGCAATGGGCCCTGTGCCTGACCCCAAGACGAATGAACTGCTGAATTCGCTGCCTCCGGCTGACCTGCAACGCTGGCTGCCGCAACTGGAGGCGGTGGAGATGCCGCTGGGTCACGTGCTCTACGAGTCGGGGCGCACGCTGAGCCATGTGTACTTTCCCACCACGGCCATCGTCTCGCTGCTGTATGTGATGGAAAACGGCGCGTCGGCCGAGATTGCGGTGGTAGGCAACGAGGGCGTGGTCGGCATTTCGCTGTTCATGGGCGGCGAATCCACGCCCAGCCGGGCGGTGGTGCAAAGCGCCGGACTGGGCCTGCGCCTGAAGGCCCACTTGATCAAGCTGGAGTTTCAACAGGCGGGGCCGGCGATGCACCTGTTGTTGCGCTACACCCAGGCCTTGATCACGCAGATGGCGCAGACGGCGGTGTGCAATCGCCACCACTCGCTGGATCAGCAGCTGTGCCGATGGTTGCTGCTCAGCCTGGACCGCTTGAAGGGCAGTGAACTGGTGATGACGCAGGAGCTGATCGCCAACATGCTCGGCGTGCGCCGCGAAGGCGTGACCGAAGGCGCGCTCAAGCTGCAAAAGCTGGGCCTGATCCGCTACTCGCGCGGCCGCATCACGGTGCTCGACCGGCCGGGGCTGGAGCGTCGCACCTGCGAGTGTTATGCGGTGGTCAAGAAAGAGTACGACCGCCTGCTGCCCGACAAAGAGGCGACCTGAAGCCTTTCCGGCGCCCGCTTGCGACGTGTCGTGTGGGGCCACTGGGCTCTGTGCGCTAGCAGACATACATCGCCCAAGTGCATGTGTATACGGATGATTGAGGTCACTGTATGCGCTCGGGGTCGTCCGGCGCTCGCGGCCGAATGCGATTCGCTCGAAAGCGAGGCCCTCTATCGGTACCACAAGAAAACCCACTCAGCCGCTGGCGAAACTGCCCACCGGCATCGAGGGATTCGATCAGCTGAGTCAAGGTGGACTGCCGCGCCACCGCACGAGCTTGGTCGTCGGTGGCCCGGGCGCGGGCAAGACCGTGTTCGCGCTGCAATGCCTGGTGAATGCCGTGCACGGCCAAGGAGCGACCGGGATATTCGTCGCTTTCGAGGAGAGCCCTCGCCAGCTGGTCGCCAACGGCGCCACGTTCGATTGGGGACTGGCGAGCCTGTCGGCCAAGAAGCTGTTCTTCATGGACGCGCACTTGTCGCCCACGCTGGTCACGGCCGGCGACTTCGACTTGGCCGGCATGCTGGCCATGCTTGCGGCCAAGAAGCAGGAGATCGGCGCGCAGTGGATCGTATTCGACGGCATCGACGTCTTGCTGGCCTTGCTGCAGGATCCCGCTGCCGAAATGCGCGAGCTCTATCGACTGCGCGATTGGCTGGCGGACAACGCGCTGACCGGCATCGTCACGGCCAAGTCGGACAGTGGATCCTCCGAAGCCGGGCACTACGGCTTCCTGCAGTTCATGGTCGATTGTGTGGTGCGACTCGAGCGACGCCAGCAAGATCGCATTTCGGTGCAGACCCTGCAGATCACGAAATACCGCGGGTCGGGTTTCGCGCCAGCGGAGTTTCCCCTCAGCTTCGGGCCATCGGGTATCGAGGTCGGTGCCACCGAGCCGCTGACCATTGGGCACAAGGCTTCGACGCAGCGGCTCAGCGCCGGTTTCACTCGCCTCGACACCATGCTCGGCGGCGGCGTGTTTCGCGGCAGCAGCACGCTGATCACGGGTGTGCCCGGCACCTCCAAGACCACCCTGGCGGGCAAGTTCATCGAGGCGGCCTGCGCGCGCGGAGAGCGCGCGTTGTTCGTGAGCTTTGACGAGAGCGCAGAACAGATCATGCGCAATCTCTCGTCGGTGGGCATCCACCTCAAGGCGCACCTCAAGTCCGGCCTGTTGCGGCTGTATTCGGCACGCACCGAAGGCGTCAGCGCGGAAGAGCACCTGCTCAAGATCAAGTCGCTGATCCGCGAACATCGGCCGCAGTGCATGGCGATCGATCCGCTGACGGCGATCGCCAAGTCGGGTGCGCTCGAGGCTGCGCGCACGGTGGCCAACCGGCTCATCTACATGGTCAAGGACGAGGACATCACATTGATGGTGACGGCGCTGAGCGAAATCGACGGGCCGGCGGGGGAAGCCACCGACCTGCAGGTATCGACCGTTGCCGATACGTGGATCCACCTGTCGTATCTGGTGCGAAGCGGCGAACGCAACCGCGCCCTCACGATCGTCAAGTCGCGCGGAACGTCGCACTCCAACCAGGTGCGAGAGCTCATCCTCAGCAGCTCGGGCCCGGCGCTGTCCGACGTCTACAGCGCAGGCGGCGAGGTGTTGATGGGCACGCTGCGTTGGGAGAAGGAGGCCGAAGAGAGCGCCAGGAAGCTGCGTCACCGCGCGCAGGTCGATCAGAAGCGCCGCGCGCTTCAGCTTGCCGAGGTCAGCACATCCGCCCAGATCAGGGCGCTTCAGCTGGATCAGGAGAGCCAGCGCGCCGAATTGGCCTTGTACGCCGGAGAAGACGACGTCCAGACGGCGTCCTCGAACCAACTGGAGAGCGAGTTGCGCAGAAGGCGCGGCGCGGACTCCGCAGAAAAATCGGTGAGGGCAGGCGGAAACGGGGCCGCAAAGTGAGCCGACGTGCACGCAAGGCCTCGGTACCGGCCGAGGGCTTCACGACGGTTGTCACGCTGCGTCTGTACGTCGCAGGCGACGCTCCCAATTCGTTGTTGGCCATTGCCAACCTCGAGGCCATCTGTGCGGAATACCTGAACAACGGACACAAGTTGGAAATCGTCGATGTGCTCGAAAATCCGTTGCGCGCGATGGCCGAAGGTGTGCTTGTCACACCCAGCCTCACCAAACTGTCGCCGCAACCGGCGGCGCAGGTGGTCGGCAACCTCAGCGACAAGTTGCGGGTCTTGCTCGCACTCGGGCTGAAGCCCGTCGTCGAATGATGGCGGGTCCATGAACATCCGCGCAGGGTCGAGATCGCCGGTGCTGCGCGATGCGCTTGCACGGCTGCCCGAGGGTGGCCTCGAACGGCAGGCCATCGAGGCCGGCGAAATCGACGCCGTCATCGACTACGGCGGTGCCAACGTCATCCTGTTTCCTGCGGCGCGGCGTGCGCTGCGGGTTGCTGCAAGGCGTGCATCTGCTGAAAGCACGGAGGCGGCATTCGAAGCCCCGGTGGCCAACAGCGTGCTTGCGGCGCTGCCTCGCGCCGACTATCAGCGCCTGCTGCCCGGCCTCGAGCCGGTCACGCTCAAGTTCGGCGAAGTGCTCCACGAACCGGGAGCACCGATCCGATATGTCTACTTCCCCGTCGATTGCGTCGTCTGCCTGTTGACGACCACAGCGGGCCAACGAGCCATCGAAACCGGGCTCGTCGGCTACGAAGGCATGGTCGGCATCGCACTGGCACTCGGAGTCGACGTTTCGCCCACTCGCGCCCTGGTGCAGGCCGGCGGCACGGCCTTGCGCATGTCGGCCGCTTGTTTTGACAGCGAGTTGCAGCGATGCCCGCAACTGCAGCGCGAATTGTGCCGCTATGCCTGCGTGAAGATGAATCACGCGAGACAGACCGTCGCCTGTGTGGCCTCTCATGTCTTCGAGCAGCGCCTGGCCTGTTGGCTGTTGATGACCAGTGATCGCCTGAAGTCGCGCGAGATCCTGCTGACGCAGGAGTTCCTGAGCACGATCCTGGACGTGACACGGGTATCGGTGACACTGGCGTCAGGTGCCTTGCAGTCTCGCAACCTGATCAGGTACATCCGAGGCAAGATCAGGATCGTCGACCGCGAAGGTCTCGAAGCAGCGTCCTGCGCTTGTTACTCGAGCCTCGAAGCCCTGCACAGGGCGTGACGATCAAGGCCGGCGGGGAAGTCGCTGAGCGCTCCACCGACCTCGGCGCGCTCCACTCATTCTGTGCCGGGCCGGCGGTCGGTGCGCAACCGCACCGACCGCAGGGGAAGGCGACGCACAAACTGCGAGCGATCGAATCGTCGTCGATCGATCCATGTGGATGCCAGACGGCGCAAATGTCAGGCGGCAGGAGGCTTGCGTGTCTATGTGCCTTGCACGATTCGACTGCTGGAGAACCGGGACCGTACCGGTGCTGCTCATCAGCTTGTTCGCCGGGTGTTCCGGCGGCGGTGGCGACGACCCTGCGAGCCCACCGCCCGCCACCGCGCCCGCGCCTGCCCCGGTACCCGCACCGGCACCTTCACCTGCACCGGTGACAGTTCGGGTCACACCCACCGGGGCGACGGTCTCGACGATCCAGCCCCAGGCCTTCACGGCGACCGTCGGGGCCGCAGCCAACTCTGCAGTCACCTGGCGTGTGGATGGCATCGCGGGCGGCAACGCCAGCGTGGGGCGGATCTCGACGACCGGGCTATACACGCCTTCGCCACAAGTGGCGAGCCGCACCATCACGGCCGTCAGCGTGCAGGACCCGAGCAAGAGCGGCAGCGCGACGATCGCGGTGGAACTGTTGCGCGGTGTGCTCACCTACCACAACGACAACATGCGCTCCGGCCTGAACCCGCTGGAGGCGGTTCTCACGCCCGGCAACGTCAAGACGGCGACGTTCGGCAAACTCGGTGCGTTGCCGGTGGACGGCTACGTCTACGCCCAGCCGCTCTATGTGGTGAACGTGCCCATCGCCGGGCAGCTTCACGACCTGGTGATCGTCGTCACTGAGCACAACAGCGTCTACGCCTTCGACGCCAGCGGCGCCTCGAGCGCTCCGTTGTGGCACACCAATTTCAGCGACCCCGCGAACGGCAAGACCACCGTGCCGGCTGGCGACACCCAATGCGCAGACATCGTTCCGGAAATCGGGATCACGAGCACGCCTGTCATCGATGCCGTCACCGGAACTCTCTACGTGGTGGCGATGACGAAAGAGAACGGTGTTCATGCACACCGCATTCACGCCCTCGATATCACCACCGGAGGTCCGAGGTCGGGGGTGGCGACGACGCTGATACAGGCTGCCGTTGCCGGTTCGGCTGCTCCCAATGACGGTGCGGGTCGTCTGTTGTTCAGTTCCTTGCTGCTCAACCAACGCGCCGCACTCTTGCTGAGCAATGGCGCTCTCTACGTGTCCTTTGGCTCCTTCTGTGATCTCGGCGATCACCACGGCTGGCTGCTGTCCTACGACGCGAAGACCTTGAAGCAGCTCGGCGCGTTCAGTGCCACGCCAAACGGAACCGAGGGCGGCATCTGGCGCCCACCCGCAGCAGACGCAGCCGGCAGCGTCTACGCCGTCACCGGGGACGGCACCTTCGATGCGACATCCGGGGGCAGCGGCTACGGGAGTACGTTTCTCAAGTTCAGGGACGCCACATTGAACGTGTCCGACTACTTCACGCCATTCAATCAGTCCACGTTGGAGGCCGTGAATGCCGACCTGGGCGCGGGCGGCGCGCTGCTGCTGCCCGACCAGGCAAGCGGTCCGGTGCGCCTGATGGTGGGCGCCGGCAAGCAGGGCATCGTGTACCTGCTCGACCGCGACAGCATGGGTGGGTTCCACGTGGGCCAGGACACCCAGATCGTGCAATCCTTTCCCGTGGGGACCTGCGGCGCCGGTGCGTGCGCGGTGTTCAGCACGCCGGCGTACTTCAACAACACGCTCTATTTCGCTGCCGCCGGCGATGCGCTGAGGGCCTTCGCGCTGAGCAATGGAAAGCTCGCGCTGTCCAGGCAGTCGACATCGACCCTGCGCTGGCCGGGTGCGACGCCCGTCGTTTCAGCCAACGGCGCGACCAACGCCATCGTGTGGATGCTGGAGACCAACGGCTCGGGTGCACCGGCCGTGCTGCGGGCCCACGTGGCCGCAGACGTTTCCATCGAGCTGTACACCAGCGCCCAAAACGCGGCACGCGACGCGCCGGGCAAGGCGATCAAGCATGCCGTGCCGACGGTCTTCAATGGCAAGGTGTATGTCGGGGTGCAAGGTCAAGTGTCGATCTACGGCTTGCTGCCCTAGGCAGCCGCCGCTCAGGCACTCGCCACCGCTGCACGCGGTGAACTGACTTCTTGCGCTGCGCGCTGCCAGCGCGCCCGACCTTGAGCCAAGTGCGCGCGCTCAGCTGGGTGGGTAGCCTCTCGACCCCCCCAGTGTGTGTGCCGATGTGTCCATCCGCCCCAATCCCCTTACTGTGCGTTACCGCATAGACGGGACAGCTTTCGATCCAGGGGTCCCATCGCGTTATGGTGTGTGGGCTGCCGCACAGACACAGCCTCTGCAGTGACAGCCCGCCCCGCCTGACCAGCCCACCGCTGGCGTGAATCCAGGCATCCGGCCCTGGGGCAACCACCCACGACGGAAAGAAACAGCCATGAAACTGGGCCTGGTTCGGTGCGCCTGCCGCGCACTGGCGATGTTGTCATTGGCCGCGGCCAGCTTCGGCGCTTCAGCCGCTGGCTACTACACGCAAGCCGGCAAGGTCTATGACCCGAGCGGTCAGGAGATCCAGATCCGCGGCA